>NZ_JAMAWB010000005.1:0-354808 GCF_023713585.1 Paenibacillus sp. MER TA 81-3
TATTCGGGTGTTCCAATAACAATCCTCTTGTATTTCAGACATTGAAACGGGCCTTGCAAGAAGCACCAGGAAGCAAGCCCATGCTTCATAGCGACCGGGGTTTCCAATATACCTCTCTGGACTTCAAGAAGCTCTTGGACGACAACAAATTGACTCAGAGTATGTCCCGTGTTGGATGATGCATCGATAACGGTCCAATGGAATCTTTGGTGGGGAACCCTAAAATGCGAGAAGTATTATTTACACACCTACATACCTTTGAGGAGCTCGAAAAAGACATCCAGGCCTACATCCACTTTTACAATTACGAACGATTACAAGCAAAACTAAACGGCAAAGTCATCAAAGATGACGAGGGGATAGCCCTTTCTTCTTTTTGACATACCGGATAATCATCTTGCGCGTGTCGTGAACGTGGCGATTGATCGTCTGGATGACCAGGACCCTTTCTATACCCATGGCGTAGCGGAATATCGCATCATTGTCTTCAAGCCGACGAAAGCCGTCGAAGGGCTGCACAGCCGTCTGTTTTCAAATTAATACGGAACAAAACCCGGCGGTCCTCATTCTGCCGGGTTTTGCTTTTTGCTTCGTTATATTAGTTTCGCATACCGTCAATCGGCGTTACGAAAAACAACCAGAACTCGATTTTTATGCTGTGTTCCGCCAACGATATTTTTCCTTGTTTTAAAGGGTTCCTTATACGATTATAAAGAGGCAGATTCGCGTTTTTTTCATCATTGACAGTCTATCGGAAACCCTCTATGATTAACATAAAACAACATGAATTAACAACAATCCACAACAATACACAGAAGGAGCTGGCTCGATGTCTTTGTCCTATGAGGAGCGCAAAGTAGACATCCTTGCGACGCTGGACCGAACCGAACGCGTCCAAGTGCAGTCGCTGGCGGATCAACTCCAAGTGTCCACCGAAACGATTCGCCGTGACTTGGATCGGCTCGAGAAAGAGGGCAAGCTCAAGAAGGTATACGGCGGGGCCATCAAGGCTCGCATGGAGGCATGGGAGGCGCCTTTTGTTCAACGTACGCATATGCTTGCCGCAGAGAAGCGGGCTATTGGCCGATATGCTTCGTCCCTGATTGGCCAGGGCGAGACAATTATGGTCGACAACGGAACGACAACGATCGAGCTCATCCGTCATTTGCAGGATCGGCCAGACGTGACGATGATCACCCATTCCATTCCCGTCATGCTGCTGGCGCTCGAACTATTCCGCGGCAAGATAATATTCGCCGGAGGGGAGATCGACGGCCGCTCGCAGACTGCGTCTGGCACGCTCACGGAACAGATGCTGCAGCAGTTCACCGTGCACAAGGCATTCATCTCTGTCGGCGGCGTGTCGCTTGTTGAAGGCACCACCGATTATGAATTGAACGAGGCGAGCCTCTCCCAGCGGATGATGGAACGGGCTGAAGAGGCTATCGTGCTGGCCGATCATACGAAGTTCGGCAAGACGACCTTTGCCCGTATTGCGCCGTTGGAAGAGGTGTCTAGGATCATTACGGACGAAGGCTGTTCTCCGGAATGGATACGGCAAATCAGCGACCTTGGCGTTCAGGTCATCGTTGCGGCCGAAGATGGTCGCAGCGGGCAGGGTTAATCCTTTGTTACACCGTGATCAAGCGTGCTTCGGGGCCGGATAAGCTTCTTAATGCCCGGGCAGCCGCATAAGCTAGAAACCATGTGAACTTTATAAGGATGATGAATATGATGACGGACATGATAGCCATACACCCTGAAGTATGGCAAATCGATTATTGGGAATTAACGATTCGCGTGATCATTGCGGTAGCGCTCGGCGGCGCGATCGGGCTGGAACGCGAACTGGGCGAGCATGCGGCCGGTTTCCGCACGCATATACTCGTCTGTCTCGGCTCGGCCTTGATTATGATGCTCTCCAGCTATGGCTTCTCGGCATTCATCTATGAGACGAACGTCCGGATGGACCCGGCACGCCTTGCGGCTCAAGTCATCAGCGGCATCGGCTTCTTGGGAGCAGGCACGATTCTGCGGACCGGGATGACTGTGTCAGGGCTGACGACGGCAGCCTCACTATGGGTAGTAGCCGCCATCGGCCTCGCTGTAGGGGCAGGCTTCTATTACGGCGCCATCTTGACCGCATTCACCGCTTTCTTCAGTCTGTTCATGCTGAATAAGCTTGAGAAAAAGTTCGCGCGCTTCACGAAGTCTTCGCAGACCCGGCATCTTGCCCTCGTCGTGCATGATGCGCCGAGCCATATTGGTACGGTGCTGCAACTCCTTAAGGAGCAGGGGCTAACCGTATGCGACATGGCAGTCGAGCCTCTTGATTCGTGGAATGGAACTGGAGATGGATTGCAGTCGAATACGGATGTCGGCGCATTGGATATGGAATGCGTCTTGCTTCAATTGACATTGAAGTCCCGGGCTTGGCACGTCGAGACCTTGCTTGGGGAGCTGTTATCTTTGCCATGCGTCAAATCCATCAAGCATTTCGCCCTAGAAGACTTGGTGATTGAACGAGGGAAATGGAGCTTGAGCGATCTGTTCGGCGGCGAAAAGCGTCCGGGACGTGACGTGGACACGAAACTATAAAAATAATTATAAACAATTTTAAAAAAAGTTGTAAAAGAGGTTGTTAAACTCAATCGCAGATCACCTTTATATAAGAAGAACCAAACCCCAATTGCCACGCTCGTCTATGTTCAAAAGGTTCAATGTGAACACCTTTAAATAAGAACACCCCGTGCTAGGATCCTTCAATGGTGTCCTCACACGGGGCTTTTTGTCATTATTCGGCGTATTTCTCGGGAAATAACGCTTCCTCGCCATGTTCGCGTCGAAAGAACTCGTTACGCGTCGTAACGTTTTGCACGATACACAATGATGCATAATAGGACAGAGGCAACCGCCCAGATGAAAGTAACGCCGATATGGCTCCAAATATCAGTCAAGCTGCCGCCATTCCAGAGGATGTCGCAAGCTGCCGCCATTTGTTCCGTAGGCAAGTAGCCAATTGCGATGTTGACGGCTTCGCTGTTCAGCAACGCGCCGAACATCGGTCCCATGAGGAAGATGAGCAGGAGCGGCATGCCGAGGAATGACGTTTCCATTGACGTGCGGGACATCAATCCGATTAAGGTGCCGAGCGCCAAATACATGACGATATTCGGGATGAGCAGGAGTAAAAAAGACACCAGGTTAATGCTCGGTGTATTGGCAATCAAGATGGACAGGATGACTGCACTTACTGTCATAATGGCCGAGATGGCGCTCTTGCCGAGCAGCACTTCTATCGGCTTGGCCGGAGAGAGCATGAGCACGCGCAGCGTATGCTTCTCTTTCTCTTCGGCAACCATCATCGCCTGTACGAAAGCTCCGGTAATGCTCAGGGCCATGTTCATAGGCATTGTGAGGACGGAAGCCCCCACACTCTGTTCGCTGCGGAACAAGAAAGCGAATATGACAGGAATTACGGCAGTTAACAGCAGCACCGGGTTTTTGGAAGAATCCTTCCACTCCTTTTGAATAATGGCCGAAACACGTTTCATTGCTAGTGTCATTTCAATATGCCCCCTGTTACTTTGATGAAAATGTCGCTTAAGGTCGGTTCGTTCGAATGAATCGCCACCATTTTGCCGGTCGTCATCCAGTCGTAAATACGGCGTGCGCCTTCGTCATCGCGCTGCACCGAATAGGTGCCCTCGGCAGTCGTTACCGTTATTGTCGAATCCGCATATTTTAGGCGCAACCTTTGCGGTGTGTCCATTGCAGCGATATGACCTTGATGGAGGAAAGCAACCTGATGACAGAGCGATTCGGCTTCTTCCATATCGTGTGTCGTGAGGAAGATGGTCGTCCCAGCACGGTTTAGAGCTTTCAGCGCATCATGAATATGTCTTGTGTTGGTAGGGTCCAGAGCCGATGTCGGTTCATCCAGGAACAAAATGTCCGGATTATGCAGCAGAGCTCTTGCCAGTGTAACCCGCTGCTTCATGCCCTTGGAGAGTGTCTTGACTGTTGTCTGCCGTTCATTAGCGAGATTGACCTGCTCCAATACTTCCTTTGCGCGGCTCGATGGCACATTGTAAAGCTTGCAGAATAGCTCCAGATTGTCTTGAATCGACAGCCGGTCGTACAAGGTGCTGTTATCGGTTAGAATCCCGATTCGCGATAAGTGGCGATGACGATCGGCTTCGTTCATCTTTGCAATGTCAACGCCGAATACGCGGGCCGTTCCGGTAGTTGGAAGCAGTTGACCAGACAGAATTTTCACCGTCGTCGTCTTACCGGAGCCGCTCGGCCCAAGAAAACCGTATATTTCTCCGCGTTGTATCGTAAAATCGATTTGTCTCAAGGCCTGTTTGTTGCCGAACGCCTTCGTTAAAGCCTGCACTTCAATGATTGGTTCCATGTCACGTTACCTCGCTTTATATAAATGGTTATGATGAGTGTCGTACTCTGTGTCGTCTGCTTGCAAGCTGCGAACGGTAAGCGTCGTTTGCAGCTTGCCTTTTGACATCCTCATCATATCCCGAATGCCCAGGAGACGCCTTATAAAGGCGGCAACTAGCGTATTTTGGAGGGTGAATGGAACACTTCACGGGGTGAGTGGAGCAAGTGGGTTCAACTAATTCCCATGATGGTTTTCATCTCTTCGTACTTATTCTTTGATAACGGCACCGTGCTTTTCTTTTCATCATCCAGCACCAAGCTATAGCTGTTGCGGGACCAAATGATGACTTCACGCACCCGCTGCAGGTTGACCAGGTAGGAGCGATGACAGCGGAAGAAGCCGAACGGCTTTAGTTTCTTTTCCAATTCCGCCAGAGTCATCGAGCAAGGATACATGCCGGAATGAACGTGCAGCTGTGACGTGCCATCCTGACTCTCGATGAAATTCATTTCAAGCGGGTCGATGAGCACGATTTTATCTTCCACACGTGCTGGAATTTTATCGAACGAGAGCTGTGGATACCAGCGTTGTCCGAGTGTATCGGCATCGTCCTCCAGCGCCGAATCCGATGAGACCTCTTCAGCGTTGCCCCGATCCTCATTCCGCGCGGCGGAAGCCTCTTCTGCCTGAGCTGCTGACACTGCTGGATCATAAAGCGTTTCTTCGCTGTCTGGAGCTGATACATCTATGTCGTAGACAGCATTCGGTTCCTCCGGTTCCATAATGGCTGCGTCGTTCTGTTCCTCCTCGATCAATACGGGCTTGAAGCCGGACGGGGTCCAGCGAATGACATCATCCGTCATCGTTAACGCGCTTTCTAACGACGGTACCGTCATGAAGATGGAGACCCCCTCCCCGCACATCGCCTGAATCCATTGACGCAGCAAATAGCTGCTCTCCAAGTCCATCTGGAATTCAGGATCTTCAAGGATGATCAGCTCGGGGCGATGAATAGCGGCCCGAGCCAGATGGAACCGCCGCTGCTCCGATATCGAGTATTTGCCGAGCGAAGTATGCTGCTTCTCTTGCAGTCCGACCAGTTGTAGCAGTCGGTCCACCTGCGATTTGTCGAACGAGCCGTATAGCTTCATATAGAAAGTGAGCGCATCTCGTGCAGAAAGCCGCTCATGAATGGCGTCTGTTTGCCTTATCCAGCCGATACGGGAAGTTGCGGAGGCAGCGGACAGAGGCTGGCCGCCCCATGTCGCTCGTCCAGCAGAGAGCTTCGATCTGTCCATTAACACATCTATAATTAGCGAGCCGGTTATATGATTACATTGAACAGCCAGGCATTGGCCGGGCCGTATCGTTAAGCTAAGTGATTCTAACAATGTTGAATTTCCTTTCGTTACGTACAGTTTGTCTAAAATAAGACCGTCCGAATCCGAGGCGGGCTTCAAGGTCATGGAGAACACTCCGTTTCTTTATAATCAAGGATTGTGTGATAAATATCATTTATTATCATAGATCGAGATGATGGAGTTGAGTAGTCTGTTGTCGTGGAAAAGAAGCTTGCAAAAGCAGGGAAAAGAGTCAATGTTCGTGTTTTATGCATATAAACGAAGATTAGAAACTGAATTCCGCCTGTTTATAAGGTTAATTCACGAACGTTAGGTTGATAAACTGTTGACTTGTTCGGTGGAATTCGATACAATATCCATGTCGCCAGCAAAGCGACTGCAAGGAGCGATTGGACTCTTATTTGTTTATCCTGTTCGTATATCCCTGGAGATAAGGTCTGGGGGTCTCTACCAGGAGCCGTAAATTCCTGACTACGATGGGTGTGCTTTTGCATACCTGAACGTAACAGGATATTTTTTTGCCCGCATCATTGTGGGCTCTGGAACAGAGACGAATCAGACCAAGACAACGCGCATATCGAGGAGGAACCAATGAGCAAATATGATGTAATTGTCGTTGGCGCAGGACCGGCCGGAATTTTTACATGCTATGAACTGACGTTGAAGGCTCCCCATTTGAAAGTGATGCTGGTGGATAAAGGACATGATATTTACCGCCGCAGCTGCCCAATATTGGAGGAGAAGATTCAAATGTGCCCGCCGGCTGCCGGCAAGAAGGAATTTGCGGGCTGCCTTCCGGCGTGTTCCATCACGAACGGGTTCGGTGGTGCCGGAGCTTATAGTGACGGTAAATTTAACGTTACAACCGAGTTCGGGGGATGGATGACCGATTATTTGCCGCCCTCGCACGTGTTGGACTTGATTAAATATGTAGATGGCATCAATTTGGAGCATGGTGCGACACCAGAAATTACAGACCCAACGACTGAGACCGTTCGCCGCATTGAGCAGCAAGGTTACGCAGCTGGGCTGAAGCTGCTGCGGGCGCAGGTGCGCCATCTGGGTACCGAGCAGAACTTGGAAATTATGAAATCGATATACGAATATTTGCGCCCGCGCATTGATATGGTGTACAAGGCGGAAGTGGCCGACATCGTCACCGTCAAGCAGGACGGCCGCCATGTGGTGACCGGCATTGAGATGAAGAATGGAGACACCCATGAGGCTGCTCAGGTCGTAATCGTCCCCGGACGTGACGGTTCGGCGTGGCTGACGGAAATCTTGAAGAAGCGCCGCCTGAAGATGTTCAACAACCAAGTGGATGTCGGCGTGCGCGTGGAGACATCCGATGTTGTTATGCGTGAAATTAACGAGCATTTATATGAAGGGAAATTCATATTCAATACGTCTGTCGGGACACAGGTCCGCACCTTTTGCAGTAATCCGTCAGGACACGTCGTGGTAGAGAATCATAGCGGCATTATGTGTGCGAATGGCCATTCCTTCAAAGACCCGAAGCTCGGATCCGCCAATACGAACTTCGCGCTGCTCGTCTCGCATAAGTTCACGGAGCCGTTCGACAAGCCGAACGAGTACGCGCGAGAGATCTGCAAGCGGGCGAATGACCTGTCCAACGGGGGCGTCATTGTACAGAAATTCGGCGACATTATGCGCGGACGCCGTTCCACGGACAACCGCATCAAGGAAGGCTTCCTTGAGCCGACCTTGAGAGAAGCGGTTCCGGGTGATTTGGGTCTCGTCTTGCCATACAACACGATGAAAAGTTTAGTGGAGATGGTGGAGGCGCTGGATAAAGTAACGCCAGGCATCGCTTCGGAACATACGCTGTTCTATGGGGTGGAGGCGAAGTTCTATTCTGCCCGGCCGAAGCTGGACCAGTCGTTTGAATCGGAAATCGCGGGGCTATACTGTGGTGGAGACGGTGCGGGAACGACCCGCGGACTGGCGCAAGCCGGGGCGGCAGGCGTTCATATCGCCCGCAGTATTATGGAGAAGCGCGAAGGAACCTTCATCTAATATAGGCAACAAAGTACGTTCAACAGGCCTGCAGGCGTCATACGCTCGCAGGCCTGTTCGGTATAGGGGAGCAACGTTGCGACTTGTGAATAAAATGGTACATCTTTGAAGCAATCTTTGTGATAAATTGCACAACATCGTCTGAAACACTTCGTTACAATGAACTTGCAACCGGTACTTCTCATGCACATGATGCTCGAAAAAGAGAGGAACGGCTGCAGATTTTCTTGACATGACAGAATCGGGCATATCGGTACTGGTGTACAGGGGGGATTCATATGGCTGGCTATTTAAAGCCGCAGCGGATTGCAGAGGCGACGGTGGAGACCGGTGTTGTGAAAGCGAGAAATCCGCTCTCGGCGATGATTATCCTTGGATTTCTTGCCGGAGCGTTCATTGCGCTTGGGTACTTGCTATATATTCGTGTAACCGCAGATGCGCCTCAAGAATGGGGCAGCATCAACAGCTTAATCGGAGCGTCATTGTTCCCGGTGGGGCTCATTCTCGTTCTGCTTGGAGGCGGGGAACTGCTGACAGGCAACATGATGGCAGTGCCATTGGCACGTATGAAAGGCCGCATTTCTACGGGCGAAATGATGCGCAACCTGATCGTCATTACACTGAGCAACTTTGTAGGAGCGCTGTTCGTTGCGTATTTCTTCGGGCATATCGTCGGTCTGACGGCATCAGGGGTTTACTTGGAAAAGACGGTGGCTGTGGCGGGGCATAAGCTGCACGACAGCTTCCTGCAAGCATTCATATCCGGTATTGGCTGCAACTGGCTTGTTGCGCTGGCGGTCTGGCTATCTTACGGGGCCAAGAGCTTTAGCGGCAAAATTATGGGGATATGGTTCCCGACCATGACATTCGTTGCCATCGGATTTCAGCACGTTGTGGCTAATATGTTCGTCATTCCGGCGGCCATATTTGAAGGCCACTACAGCTGGGGAGAATATTTCGTGAACTTCGTTCCGGTCTGGCTTGGCAATTTGGCTGGCGGCGTCATCTTCGTGGCTGGAGCTTATTATTTGACCTACTTGCGGAACGTTCCCGAGAAGGAAACAGCTGTGAAGACGCAAGCTGTGCCAGCGCAGTCAGGCACTTCCACATCTGTGGGGGCATCGACGGCAGGGGCGAGCATAAGCTAATTCTATTTAGATTAAAAAACTGACATATGAACCAAGCCCTTATACGGCTTGGTTTTTTCGGTATCTCGCCTCAGAGTGTCACGTTACCCTTACCGAAGAAGGTATGCCTGTTCTATCCCTTGCCTCACTCTCCCATTGATTCAGAAAAGGCAGCATGCCCTTCCCTTTGAAACGAAAACATGATATCGGGCTTCGGTACTATGGCCCTTATGTTCATTCTCCCATACAGTCAGGAGTGATAACGTCGAGGATAAGGCACATTTCGTTGCGTGTCCTGCCATGAACCGACCGCTCATGATGGCAGTTAACTAGAGTGGTCACTGGACGTGTCACTTTCTGATGGAAGGGGAGAATGGAGCAAAGGGGCGGGTGAAGTGAATCACCGTCAGTTAGAACGCGCACTGTACGACGGAACATTGCGTTCATGGTGAAGAGTCAATGCCCTACTATTTGACAGACGGGCGCGTGTCTGTATATGCCCCGGTTGAACGAGCTGGGAAATATGCTAGAATAGGCAGTGGTTCGTGTTAAAAGAATGAACTTTGCAGCAACAGGAAGGTGAGCCATTACTATTCTCTGTCTGTAAATGATCACATATAGTACAATAATATAGCGGCTCGATTAGCTGTGGGCGGCATACTAAGTTGTAACCGTTTCCGCAACGGACGTATTGCTCACGGCGTGCCGCAGGAGGCGCAGCCGTTCCGGCTCGGGCATCGCGTGCAACATGTAGAAAAAGGCTATCAGGATATGAAATGATGACCACTTGGAGGGAACTGGCATGAAACTGAACATGCAAGGCAACATCGACGATTTGACACAAGGGGTGGTTGAACTTCAGCGACTATTAGGTATTGAACTAGCGGAGGACGGCATTGCTGTGCACGTGGAGCGTGGGGACGGTCCTCTCACAGTCAAGCTTTCACAAGGGCAAGGTGTGATCCGCTATCAAGACAAGATTCACTTCTTCCGTGCGCTTGGGCTCTTTGTAGAGCAGGCGCGTGCGCAGGCGGAATTTAGCATAACGGAACATCCTCAATTTACTTATAACGGAACGATGATCGACGCTTCGCGTAACGCTGTTCCGAATGTGCATATGATGAAAGAAATGATGCGTTCCATGGCTCTGATGGGCTTGAATGGCGTCATGCTCTATACCGAAGATACGTATGAAGTACCGGAACGTCCATACTTTGGTTACATGCGGGGCCGCTATACCGCCGAAGAATTGTACGACATCGATCAGTATGCTGCACAGTTCGGCATCGAGATCGTTCCATGCATACAGACGCTGGGCCATCTGGCGCAAGCGCTGAAGTGGGATTACGCGGATGAATTGCGCGATACGGAGGACGTGCTGCTCGCCGGTTCCGAGGAGACGTATCGATTTATCGAAGACATGATCGTGGCTGTTACGAAGCCGCTTCGTTCCAAGCGCATTCATATCGGCATGGACGAAGCCTTCGGACTTGGTCTCGGCCGCTACCTGTTCAAGAATGGCTTCCGCGAACGGTTTGACATTATGAACGAGCATTTGAGCCGCGTTATGGACATTACGCGCAAGCATGGGCTGGAGCCGATGATGTGGAGCGATATGTACTTCCATCTGTTGATGAACAATGGCGGACATTATTACGATCTGGACATAGATTTTTCCGCAGAAGTGGTGGAGAAAATTCCGAAGGGCGTACAATTCGTCTACTGGGATTACTACCACGACGACCAAGGCTTTTATGAAGAATTTATTGAGAAGCATCGCAAATTCGGTTCTGATCCGGTATTTGCGGGCGGCGTCTGGGTATGGGGCAGCATGAGTCCGAACTACGGCAAGACGTGGCAAAACACGAATCCGGCGCTTATGGCATGTAAATCCAAGGGGATTAAGGAAGTATTCGCTACGGCTTGGGGCGATAACGGCCAAGAAACGAACCACATGACGATTCTGCTTGGCTTGCAATTGTTCGCGGAGCACGGTTATACGGCAGGCGAAGTGGATGAAGCGAAGATGAAGGAACGCTTCAAGCTGTGTACGGGGCAGGATTTCGACGATTACTGGCAGCTGACGTATCTGGACGAGACGCCGGGTGTAACGAAGAACAACATGCACGGCTCGAACGGCTCCAAGTTCTTGCTGTGGCAGGATACGCTTATCGGCTTGTTCGATAAGCATATTGAAGGTGAACTGGAGACCGCGCTGCCGGAGCATTATGCGAAGCTGGCACAGCGGCTTGCGGATGCGCGCGGGAAGGCGACCGGAGACCACGTGCGTGTGTTCGACCTGTACGCGAAGCTCGCCGAGACGCTCGCCGCGAAGGCGGCGATCGGTCTGCAAGTGACGCGCGCTTATCAAGGCGGCGACACAGCGGAGCTGCGCCGTATCGCGGAGGACGTGCTGCCGCGCATTCGCGCGCTTGTCGACACGACTCGCAAGGCGCACCGCAGCTTGTGGATGGCGACGAGCAAGCCGTTCGGTTGGGAAGTGCTCGACATTCGCTATGGCGGCGTCCTTGCCCGCCTGCAATCGGCGGAAGATCGCCTCATCGATTATGTCGAAGGCCGGACGGAGCGCTTGGAAGAGCTGGAAGCGGAGCGGTTGCCGTTCTATTCGAACGACCCGGTCGGGGAGCATCGCATCTCCCATTCTCCGTTCTTCCACCGCATCGCGACGGGAGCGGTGTTATCCGCCACTTAATAACTTGATGATTGCACGGGATGAGACTCGGTGATATATGTTTCACCGAGTCTCATTTTACTGGAAATGGCAATCTGTGATACTTCTACATACCGAAAGAAGGAATCTCGTCATGTTTATATACGGATTATTGTTGGTCATTGCCTCTGCCTTCGCGCATGCCACATGGAATATGTTCGCGAAGCGGAGCATTCATAAGGAATCCTTTTTGTTTTGTCTGCACGGTTTGGCTGCTATTTTGTTTATGCCGTTCTTTATTCATGATATATACGTGATGGAATGGACTTGGCCAACCGGATTGCTGCTCTTATCTTCTCTATTCCTGCAAGGGATTTATTTATGGCTTGTCTCCAAAGCGTATCAGTTTGGCGATCTATCTAAGGTCTATCCGATGATGCGGGGGACAGCAGCCCTTATCGTGCCTATCGTCAGTGTATTTATGTACAGCGAGAGCCTGTCTCTCGTGGGATGGATCGGATGGGGGTTCATCGTCGGCGGATTGTTCGCGTTAAGCGGGATGTTCTCCTCGAAGGAGCTGCGAGACAGACGATGGTGGCTCACCTTGGCCGTAACGACTTCCGTCGGGCTGTGTACCGCAGGCTATACGCTTACAGACAAGACGGTCGTGGAATTCTTCAGCCCGCTCGGTCTTATCCAAATTTCTAACTTTGGCGCGCTTCTCTTTCTGGCTCCATCCATCGTCCGAACGAAGCAGCTGCGTCAGGAATGGCGCGTTAATTGGCGCACCATTGTGCTTGGCACCATTTTATCACCAGGTTCGTACCTATTGTTCCTGTATGCAATGACGTTGGCGCCGCTCGCTCATCTGGCTCCGATTCGTGAATTCAGCATTGTCATTGGGACATTGCTTGGCATATTTGTCTTGAAAGAACAGCAGGGGCGGACGAGGATCGTGACGTCGGCTGTCGTAGCGGCCGGTATGGCCTTAATTAGTATTTGGGGATAGGGGAGAAGGGAACGAAATTCAATGCAAAGCATGGCGAAGCTGCTTCTCGGGCAGGTATCGGACCGTTATGGAGGTTTGATGCTAGTGTTAGCGGTCACACCGTTGATAGTCCATTCGGATCCGCTTGGAACCTTACTGCTGCCGCTTTCGATCGCAAGCCGTGGGCGGGTGCATATCTCGATCCCGGTGGAGTTGGCTTCACTGTGCTTGCTTGGGTGCGCGCCGAACCGGGCAGCGCCGCATACTATTGCATTGCAGCCGAAGGCGAGCATGCGGGCGTGCAGCGCGTCATTGACGACATGCTATCCGGTACCCTTCTGACCATGCGGCGGTTACTGCGGATTTGGTGTGGGACCAGGCGACGTAGGCTGCCTAGAGCACAAGCTGGGATAGAATGAAGCCTATAACAACCGCGACCGAGGTCGCGACGAGCCCAGGCAGCATAAAGCTATGATTGAATAAAAAGCGCCCGATTCGTGTCGTTCCCGTTCGATCGAAATGAATGGCCGCAATGACTGTCGGATAGTTCGGGATGAAGAAATAACCGTTCACCGCCGGAAACATCGCTATGAGAGCAGGGGCAGGCAAGCCTAAAGCGATGCCGAGCGGCATTAAGCCGCGCACCGTTGCCGCCTGACTGTTCAGTAGAATGGACATGGCGAACAAGGCGAAGGCGAACAGCCATGGAGCCGCAGTGACGGCATCATGGATCGATCCTTGCAGCACGTCCATATTCCCTTTAAAGAACGTATCGCCCATCCATGCAATACCGAATATGCTGATAACAGCCTGCATGCCAGCGACAAACACACCGCCTTTCACTACACTGCCGGCTGGTATGCGGGTGATGAGCAGAATGACGGCAGACGTAGAGAGCATGACCATTTCGACGACTTGGGGCATGCCCAGCGTATGCATGAGTCCTTCCGCATCTGTCCAAGCAGGACGCAGGGACGGAACGGAACCGAATAGGACGACGAGGACGACGCCCAGCAAGAACAGCACGACCGAAGCAACTGCTCCTCGGCCCAACCCGGGATTTGCACTGGACACTTCTTGTCCGCCAGCATCCTGCCCGTCACGAACGCCAATTGGCGGCACGCTTCCTTCTGTGACGCGACGGCGAAATTCCTCGTCCTCAGCGAGAGGCTTGCCGTACCGGGTCATAATTAATGCGGCAACTAGGCAGCCAATGAACGTTGCGGGAATGCTCACCAGCAATATATCAAATAGATGGTATCCTTGATCAGACAGGAGCGATAGCAGAGCGACGGTCGCTGCCGAGATCGGACTTGCGGTAATGGCTTGCTGGGAGGCGATGACCGCGATGGACATTGGCCGTTCCGGCCGCACTCCCGATTGGCGGGATACCTCGGCAATAACCGGCATAACGGAGTATGCCACATGTCCGGTTCCGGCGCAGATCGTGAACAAGTACGTGACGAGCGGCGCCATGAACGTGATGTGCTGCGGATTGCGCCGCAGCGCCCGTTCGGCAAGGCGCACGAGCACGTCCATCCCTCCGGCCGCTTGCATAGTAGAGGCTGCTGTAATGACGGCAGCAATCATCAGCATTACGTCAATGGGCGGAGCGGTAGGTTCCAACCCGAAGCCGAAGGTGAGTATAGAGAGACCAAGTCCTCCCATGACACCCAGGCCAATTCCACCGAGTCTGGATCCGACGTATAAGGCAATGATGACAATAAATAGCTGTAACCAGAACATGGATAACATCCTTCCAACATCTTCATATTGTGCAAAAAGACAGAAGTGCCCGCTATCGCTGGGCCTGCATGGAGCAGGAGATGCCGCGATAGCGGGCGCTTTGATTGTTGATGCAACACGGATTGTGCAGGTTCAAAAAGGTGACTTTTTGGACAACCTTTAATTAACAATCTTATATTTATCGTTCGTCAATTCGAAAATTTTCTTGATGCCGGAGGTGCAGTACACGTCATGCTCCGTCGTAATAAAAATCGCTTCCACATCGGGATTGGATTCGACGAATTTCATTCCTTCCTCCAAGCCGAGGGCAAAGGTGGAGGTAGAGAGCGCATCCGCGTCCGTCGAGCTAGTCGTAACAATCGTTACACTGCTCAAACGATTCTCGACAGGATAGCCAGTCTCGGGATCAAGAATGTGATGATAGTGTTTCCCGTTTTCGACAAAATAACGTTCGTATACGCCAGAAGTGACGATTGTTTTGTCCTTCACCTTCATTTTGCCGATTTGATTGCCTCGGGTAGTGTCCGGGTCCTGCACGCCAATGGTCCAATCGGTGCCCCCAGGCTTCTCGCCCACGGCGTAGATGTTGCCCCCCAAGTCGACAATTGCGCTTGGAAAGCCAGATTCGCGCAAGTAGTCAGCAATGCGGTCGGCTGCATATCCTTTACCGATACTGCCCATATCCAGTTCCATTCCTGCTCGGTTCAGCTTGATTTCACGTTTGTCCGCATTGAGCGTCACATCTTGATAGCCGACCAGTTGCAGCTTTTCCTTCAATACGTTTGGATCCGGTACTTTGGCATTCTCGTGTCCAATGTTCCATAAATCCACTATCGGGCCGACCGTCGGGTCGAAGCGCCCCTTCGTCCGTTTGGCATAATCGATCGACTTCGCCACTACGTCGAACGTTTCTTGCGATACTTGAACCGCCTCTTTGCCGGCAGCGCTGCGTATTTTAGCAAGCTCGCTCGTGTCCTTCGTTCGGTTCATGCTTGCGTCGATTTCATTTAGTATGGATTCAATATCTTTGAATTGTTTGTCTCCGGCACGCTCATCATATATCTTGACGGTAACGATGGTATCGAAGATGAAGTACGACTGTTGTTTAATGGAAGATTTGCTGCCAGCCGTACCGGATTCCGTCTTGGAGCCGGAAGCGCTGTTGTCTTTGCCGCCATTTCCGCATCCGCTAACAATGAGAGCGAAGGCAGCAAGCAGAAGGAGCGCGCTGCGCAGCAAACTGCGTGAACGATGTGTCATAGGCCATTCCTCCAACATTTTTAAGCTTAAAGTGGTCTTATGCAAGCATCTTATTATAGCAGTTCCCATAAAAGTTGCAAATCAAGCACATCATACATGGAGCGAAGAAAGCTCTTTTTATATCCTTTGTTCACGGTTCCGCCAAGTAACGAACATTGAACCTTCCTTCACGAAGAGGTATAATGACATATAGTTTTAAAATTAAAATGAATCCCGAGGAGTCAACAAACATGAAACGTGGAGACCTGATCCTCATCGGTGTAATTGTCATCGCGGCGCTGGCGTTTCTCGTGCCGAAGTGGCTGTTTCAGAACGAAAGTGAAAATTTGCACAATTCAAAGGTGGTCGCCCATATTTCTGTAGATGGCGAGCCCTATAAAAAAGTGGAATTGACACAGGAAGAGCAAATTATTAAAGTGGACACCGATCACGGCTTCAACATCCTGAAAGTTCACGATTACGGCATTGAAATGTTCGATGCTGATTGCCCGGACAAAGTATGTCTATCCTTCGGCTTCGTATCGCGACCGAACGATACGATCGTATGTCTGCCCCATCGCGTGCTCGTAGAGCTGTTCAGCGAAGGAGATGGCGGTGAGGAGAGTGACATCGATGCCGTCGTTCAATAAATCGGGGGGCTCACGCCTGCCGAACCAATCGGAAGCGTTGAAGAAAGCGGTCATTATAGCTATCTTCAGCGCTGTTGCTGTCGTGCTCGGATTCGTTGAAGCGATGCTCCCGGTACAGACGATTCTCCCTATTCCCGGAGCGAAGCTGGGGCTTGCCAACGTGATGATTTTGGCATGCTTGTACTTTTTGAACGGACGCGATGCGCTAATGCTCGTCGTTCTGAAGACGCTCCTCATGACATTAATGCTCGGCACATTCTCCGCTTTCTTATTCAGCTTTCTGGGATCGCTGTTCAGCTTTATCGTCATGTATGCCATCCTGAAGATAGGCCGCGACAGCGTGAGCTTAATCGGTATCAGCGTTGTCGGCGGGGCTGCGCACAATGCAGGTCAATTGACGGCGGCGTATATCGTCTTCGGTACGGCTAATATATTTTACTATTTGCCTGCTTTGCTCATTACCGGCGTCGTTACGGGGATTTTCATCGGCATTGCCGTAAAATACATCGTTGCCGCGCTGGAGAAGCTGCCGTTGTTCGACACTTGGACTCCTCAAGTCGACGCATCCGCAGCAGACGGCAAGCGCAGAACGCTCTCCGTGGAGCAGGAGCCAGTTCAAGCAGCGCAGCCGCATCAGGCTGTACCCGCACCTGCGCATACGCAGCAATCTGCGTCCCATCCGTCTCTGGATTCGTCGGCCACGCACGATTTAAATCCGGGCGATGCCATCGTAATGAAGGACGTGCATTTTCAATACGGGAGCAAGCAGAAATTGTTCAAGGGCATATCGCTGCATATACCGCATGGACAATGGGTATCCATCGTTGGTCCGAATGGTTCGGGCAAATCGACGCTCATTAAGCTATTGAACGGTTTGTTTATGCCGCATGCTGGGCATATTTATGTGAATGGGCTCCACCTTGATGACAGCAGCGTGGGTGAGATTCGCCGACGCGTCGGTTTTTTGTTCCAAAATCCGGATAATCAATTTTTTGCAACGACAGTGAAGGACGATATTGCATTCGGCATGGAGAACCGCTGCGTCTCCCGGGAAGAGATGGAGCGGCAGATTGCAGAGGTTGCCGCTGAGTTCCGTGTCGACCAATGGCTGGAACGCCATCCGGCAGAGCTGTCAGGTGGTCAGAAGCAGCGGGTGGCTATTGCAGGAATTATGGTGCTGCGGCCCGATATTATTATTTTCGACGAGGCCACCTCGATGCTCGACGAACGTTCCAAGCGGGAGCTGACGGCGCAATTGCAGCAGATGCATGCGTCGAACCGTTACACCATTATTTCTGTCACGCACGATGCGGAGGAAATTCTAGCTTCGGACCGTGCCATTGTGTTGAAAGAGGGACAGATTGCGGCCGATATGCGGCCCTCTGAATTGTTCCATAAAAAAGAATTGATGCGGGAATGCCGCCTGCAGCCTCCGTTTACGTTGGCATTGTCTCAAGCGCTGCAAGCGCGCGGCATCGGCGTGGCCGATACGAATGATGAAAGAGAGCTGGTGAAATCGCTATGGCCATTGTGCGAGCAGAACGGTTAACGTTTCACTACCCTAGACAGGGGCCGTCTGCGCCTCTGGCGCTGAACGGACTGGATCTGACGCTGGAAGCGGGGCAATTCATTGCCGTGCTCGGTTCGACTGGCTCCGGCAAGTCTACGCTTTTGCAGCATTTTAACGGTATATTGCAGCCCGTCTCTGGCTCGCTGCAAATACTTGATTATACGTTTGTCGGCGGGGAGAAACAGAAGGGCCTAAAATCGCTGCGGCAGCGAGTCGGACTCGTATTTCAATTTCCTGAGCATCAATTGTTTGAAGAAACGGTGGAACGCGATCTGAAGTTCGGTCCGCTCCAATTCGGGCAGAGTGAGGAGGAGGCTGCCGCTTCGGCCCGCAAGGCGCTGAGGCAAGTGGGCTTGGATGACGCGCTTCTGCAAGCGAGTCCCTTCGAATTGAGCGGCGGACAAATTCGCAAAGTAGCGATTGCCACCGTGTTGTCTTCCAACCCGGAAGTGGTCGTATTGGATGAGCCGACGGCTACGTTGGATCCGGTGAGCCGGACGGAGCTGATTCAGCTGCTTCACCGCTTATGCAGGGAAGAGGGCAAGACGATCGTCATGGTTACGCATCGTCTGGATGAGGTGTTTGCTTATGCGGATACGTTCGTGCTGATGAAGGAAGGGACGGTGACGTTCCAAGGCGCGCGATCTGAATTGATGAGTCAGCCGGAACAGCTGGAAGCGGCGGGCATCGTCATTCCGAGCACGCTGCGCTTTGCCGCTCTCGTAATGGAGAGGACAGGCGCTGCGTGGGAAGAACTGCCGTACGATATCGAGGCATGGGCAGATTGGATTGCAGTCCGGCTCAAAGACACCCAGAATGACTATGACGGCGAGAACGGGAAGGAGGATCAGCTATGCAAGCCAAAATGATGATCGGCCGCTATGTCGCTGCCGATTCTTGGATTCATCGGCTTGATCCGCGTGCGAAGCTCATTGCGATGGTAATCTATCTGGTTGCAGTTATATTAGCCGAGCAATTCACGGAGCTTGCCGCACTAACCGTATTCGCGCTCCTCATTATGATGAGCTCGCGCATTTCGCTGTACCGCTATTTTCGCGCGTCACGACCGCTATGGTTCATTATGGCCTTTATGTTTATTTTCTACATGCTGTTCGATAAGAGCGGAAATTCACTAGTAAATGTAGCTGGACTGAACATTACGACCGGTGGGGTTACCTATGGCGCGTATGCGGTATGGCGTATGGCGCTGCTCGTTACTTTTACAGCAATATTGACATTCACGACGACTCCGGTAGATTTGAATCTTGGATTAGAACGCGTATTCAAGCCTATTAAATACGTAGGCGGGTCGCCGCAGCAATGGTCGATGATGATCGGCATCTCGTTACGCTTCATTCCTACCATTTTTGAAGAGGCAGACAAGGTGATGAAGGCGCAGGCGTCTCGCGGGGCAGATGCTCAAGATTTATCCTTTACCCAAAAAGGGAAAATGGTCATGACGCTCATGGTGCCAGTCATTGTGAGTGCTTTTCGGCGTGCGGAGGAGCTCGTGCAAGCGATGGAGGCGCGGGGTTATGTTTTGAACGCTCCCCGTACTTCACTTAGGAAGCTAACGTGGAGTGGAGCGGATCATGCATTTATGGCTTTGTTTATCGCGATGCTGCTGCTTGTAATGTGGTGGTAAAAGCCTAAAACGTGAATTTTTTTCAACAATAGTGTTTGGAATAGCACATTTTTGGTCATAAATTGTGAAAATAATCACAAATTTAGCTTAAAATTATGATATAATTTTTTGTGAGGTAATTGCTGCTGCATGCTGCAAAATAAACACAATATAAGCTTGGGGGAGAGCGATTGTGGCTAGATATTTTAACGGAAAAGAAATTGAACTGTTGGCTCCGGCCGGAACATTTGACATTTTCAAAGCGGTCATTGACTCGAATTGCGATGCGGTATACTTTGGGGGACCGAGCCTCAATATGAGAATGATGCGCAAAGGCTATAACTTATCGTACGACGAAGTACGTGAAGCAATTAACATGACGCATGAACGCGGCAAACGCGCGTACGTGACCGTGAACAACCTGATGAACGAAGAGGACCTGGACGAAGCAAAGCGCTATTTGGCGTTTTTGAACGATATTGGTCCGGACGCGATCATTGCACAAGATTTAGCCGTATTCCCACTCATCCAAGATATGAAATTAACGAATGTGCCCATCCATTCTTCCGTCATGATGAACGTTCACAATCTGGATATGATTGAAGCGCTCAAGCAAATGGGCGTCACGCGGGTCGTCGCTTCGCGCGAGATGGATTTGCATACAGCCGAGCTGCTGCATGCGAAGACGGGCATGGAGTTTGAATATTTTGTACACGGCGATATGTGTACGGTGCATGGGGCGAACTGCTTGTACAGCTCGATGCTGTACGGCAACAGCGCCAACCGCGGCCGCTGCATGAAGCCTTGCCGCTGGGACTACCGCGTGAAGAAGGACGGCAACGTATATCCGACCGAATATCCGCTGGCGGCGAAAGATATGTACATGTATGAGCATATTCCTGAACTGATTAAGTCAGGCATTACCTCCTTCAAGCTCGAAGGACGGATGCGTGATCAGGAATTTCTGCTTATGATTACTAACAGCTATGGCGACGCAATTGACCGGTATATTGCCGACCCAATCGGCTATGACCGCAAGGAGAACAGCGAGACGCTGCACGAGAATCGTAAGCGTGATTTCTCGACTGCCTATGCGTTCGGCAAGCCGGGAATTGATTATATTAACACCCGTTATGAGGGTACAGGCAAGTTCTACAGCACAGGGAAAGTATTCAGCACGCCTACGGCGGAGCGCGAAGTGAAGCTGGAACGGTTGGAGCAGGTGCGTGACACCATTGCGGAAAGCCGCAAGCCTGAGACAGCGGATGTGCGTCCTCAGCTGTCCGTACACGTCAACAATTTGGAACAAGCGAAGGCAGCTGTGGAAGAGGGAGTCGATACGGTATATGTAACCGGTGATGTATTCCAGCCAGATCGGCCGTTTACCCGGAAAGACCTCGAAGCGTTGACTTCGATGAAGGGCGCTTCGCAAATCATTCTCGGCATGCCGCGGATGATGAATGAAATGCATATGGAGCAATACAATCATTTCCTGCGTAACGGCAATTACGACCTGGATGGATTGCTCGTGACCAATATTGGCGCGATGCACAAATTCCGCGACTTGGGACTGCCGATGATTGCCGATTTTAACTTGAACGTCTTCAATCATATGTCGGCAGAGCTTTATCACAACCATTTCGGCATGGAGCGGGTGCATTCTTCTCTGGAGCTTCCATTGGATGATTTCTCGAACCTGCTGAAGCAATCGAAGGTGCCGGTAGAAGTTATCGTGCATGGCTCGCCGATCGTGATGTATTTGGAGCTTGATTTGTACGAGAATGCGGAAGTGATGGACCCGATTATGCAGGAAGACAACAAGCATGTCGACAATCAGTACCTTGTGCTGCTGACGGATAAAGGGGAAAATCCGGTCTACCGCGATTGGAGCGGCCGCAATCACTTGGCTCTGGCGAAGGAGCTGTGCTATATGCCGTTCCTGAAGGAACTGCACGAAGCAGGCGTGAACCATTTCCGGATTGAAGGCAAGACATACACGACCGAACAGCTGCGTGACATCATTCGGATGTACCGGACCGCTATTCAAGACTTGTCGCACTGCGGAGAACTGTACCGTGAGATGAAGCCGGTGTATGCAGGTTATACGCTCGGATCGCTTCAATTCGGACAAGCACTGGCCTTGGAACCAGCCGGAGTATAAACGAAGGGGTGGATGAAAGGTGATAGACACAGGAAAAGATAAAGAGAACGGATATATCGGGCCGGAGGGCGTCGTCGCGAAGCGGAAGCAATATTTCTTCCCGTGTACGCATCATTTTTATAGCAATCCGCCGCAAATCGTGCGCGGTTCCATGCAATATTTGTTCGACGATACGGGAAAACAGTACGTGGACTTTTTTGCCGGCGTATCGGTTGTAGCTTGCGGGCACTGCAATCCCCGCATTACGGAAGCGACAATCAAGCAGCTGCAGACGTTACAGCATACGACTACCATCTATTTGACCCAACCGATGGCAGACTTGGCGGAACGGCTCGCGAACGGGATTCTGCCTGGAAATCTGAAGCGGACCTTCTTCTGCAACAGCGGCTCAGAAGCGAATGAGGGCGCGATGCTGCTGGCCAGATTGCATACGAAGCGCCGTGACTTCATCGCCTTGGAGCAAGGCTTGCATGGACGCACCTTCTTGACGATGGGTGTGACGGGCATCCCGATGTGGCGTTCCGACGATCACCTCGATCAGGGCGTAACCTTCATTCCGCGTCCGTATGACCCGGCTACCGATAACGAGACGGCTGCGCGCCGTTCGATTGAGGCGTTGAAGCGAGTGCTCGCAGAGAAGGGCGACACGATTGCGGCCATGATCGTAGAGCCAATTCAAGGGAACGGCGGCATGATCGCGCCTCCGGATTGGTACTTCCGCGAAGTGAAGGCATTGCTGGAGCAATATGGCGTCCTCCTTATCGCCGACGAGATTCAGACCGGGTTCGGCCGTACGGGACGCATGTTCGCCATGAGCCATTACGGCGTCGTGCCGGACATCATGTCCATAGCGAAAGCGCTCGGCAACGGAATACCCATCGGTGCCTTCGCCACGACCGATGAGATCGCGGCCAGCTTCAACCGCGCGTCTGCATCGACGTTCGGGGGCAATCCGGTATCGTCAGTGACTGCGCTCGCCGTATTGGACTATATTGAGCAGGAAGGCTTGGTGGAACGAGCAGAGCGTCTAGGCGGCTTATTGAAGACGGGACTGCAAAAGCTCCAAGCGAAGCACAGAATGATCGCCGACGTGCGCGGCAAGGGCATGATGCTTGGTGCCGAGCTGCGCGGTGCAGATGATGGTGAGAGCGCGGCATTGACGGACCGCGTGCTTGAAGCGATGAAGGATCGGGGCTTCATTATCGGGAAGAATGGTGTGGGCCGCAACGTGCTCGCATTTCAGCCGCCGATCGTCATGACGGAAGAAAATATCAAGTCGATGCTGACCGAGCTGGATGACGTGCTGGCTGGCATTCAGCCGTAAGTCATGTGGGCATCGCAGGCATCAAGTTCAAGCGGATATGGGCGTTCCTCATCAGGCTCGTCTATTCCGTTTTGACTTTAATAGTTGGAAGACAATGCCGGAACGTCCCGCAATGGAGGAGCAACTCATGGAAATGATTCAGAAAGTATTCCGGAAGACGCGCATGTTCGGTGAGCTTGTCATGTTCTCGCATACGCTGTTTTCGCTGCCGTTTGCCGTCATCTCCATGGTCTGGGCGGCAGGCGGCATACCTTCGGCGCATGTGATGCTGTGGTCGCTGATCGCGCTTATAGGAGCTCGGAATGGAGCGAACGCCTTTAATAGACTCGTGGATCGGCGCTTCGACGAAGCGAACCCGCGCACCGCGCACCGCCATATGCCGCGCAAGCTGCTGCGGGAACGCGAAGTGACGCTGTTCGTCATCATTAATTTCGCTATCTTCATCTTAGCGGCAGGCATGCTCAATTCACTCTGTCTCTGGCTGTCGCCAGTAGCGATTGTGCTCATCTGCTCGTACTCGTACACGAAGCGGTTTACATGGCTATGCCACCTGTACTTGGGCTTTACGATTGCTTCCGCGCCAGTCGGCGCCTGGTTCGCGGTAACGGGGCAGTTCGCCGTTACGCCGTTCATTCTGGGAACCATCGTCATGCTCTGGATCGCGGGATTCGATATTATCTATGCTACGCAGGACATTGAATTCGACCGCAAGACGGGGTTGTGGTCGGTGCCGAGCATATTCGGGTACGAAGATTCTCTCTTCATCGCCCGCTCGCTGCATACGATTATGATTGTGCTGCTGCTCGCTCTGTTCTTCATACAAGGCTTAGGCTGGCTGTACTTGGCAGGCATCGGAGCTGCCGTCGTGCTGCTCGCGATTGAGCACAACATCATCAAGCCATCGAGCCGCCAACGAATGAATGTAGCGTCGTATAACCTGAACCAAGTCATTAGCATGGTCATCCTGTTCTGTACGATGGCCGATTATTTTCTGCGATAACATAAGCAAGGGGAGGTCATGCTCCGATATCCCGGCATGGCTTCCCTTTTTCATGTTAATGAACACTTCGATTGCATTTTTGCAGTTTTTCAGGCTCTTATTAGAAAAATGGTGAAAACAAATGTACATTTGCAGTTCTTCGGGTATGTCGTATGACATAACTGATAAAATAGAGAGTTACATTAACTTTTATACACCGAGCGCTAGTATGTTCAGTATTTTCGAAGTCGCACCCTCTATTAAAATTGAACTACATTGTTTCCCGTGGTCGTAGCAAGCTCCATTGGAAAAGGTATAGCGAAATGTACGGATAAGGCCATTAAAAGTGATGGGGACTGTATTTTGTACAGTGGATCTGGCGAAGAGGGGGACGGATGAACAGAGATATTTTCACATAGGCTCCAGCGAAAATAAATCATTTAAACAACAACAACCCGCCTCCTGACAGCGAAGGGGCGGGTTGTCGTTACTTCATGTTGGAATCGCCTTTGGCGTCCTCTTGCTCTAGCGCATAATCAAGGTCATCGATATCATATATCGGAATTGGAATTTCATTCTCGATTAGACGGCCGACAAACTCGAATTGATCCGTGAGCAGAGGAGCTTGTTCGCGTAATGCAGTAAGAATAAGTTCAGTCTCCACTGGATCGAACAGCTCTCCATAGCGGGCATTGTCCATGGCATTCACGATGATGCAGGAGACGTTTTCTTGCAGAAGCAGCGGTGGGCTTTGACGCCAAGGCACCGTCAAGGCACGTTCGATTTTCTTTTTATTCAGCTCGCTCTCGAAAAAAGTAATGAGCTGCTCAATCTGCTGCTTGGCATGTACGTCATCTTCAGGATCGGGCATCACCTGATCGCCTTCTAAACGCATCTCATACAATTCCATAATGGTCGTGTAAGGAATGATATACTCCACCGGGCGCTTAGGAGTAAATAATTGACCGTATACCGCTAACATCACGGCTTCGATTACAAATCGTCGAGGCTTCATTGTCGATCCCCCTTTGTCTAAGATGTGATAGCTTGACAAGCAAACTGCACATTAACATAATACCACCTTGCCCTAACGCGCAAAAGAGTAAACGGTACAATTTGTAAATGAAGATAACAATAAAGCCGAAGCCCTTCACAAAAAGGGTTCGGCTTTCCACTCATGATATCGTTAGTAAGTTCGTTCTTCGAAGTAGTTCCACAGCGTTCTTAAATCCTCATGAGCGTTGAAATCCGAGAGCTGATCAATGATGTCCCATGCCCGTTGCATAAAGTCATGGCTCATCAACAGCGCTTGGTCCAATGCGCCGCTGGCGCGAATGAATTCAATAGCCTCGTCGAACGCCGCATCAGGTGAAGTCGAACGCAGCTCGCGCAGCCTGCTCGCTACAGCCCCGTCCTTCATTGCTAATATGACAGGCAGTGTTGCATGGCCGTTGCGAAGGTCCGCACCGGCTGGTTTGCCCAATTGTTCCGCAGACTTGGTAAAGTCCATAATATCGTCGCGAACTTGAAACGCCATGCCAAGATGGTCGCCGAAGGCATATAGCAGCTCCGATACCCTGTCGTCGGCATTGGAGGCTTTCGCCCCGACCTGCAAGCATGTCGCCATCAGGAGCGCGGTCTTGTTGCGCGTCTTCTCCCAGTATTCATCAAGCGACAGCTCGAAATTGTAGCGATGATGCATCTGCTGGTATTCGCCAATGCATAGCTGGGTCGTCGTCACGGACGCTACGTCCTGAATGTAACGTTCGGGCTCTTGGACGTTGGAAGTCATCAGCTCGATGACACGGCTCATCATGTAATTGCCGATATGCACCGCTTTATATATGCCCGTCTTGCGGTGCAGGGCCGGTTGGCCACGCCGCATATCCGCCTGGTCCAAAATATCGTCATGAACGAGCGAGGCCGCATGGATAAGCTCGACGACAGCAGCAAGACGGTATGCGTCGTCGGATTCCGGCTCAGTGCCGAATCGGCTGCCTACGATCGTCATCATCGGACGAAGGCGCTTGCCGCCTGCACGGATGAGTTCCAAGACGCTTTGAGCGACAATGGATCGGGAGGATACATCCGGATCGTGCAGAACGATGCGTTCTAAATCGCGATTAATGCGCTGCAGCGGGATATTCAACTGCTCGTGAAGCGAATCGTTATATGACTTCATAAGCCACCTGCTTGTAATGCTTCGCTAGAAACCGGCATATGCGCTGGTGCAGAAGCATATCCGTCGTGTTGCCTTCCGCGCGCCGAATCTGAATGCGCTTGTTCGTTGTGGCCAAGTCGATGACGAGCTTCATCTGTCCGTGGCGAACGGCGAATTGGTAATACATGCTCATCAAAAAGTCGCCGTCCAATACGGTTTTACCCGCAAGTTGTTCCTCGGCAGGAACATGCTGATGGGTGCGCATGGCTTGACGAAGCAGCCAATAGCAGCCGAGCAGCGCCCGCCGCTCATCTGGCTCCATATCGTAGGCATGCAGCGCGCTCGCCATATCCAACAGAAAATGTTCATCGCTTCCGACCGTCAATCGGATGCCTGCTTCAGGCGGCATCTCTTGCGTCAGGAGCCGACCTGTTTCCATTATGAGTTGCCGATTCATGGGAACCCCCCGCTTCCCTCAGAAATAAGGAAAGTAATGTGACACATGGTACACATTACTTTTCCTATATGCAATAAAGACTATTCTTATTTACGTATTAATCCGTGTAAAGGTACCAACGTTTCACGAACGGTATCTTCTTCCAGATTCGTTTCAGGCGAGGGTACAGATAGTAATCCGCACCGAACGTGCTGCCGGAACCGCCGATAAGCGCGATGCCGCCGAAGAAGTACCAGAACATTTCATAAGGAGCCATGCCGGACGTGTAAATCATGACGCCCATTGCACATGTTGCTATCGAAGCGATAGCTGTGAACAAGCCCAAGATGAGCATAATGCCGAAGATGACTTCAGCCGCAACCATGCAGCCTTGGAAAATGTAAGCCATCGTCGTATAGCCGCCGTCATGCGTGTAGAACATTAAATCCATCGACCAATCCACAATGCCCTTAATGAAGTTAGGCACTGGAATCGCTTTGATGGCCGAGCTTGCGCCTTCTACGGCCGATGCCGCCGTCTGAGCATCTACGGTTGAATGCACCGCATCCACCGCTTGCGAAGCAGCCGTTACGCCGTCCATCGCCTTAGGCGGGATCAAGAACATCTGGGAAGGATCCTTCAGCAATTTTGCGCCTTTTTCCCAGCCTTGCATCAGCCACATGACACCGATATAAATCCGCAGCGGAACGAGCCAGAAATTCGGCGAACGTTTCGAGAAGTGACCGCCGACGAAGCTTCTGCGGTTTCTAACATGGAAGAATTCGTGCATCATGTAAGACCAAATCTTATGGAATCCGAGTACTTGCAAGAAGTACACAATATTGATCATATGTTTGAAGAACATCGCCATGAAGCCTGAGAAGTGGAACATTTTCTTCGGCGTGCCCACGGCAGCTACCCCATAACGGCCACCGATACACACCATCGTACCGTGGAACGTCGGCTTGTAGGATTTCTTCGTTCCGCCCTTGATGTCACAAGTGATATTGTGGGCGATGAGACCTGCGGAATGCTCTGCGTTCTCGACCATTTGCGGAACGGGACGCTCTTCGCCTTCCGGAATATAGAAGATGTTGTCGCCGACAACATACACATTTTCATGGTCAACGGACTGCAGCTTGTCGTTCGTTAGAATACGTTTGCGCCCTTGCTGCTGTACGTCGAGGTTGCCGACGAGGTCGGAACCTTCGACACCGGCCGTCCAAATGACGGTGCTCGATTTGATCTCGTTATTCTCACCGAGAACGACGGAATTCGGCGTAACACCGGAAATTTTAGCCCCGGTTACAATTTCAACCTTCATTTTGCGGAGATATTTATCCGCTTTGTCAATCAGATTCTGCGGCAGAATAGGCAAAATCTTCGGAGCCATATCGGCTACGACAAGGCGAACTTCTGACTCGTCCACACAGAATTCGTGGCACAGCTCTTCACGGTATTCCGCCAATTCGCCGATCATTTCCACACCGGTAAACCCGGCGCCGACGACGACGAATGTCAGCATTTGCTTGCGCAGTTCTGGATCCGATACTTTCGTTGCATCCATGAACATTTGACGGATTTGATGCTTCAATACGACTGCGTCCTCGAAGGACCACAGCGAGAATGAGTTTTCTTCCGCACCGGAAATGCCGAAGAAGGATGGCTTGCACCCGGTACCGATTACGAGATAATCATAATCGTAAGATTTTTTCTTGCCTTTCAATGCTTTACCGTCGAAGTCGATATTCGTAACTTCATCCAATACGACTTCTACTTTGCGACCGGCAAAGATTTGCTTCAGGTCCATCTTGATGGCTTCTTCATCAACACGGCAGGCCGCAACTTCGTGCAGCTCGGTCATCATCGTATGGAAAGGTTTGCGGTCTATCAGCGTGATGCTGACGTCTTTGTCTTTTTTTAGACGATTCGCCAGCTTCTTCGCCGTCAGGACCCCACCGTAACCGCCGCCCAAGACAACGATCTTTTTCATGGTTTCACCCCTGCGATAGCTATTTATTTGTAAATGGTTAAAAATTGAACTTCATGCTATCAACAATGGAGCCCCGCGAGTAAAAGCAATGATGCACCAAGCCGTCCAAAGCATGCTCGTTGACCATCTTGCTTTCCTACAGCGGAGCTTCCAAAGTCTTACCTATTTCCATCAAGGAAAATAAGAGATTCGTCTTACTTCGCTTGAGCCAACGCTTGTTCAGCCAATTGCACGAAGCCACTTACGTGGATGGATACGCCAGATACAGCGTCTGTTTTGCCTTCGCCGTTAACTGCAACAGCTTTAGGATCTTGCTTCGCGATCAATTCTTCATCCATTTTCTTGGCTTGCTCGCTCCATTCGAACTCAGATCCGGCTTTTTTCATGCCATACTCTTCGCCCAATTCTTTCTTTGTTTTGCCGCCGTCTTTGCTGACAGCGTCCCAGTTAACTGCTGTAATTTTGCCATCTTTTACAGTAATGTCGAGGGTATCTTTCCAGCCGGATTTTTCGTCAAAGTCAGCTGCTTCGGCATGGTAGTCGCCATCTTTGTATTGGGCTTCCGTAGCTGTGTTTGTGTCAGTAGTTGTTTCCGTGCCTGTTGCAGGTTCCTTCGCTTCTTCTTTCTTATCGCCGCAGCCAGCCAGCATGCCTACGACCAATACTGCGGATAACAACAGTACAAGTTTCTTTTTCATTTCAGTCCCCACCTTTTCCTTATTCAAAAATACTTTGTGAAAATTTTAACTAACCTTTTGACAACCCAATTATAACATCGAGTCCATATTTTAGATGTGATAAATGTCACACTGAATAAACAATTTTTAAAATACTCTACACCATACTTTGCCATGTTAGCCTCTATCTTATACAATAAAGACACCGTAAAATCAGATGCATTCGGATCATATGTCAACACCTACATGCTCTTTGCAAAAACAAACTTTGCCGAACAAACTATGAGGTGAAAAGATGTTGCAAGCGAAAGACATCGTACTCGGTCTGCTCATGCAAGGTCCTAAGTCGGGATATGACATTAAACAGGAATATGAAATAGAGTTATCCCATTTTTTTGATGCCAGCTATGGTTCCGTCTATCCGGCACTGAAGCAATTGGAGAAATCCGGCATGATCGTCAAGGAGACCGTTATGCAGGACTACCAGGCGCAAATCAAAGCCATGCAGCAGGGGATAGATTATTTAAAATCTGACCAGGGCCATGAGTTTTGGGAGATGCCGTCTTGAATAGTCATTCGTATGAATAAGGAAATTAAATCTCTTCGCATGTCTGGTTCCAAGCACTCCGGACATGCGATTTTTGTATTGGCTTTCTCATTCATTTATGTTAAAGTTAACGACTGCGCCCGGCACTATCCCATCTGTAGATGATGTTCTGGCAAGGCGTCGCGGTTCGAAACCATCCCGCGTAATCAAAACTAAAGGGGATTGCATCATGTTTAATTTTGTGTGGGGCGTCACGTTCGTTTTGGCGAACTTTGCGTTCTTTTTGCTCTGCTACCGGCTGTTCGGTAAGTACGGCTTATATGCCTGGATAGGAGTAATGACCGTTATCGCGAACATTCAAGTCGCTAAGACGATCGAAATGTTTGGCATCGTCATGACGCTTGGCAATACGGCCAATGCCAGCCTGTTCATGACGTCTGATTTACTGAACGAGAAGTACGGGCCGAAGGAAGCGCGCCGTGCCGTATGGTTCGGATTCTTTACGCTTATTATGACGACGGTCATCATGCAGATGGCGCTCGTCTTCACGCCGCAGCCAACCGACATTGCCCAGCCGTCGCTCGAAACGATCTTCGGTCTCATGCCGCGTCTGGCGCTAGGCAGCTTGACGGCATATTTTGTTAGCCAGTTTCTCGACGTGAAGCTGTTTGCCTTGGTAAGGGCAAAATATCCGAAAGCAAACCAGCTTTGGATTCGCAGCAACGGAAGCACCGGTATTAGTCAATTGGCCGATTCTCTCGTTTTCTGCACGATTGCCTTTGCCGGATCCGGGTTATATACGTGGGACGTCTGGTTCCAGATTTTTTTGACCACTTACGTGGTGAAGCTAATCTTATCCATTGCATCGACACCGTTTCTGTATTGGGCAAGAAGCTTCCGTGTGCCGGACTATCTGGAGCGGGATCGGACTTCTAACTGACGCATCCGAGTCGCCCCTATAGGTTCGGCTTGCTGGCCTGTTTTCCTTTTGTATGAAAAGGAAGGCAGGCTTTTGGGCGTTCCCGTTCCTGGAGAAAGTATGCCTGTACACCCATTGCTTCACTCTCCCCATCATTCAGAAATTCAGCCCCTATTTTCAAACGAAACCATGATTTCGGTCCAGACTTTCCTAGAACGGCTCTTAGTTTCATTCTCCCATACAGTCAGGAAGGATAACGATGGGGCCAAGGCGCATGACGTGTTGCATAGATACCAGGGTATAAACGGTTGAGCATGATGGCAGTGAACCAGAGTCGTCCTTGGGAGTGCGGCCGCTTGACGGCGTTGAACCAGCGTTTTCCTTAGGTGTGCCGTTTTCTGATGGAAGGGGAGAACGAAGCAAAGGGTTGTATGTCGCCCCCTGAGCGTACCGTCGCCTGACGGAAGGGGAGAACGAAGCAAAGGGTCGGATGAAGCGAATCCCCGTCAGTCTAAACGCGATCCCCCATCTTTGAAAGGTCTCGCTAGAGGTTTTCTCGCGGCTTCATAAAACCTTCGCAAAGAATAGGGCTCGTTCATGTTGCCACAGTGACAGCGAATAAGCTGCTGTGCAAATAGCGGGTCAGGTTGCACATGCTTATGCATGCAGAACTCCCATTTCAATTAAAACAAGCACCTCCTGGACCGCATGAACCGATGCGGGGAGGTGCTTGTTTGGCTTCGTGGAATGATAGATTGCATGCTATCTGCAGTCATTGCTGCGACTAGCTGCCTCCGAGCATCGCGCAGCGTCAAGGGATCAGTAGTGGCAGCCTGGAGTGTAAGTGATCGGAAGCGTAATGGTAAGAAAATTAGATTGATTCTATTCAATAGGTCAAATATAATAAAGATATAAACAATGTAAGCGATTACAAATGGGGGGGGCGATGCATTCCGCATCGTTTGTAATCCTTCACCTCGCTTATTGCAGTAATTCCATTATAGCTCATGAAGTCCATTTGCAAGGGTAAGATACTATCAACTAAGGTTAACAGTTTTAGCACACCATCTTGCAGCAAGGGGGATTTACTATGAACCATGGAAAGAAGACATTACTGCTCACTCTCATTATGGTGCTCATGTCATCGATGGTGCTAGCGGCATGCGGCAACAGCTCTTCCGGGGCCAAGCCGGGCGATGCTTCCGGCGAAACGGCTAAGAAGGATGAGAAGCCCGTCGAACTTATCTGGTATACGATTGGCACTCCGCAGTCGGATGTAGACAAAGTCATGGCGAAAGTGAACGAATATACGAAGGAGAAAATCGGCGCCACCATCAAGATGAAGATGCTGGATTGGGGCGATTATGACCAGAAGATGCAAGTTATTGCTGCTTCCGGCGAACCGTATGATATTGCATTTACTTGTTCCTGGGCATTTAACTATATTAACAACTCGCAAAAGGGAGCCTTCCTTGAATTGAATGATTTGGTGGACCAATACGGAAAAGGCATTAAGGAAGCGCTCCACCCATCCTTCCTTGAAGGAGCGAAGATTAACGGCAAGCTGTATGCGATTCCAGTCAACAAAGAGCTTCCGGCGCAGCGGGTGTTCCGCTTCAATAAGACGCTGGTCGATAAATATGGGTTTGATATTACAAAAGTGAAGACACTTGAAGATTTGGAGCCAATGCTGAAGACGGTGCTTGAGAAAGAAAACATCAAGCCGATCAACTCCAAAATCGGTCTGCCGCAAATGTTCGATTATATCATTAACGCGGACATTCCAATCGGCGTTCCGCTCGATTCCAAAGACTTGAAGCTGCAGCTTACGCTCGATACCCCAGAGCAGATGGCGCAGTTCGAAACGATGCGCAAATATTATAAGGCGGGTTATTTGCCTTCTGATGTCGCGTCGTATACCGATGCCAATGCAAGTGAAGCGCTGAAGACAGGACGTTGGTTCGTCGATACGGCGCATTACCAGCCGTATGCGGAGAATAGCTGGTCTGAGGGAATTCCAGACAAAGTCGTCGTTCAACCGGCTGAGGCTCCGATAGTATACAACTGGTCCGTTACCGGGTCGATGATGGCGATTTCTGCGACATCGAAATATCCGGAGAAATCGATGGAATTCCTGAACTTGCTCAACACGGACAAATATTTGCGCAACCTGATTAACTACGGCATCGAAGGCGAGCACTATAAGCGGGTGGACGATCAGACGATTGATCTGCTGCCTGCTAAGAAGGAACGCTACGATTTGCCGACCTTCACCCTGGGCAACCTGTTCTTGCTTGATTTGCTGCCGGCAGATCCGAAAGACAAATGGCAGAAGTTCGATGATTTCAACAACTCAGCTATCAATGCGCCGTTGCTTGGCTTTGCACTGGATACGTCCAAGATTCGCACCGAGATTGCGGCCGTGCAGAACGTGACGGACGAATTCATGAAGACGCTGACGACAGGAACCGTTGATCCGAAAGTGTATGTGCCGAAGGCCATGGAAAAATATAAACAGGCCGGTATTGAGAAAGTGATGGAGGTAGCACAGCGTCAAATTGATGAGTGGAAGAAAACGAAGCAATAATTGGATATACAGCGAGGCCGCAGCCGGAAAAGGCTCGGCTTCGCTGTTCTTGCTATATCCAGTTTTCATAGAACCTGCACTATACGGAGCCCACACATAGAGGAGGTACTTGAGCATGAACGAACAGAGTCCCAACATCATTATGATCGTCACCGATCAACAGCGCCGCGACACGCTGCGCTGTTATGACCCGAATACATTGTGCCAGACACCTAATCTGGATGCGTTAGCCGCAGACAGCGTGGTATTCGACAATGCCTATACGACTTGTCCGGTCTGCACGCCGGCAAGAGCTTCGCTTCAGACCGGCATGTATCCGTTCAAGCACGGCATGCAGACTAATACGTACACGTTGGGTTGCATTGTCAACGAGCTTCCGGACAGTCCAGGTCTGCTCAGCCGCCAACTGCAGCGGCATACGAATTATAGCATCGGACATACGGGCAAATGGCATCTCGGGCAAGGCCCGGTGGAACGCTCCAAGTTCGACCGCAACTTGAAGCATGTGGCGTTCCCGGACATCATGGCAGGTCATCGTTCCCTGCCTTCCGATGTCGGTTATGAGGGGGATGACTTTCCTGGGCATGGGGGCGGCGGATGGAATTATCCACAGTTCAGGAAATACTTGGCGGATGCCGGACTGGAACTGAAAATAGAGCACCGCATCAGCGGGCATTACGAAGGTCATTTTGCGGCAGAAGTGACGTCTCCTGTTGAGACGACGATCGAGCATTATTTGACAAATTGCGCCATGTTTCACATGGAACGTTTTCTGGAGAGGGAGCGGCCATTCATGATGGGCATTCATTACTGGGGGCCGCATGAGCCTTATATTGCGCCCAGCAGCACACTGGATTTATACCGTAATATATCGATGCCGCCGTGGCAGAACTTCCAGGAAAGGGAAGTGAACAAGCCGCTCATACATGACATTAAACGAAGTCCGGTGACGGATTGGATCGTGTTCGAGCCTTTCGTGAAGCACTATTATGCGAGCATGACCCATATTGACGCACAGATTGGACGCATCGTTGACTTCCTGAAGCAGCGCGGCATTTACGAAAATACTGTTATTATGTTTTGCGCCGACCACGGGGAATCGCTCGGCATCCATGGCGGACTGTGCGACAAAGGCTTTTTTATGTATGACGAAACGTGCCGCATTCCGCTTCTCATTAAGCCATCCCATGGACAGCCCGCAAGCCGGCGCGAGTCCGCTATGGCAGGCATGTGCGACCTGTATGCCACCGTGCTGGACTGTGCAGGCGTTCATGAGCTTCCTGCAGGAACGGATGGCCGTTCGTTGTTGCCTTTGATAGAAGGCAAGGAGGTAGACGATTGGCCAGAATCGGTCGTCACGGAAGGGGCTGGACTTGGCGGTGTCATGTTCACGCAGCGTATGATTCGGCGCGGCGATTACAAGTATGTATTCAACTGCGGCGATATTGACGAGTTGTACAATCTGCGCGACGATCCGCATGAGTTAGTTAACCTGGTTGGGCACACATCCTATGCCGATATGTTGGCCGATATGCGGCAGGCGTTGGCTTCATGGATGAAGGAGCATGACGACAGTTTGCTTATTGAATTTGTGCGCATGCGCCTAAGAGATAAATAGGGAGGACTTACAGCAATGTATAGAAAGCCAAATGTAATCTTAATATATTGCGATGACTTGGGATATGGCGATTTAGGGTGCTAAGGATCGGACGCTATACGAACGCCGAACGGGCCGTCCTCGGAAGCGCGCAACTGGCTGGACGGACGCGAGGACGAATATTATGGCGGCAGCGCCGGCATCTTCCGCGGGCATAAGGCGAGCTTGTTTGACGGCGGCATCCGCGAGCCGGCCATTCTGTACGTGCCGGATGCGCTTCGGGGCGGCACATGCGGCAGCGTGAACGATGAGCCGGTCATGATGGCTGATATAGTGCCGACGGTGCTGGATTGGGTGGGCGTGCCGTATGCGGCGGATACATTTGCCGAGCGCAGTCTGAAGCCGATGCTGACACAAGCCGGGACCTCCCCACATGAGCGGCTGTACTGGGAATACGGCAAGCAGCTTGCCGTGCGCGAAGGCAATTGGAAGCTTGTGCTCAACGGGATGCTGGACTTCTACAAGGGACAGCCGGATGAAGTTCATCTGTCCGACCTATCTGACGATCCGGGCGAGCGTGTTAACTTGGCCGAGGAACATCCAGAGCTGGTGGAACGACTGACGGCGGATGTAAAGCGCTGGTATGACGAGCTTACGGCTGAGGGGTGACGGAGAAGCCGACGATAGTTAGCATGGAGGTCCAAAGCGCTTGCAGTACGCACTGGCAGGTGCGTATCCCTTATTAAAGAAACCCGACCCACGGCCGGGTTTCTTTTACACTATAGAGTTTATAAACAATCGGGATAGAAGATGTCTTTTGCCTTGGAGTCGTCACGTTACCTTCCCGGAGAAGGCATGTCATTTCCATCCCTTGCCTCACTCTCCCTTTCATTCAGAAAGGCAGCACCCCCGTCCCTTGCAAACGAAAACATGATATCGAGTGTCGGGTTACCGTGCAATAGTCCATTGCTCCATTGCTCCATTCTCCCATACAGTCAGGAAGGATCATGTCGAGGATATAGGACATGCCGTGTCGTATAGACATCATGCCATGAGGTGTCCAATTATAATGGCAGTTATCCAGAAATGTTCATTGGCATACAGCCTCCTGATGGAAGGGGAGAATGGAGCAAAGTGTCGGATGAAACCCCGATGGAATGCCCGTCCCCTGAAGGGTGGGGAGAACGGAGCAAAGTGCCGGATGAAACCCCGATGGAATGCCCGCCCCCTGAAGGATGGGGAGAATGGAGCAAAGTGTCGGATGAAACCCCGATGGAATGCCCGCCCTCTGAAGGATGGGGAGAACGGAGCAAAGTGTCGGATGAAGCTCCCATGGAATGCCCGCCCCCTGAAGGATGGGGAGAACGGAACAAAGTGTCGGATGAGGCCCCGATGGAATGCCCGCCCCCTGAGGGATGGGGAGAACGGAGCAAAGTGTCGGATGAGGCCCCGATGGAATGCCCGCCCCCTGAAGGATGGGGAGAACGGAGCAAAGTGTCGGATGAGGCCCCGATGGAATGCCCGTCCCCTGAAGGATGGGGAGAATGGAGCAAAGTGTCGGATGAAACCCCGATGGAATGCCCGCCCCTGAAGGATGGGGAGAACGGAGCAAAGTGTCGGATGAGGCCCCGATGGAATGCCCGTCCCCTGAAGGTTGGGGAGAACGGAGCAAAGTGTCGGATGAAACCCCGATGGAATGCCCGTCCCCTGAAGGGTGGGGAGAACGGAGCAAAGTGCCGGATGAAACCCCGATGGAATGCCCGCCCCCTGAAGGTTGGGAAGAATGGAGCAAAGTGTCGGATGAAGCGATTCCCCATCAGTCTGAACGCGCCACTGTACGAACGGAACATTTCGTTCATGATAAAGAGTCGAAATACCTTACTATTTGACAGAGAGTATGATAGCACATAGAACTTGCTTCAAACGCGGTCGCCCATCTTCGAAAGGCCTCGATTACGTTTATGTTGGATGGCTATATCATTTCGGAGACAAGAAAAAAAGTTTCTATTACTAAGGCAGCTACAGAATATTGTGAAACCCAACTCCCTGCGGAATTGGGTTTCTCTTTTAACACAACTGTGAAAATGCTTCTATCTCCATTCGGCCGGAATATCGTTCTGCATCATGCCGCGCGTCCGTTCAGCGTTTCGGCCATGGCAATCGTTATACATTTGCTCCAACTCATTGTCATTCATTGATGGATGCATTTGCTTCATCCATGGGAGCATTTGCCCGAACCCGGAATCATCCACAGCCGCATAAGCAGCCGTGCCCATGACGAAGACTGCGGCCAGCACGGTAATAGCGATGACACTCTTTTTCATTGTTCATCCCTCCTTGTGAATTAATGTACATGAAAAATGTGTAGAAACGATGTAGACGAAGGGGTTCATTCGGGTCCAAAATGCTGGACTTTACGTTGACCGGGGACTATAATTACGAATGAAACGGCAAACTTCGACAACTATATACGCACGCTAGGGGTGCTGGAATATGGCCGGCTGAGATTGTATCCCATTAAAGATACCGACCCTTACACCTGATCTGGATAATGCCAGCGTAGGAAAGACGTTGAACCGCGTCTCTAATATCAGGTTTCATGCTTGTCAGATGTCCTGTAACTTGCTGCGCTTCTGGAACGCCAAGTGGCTTCCGAAGGTTATACGCAGCGGCGAGACGGGCAAGCATTAACTTGAAAGAAGGAGAAGATGGCGGTCATCGCACCATGCATTTTCGCATGTACGCATATAATGGCAGAACAGCGTCCCGATGAGGGGCGCTTTTTTTATTTTCATAGCATGCATTGGTTGTCGTCACGCCGTTGAAAAGCACGAAACGAAAGAGTTATGAACGAATAGAAAGGCGGGGGATTGACGATGCAAAGAACGCGGATGGCACGCGGATGGTTGCTCGCACTTGTCATGATGATGACTGTTGTGCTGGCTGCATGCGGAGGAAAGGGTCAAGAGGCAGCGCCTCAAAATAATGAGGCGGCGCAAAGCGGTGCTCAAGATCAGGACACGGAGCAGCCGAAGGAGAAGAAGGACGTCAAGGTGGTGCTGGAGTGGACTCCGAATACGAACCATACCGGCCTCTATGTTGCGAAGGAGCAGGGCTTCTATGAAGAGGAAGGCTTGAATGTGGAGATTATCCAACCGGGCACCGGCGGAGCCGATGCGATGATCGCTTCCGGCGAGGCGCAGTTCGGCATCAGCATTCAAGAGGGCATTACACTTGCGCGCGTACAGAACGTGCCGATTGTGTCCATTGCCGCCATCATTCAGCACAATACGTCAGGCTTCGCAGCGCCGAAGGACAAAAATATTAAGACGCCGAAGGATTTCGAAGGCAAAACATACGGGGGCTGGGGCTCTCCTGTGGAAGAGATGGTAATCCGTTCTCTTATGGAGAAGGAAGGCGCGGACTATGACAAAATCAAGAACGTCAACATGGGTTCGGCGGATTTCTTTACGGCCGTAAAGAAGGATATCGACTTCGCGTGGATTTTCTACGCCTGGACGGGCATCGAAGCCGAGCTGCGCAATGAGCCGATAGATATGATGTATGTTAATCAATACTCGGATAAATTAGATTACTATACTCCGGTCATTGCGACGAATGAAAAGCTGATTCAAGAGGATCCTGAACTTATAAAAGCATTTATGCGCGCAACCTCCAAAGGCTATCAATACGCGATCGACAAGCCGGAGGATGCAGCCGATCTTTTTTTGAAGGCCGTTCCGGACTTGGATAAAGATTTGGTTGTGGCAAGCCAGAAATGGCTCAGCTCGAAATATCAGGATGATGCGGCACGTTGGGGCGAGCAGAAGCGGGAAGTGTGGGATAACTACATGAACTGGCTGCTCGACCACAAGCTGATGGAAAAAGCGATTGATATCGATAAAGCGTACACGAACGATTTCCTTCCTTCGGCTTAACATTCAGAAGGACACGAGAAGGGAATGTGCAGAACGGATAGGAGACTTGACTAAGGAGGAGAAATAAAATGGTGAACAGCTTAGTGAGCATTCAAATTATTCCGAAGACGAAGAATGGGGAAAATGTGATCCCTTACGTGGACCGTGCGATCGAAGTCATTCAAGCCTCAGGCGTGAAGTATCAAGTGGGACCGCTGGAAACGACGATGGAAGGCGAACTGAGTGAATTGATGCAGGTCATTGAACGGATGAACGAAGCGATGATCGAATTGGGTAGTTTGAACGTCATTTCCCAGGTCAAAATTTTGTACATGCCTTCTGGCATTACGATGGATGAATTGACGGTGAAATACCGGCCATGAACCGACGCCGTCTCGCAAAGGCAGGACCGCCCATAGCGGCGTTCCTGCTATTTATCTTATTATGGCAAGTCGGGGTCATGGTGTCCGGCGTAGAAAAATGGATGCTGCCGAGCCCGCTCGATATCGTGAAGGAAGCGTCTGACAACGGGAGCGCCCTCCTGGTGCATACGCTTGCAACGCTGAAGCTAACTATCATAGGGTTCGGAGTCGGGGCAGCTGTAGGGCTTCTGCTCGCGTTTCTGCTTCATCCGATTCCCTGGCTCAAAGACGCCATTTATCCGTTGGTCATCGTAAGCCAGAACATCCCGACCATCGCGCTCTTGCCGCTGCTCATGATTTGGTTCGGCTTCGGCATGATGCCGAAGATTGTCGTCATCACGCTCGTCTGCTTCTTCCCGATATGCGTGGCTGCGCTCGATGGTCTGGCGCAGACCGACCGAACGATGCTGAATTATATGCGCATGGCCGGCGCAACGCGGGCCCAGCTATTCTGGAAGCTAGAGCTGCCGCATGCGCTGCCGTCCCTGTTCTCTGGCCTGAAGATTGCTGCGACGTACAGCGTCATGAGCGCCATTATTTCTGAATGGCTCGGTACGGACAAAGGAATCGGCTATTACATGGTGCTGCAAAAGGCGGCGTTCCGCACCGATCGGATGTTTGTCGCGATTGTGGTCGTCGTCTTGTTGAGCTTGGCGATGTTCGGAGTCGTACGCGCATTAGAGCGCGTGCTGATCCACTGGCGCCGCGATGACAAAAAGTGATGAAAGGAGAAGCCACATGAACGGAAATGCGATACTTGCGGAAGCGCGGGATGTGCATTCCGCACGAGAAGGAGGCCGCCCATTTGCGCTTGAGTTGAAGGACGCCAGCATGTCCTTTGCCGGAAGCACGGGCAAGCTCCACGTATTGGACAACGTGTCGCTGACGGTCCAGCAAGGCGAATTCGTGTCCATTATCGGCCCTTCCGGCTCAGGCAAGAGCACCTTGTTCCACCTGATCGGCGGCTTGCTCCGTCCGGCGGCAGGGGCAATTCAGGTGAATGGCCAAGACGTCGTCGGCCAGACGGGACACGTCAGCTATATGCCACAGCAGCCCGCGCTATTCCCTTGGCGCACGGTGGAGGACAATGTCATCCTCGCCCAGGAAATAGCCGGGACCTCCAAAAAGGAGGCGCGCGAAGAGGCGCGGAAGTGGCTCGCGAACGTCGGCCTGTCTGGCTACGAGCGTGCCTACCCGCATGAGCTGTCTGGCGGCATGCAGCAGCGCGTCGCTTTTCTGCGCGCCATGATGAGTCCGCATGAGCTCATGCTCCTCGACGAGCCGTTCAGTGCGCTGGACGCGCTGACGCGGAGCGGCATGCAGCGCTGGCTCATCGATCTATGGGAGCGCCACCGTCGATCCGTGCTGTTCATTACGCACAGCATTGAAGAGGCGCTGCTCCTGTCCGATTCGATATACGTGCTCTCGAATCGTCCAGCTCGGGTGCTGCAGAAGGTGCGAGTGCCATTCGCGCGGCCGCGCACCGAGGCGCTGGCCTCGGAAGCAGAGTTCATCCGCTTGAAGCGGGATCTGTCAGAGCTGCTGCACAGCGTTCAGAAGCCAGTTGAATAATACGGCAAGGGTTGTCTCCACAGGAGAGCAGCCCTTTTTTACGTTTAGTGCATGTTCAAAAAGGAAGCATTTGGACAGGCTCTATTACGGAGTGTTTACCGAATATCTCAAGCCCTATCTGACCTGACAATATTACAGGGCTTGCGTTTTTCAGTAATTGCATACGAATAGCTTTATCAACACAATTTATTAACATTGCGTGTTCAAAAAGGTGCAGATCATCTTGCTTCGCGGGCCGGTATCACATTGGGAAATCACGAAATCGCTGTCCGCTAAATGGATTTGAAAAGACAGACGTAAACCAACTAGGCGTATGTTTAGGGATACTATCATTAATAGATGAGAGGATTTGAAAAGATTACAGTGAAAGGCTTAACAGTGAAAGCTGGACTCAACCGGGAGACATTTTATTCAAAACAATATCTAGGGCCTAAAGGTGACCCCGCACGGCAAGACGATTCGAGTGATGATGATCCCGGCACGGGCAGATTATACGCTGCGAATGATACGAGCTGCATCACCGGAATAGATCGCGTTAACGAATTAAGATAAGTTGCTACTGGATGTGATCTGTGCACCGGCGGACATCGCATCGTTTTCTTACCATTTACAGCGATGTGATGCGGATGACTAACCGTTCATATTTGGGTGGAAAATGTTAGTTTTTACGTTTATAATGAGGTTCTGTCAAAAAAAGAAGGTTAACGGAACAGTGGAACTGCAGTTTTCTGGATGATTGAGTATGATGTGCTTATCACCTTCATACTCGACTTATTTGTCGCGCAGAAACGGTTTCGTCCATAACGAGGGGACGGCAAAGCTGTTTCGATTGGGGAGGAAACAGAATGATAGCAAAGGACAGCAACTTACGCTTCGTCGTTGCCGGACTGCTGCTCGGTATTTTGATGTCGGCGATGGATAACACCATCGTGGCGACTGCGATGCCGACCATTGTCGGGCAGATGGGCGGATATGAGCAATACGTCTGGGTTACTTCCGCATATATGGTTGCGACGATGGCAGGCATGCCGATATTCGGAAAGCTGTCGGACATGTACGGACGCAAACGGTTCTACATATTTGGCCTTCTCGTCTTCTTGATCGGCAGTGCATTGTGCGGAACTGCGGACAGCATTGTAATGCTAAGCGTATACCGCGCTATTCAAGGAATTGGCGGAGGCGCTTTAATGCCGATTGCATTTACGATTATTTATGATGTGTTCCCGGTGGAGAAGCGGGGCAAAATGACTGGACTGTTCGGGGCGGTATTCGGTATATCAAGTGTGGCCGGGCCGCTGCTGGGCGCCTATATTACCGAGTATGTCGGCTGGGAATGGGTGTTCTACATTAACCTGCCGCTTGGTGTTCTGTCATTATGGTTTATTTTACAGTTCTACAGAGAGACAGCAAAGACAACGAAGCAGCGGATTGACTGGGGCGGTGCGGTTACGTTGGTCGTTGCCGTAGTGAGCTTTATGTTCGCACTGGAGCTCGGCGGCAAAAAGTTTGAGTGGAGTTCGCCGGTCATTCTAGGACTATTCGCAACGTTTGTCGTCTTCCTGATTGCATTCCTTCTTATTGAACAGCGTGTGAAGGAACCGATTATATCGTTCTCACTCTTTAAGCGCCGTCTGTTCGCAGCCAGCCAGGGCGTGGGATTCTTCTATGGAGTCACGTTCGTCCTCGCCACTGTATATATTCCGTTGTTCGTTCAGGGGGTATATGGCGGAGCGGCCTCGAACAGCGGTCTTGTTCTGACACCGATGATGGTGGGGTCTGTCATTACGAGCTCGATTGGCGGAATTATGGCATCTAGAACAAGCTATCGCAAATTGATGATTATATCCGGCTTTTTCTTTACCGCAGGTATACTTTCGCTAAGCACGCTGTCGGCCGATACACCGCGTGCGTTAATTACGCTGTACATGGTGTTAACCGGTTTTGGTGTAGGGTTCTCCTTCTCCTTGATCAGCATGGCATCGATGCATGGCATGGAATATCACCAGCGCGGAGCGGCCAACTCGACGGCCTCCTTTTCCCGTTCGCTCGGGATGACGATTGGGATTACTGTGTTCGGTTCTGTGCAATCGGGCATCTTTGCCAGCCGCATGAAGGAGATGTTCCCTGAGGGTGGCGCAGCTGCCGATATTAAGCCGGAACAGCTGCTTAATGCGGGTCAGAGCCAGAACTTACCGCCTGAAGTGCTAAAGGGTATGTCTGACGCGCTTGGCGATTCCATCGGCGGCACCTTCATGTGGGCCCTCGTGCCGGTTGCCTTGGCGCTCATCTGTATCGCGCTGATGGGGAACGCCCGTATGATGGAGCAAGGCAAAGGGAAGAACGATAAGCCGGGCAATGGAAGCGGAACGGATGGCGCATTGAAATACGGCGAAGCGAAATAGGGGGCGGAGAGAGATGACGGTGCAGCGCAAGCATCCTAATCATTCTAATCATCCTGAACAGATTGAACAGCTTGCGAATATGGTGGACAGTCATATTCATTTGGACCTGTATCCGCCCGAGGATACAGCGGCTCTCGAGCAAGCGCTGGTAGCGCCGGGCCTCGATTATGTCGTGGCGGTATCGATGGGGCTGGAATCGGGCAAGCGCACGAAGGCGTGGGCCGAGCGTTATCCCGGGCGAGTGCTGCCGGCTTACGGCTTTCACCCCGAGCAGACGCTGCCGGCCGATGCCGAACTTGCCAGCCTGCTCGCTTGGATGGATGCGCATGGGGAAGACATGATCGCAGTAGGCGAGGTCGGGCTGCCGTACTATATGCGACAAGAGGTGCTGGAGCAGGGGCGGCCCTTTGAGCGTCAGCCGTATATGGAGCTGCTGGAGCACTTCGTTAAGCGGGCAGCGGCATGGAATAAGCCAATCGTGCTGCATGCCGTGTATGACGATGCTCCGCTCGTCATTGATTTGCTGGAGCGCAGCAGTGTGAAGAAGGCGCATTTTCACTGGTTCAAGGGAGATGCGCGGACAGTGGAGCAAATGGCGCGGAACGGGTATTTCGTTTCATTCACGCCGGACATTGTGTATGAAGAGGAAATACAGGCACTGGCCCGCCGCTATCCGGTGGAGCAAGCAATGACTGAGACGGATGGGCCATGGCCGTTTGAAGGCCCGTGTGCGGGTCAGGTGACTGTACCTTCGATGGTCCGTGAGGTTGCCGGAACGTGGGCGCGAATTCACGCGATGGACATCGGTGAAGCGGCGGAACTGCTGCGGAATAATGCGCGGCGTTGTTACGGCGTGTAGGCGGGACGGCAAAGATTACAACAGAGACAAGCAAAAGGGGCGATCCAGCGGATCGCCCCTTTTCTGTCGAGACCCCATCATGGTCTCCTTTATCTATTCCGTTACAGTGCGTGTTCAAAAAGGGAGCTTTTTGAACAGCCTCTTACAGCACCATGGCGGCAATGAAGCCGAACAGCAAGAGCGGCACGTTGTAATGGAGGAACGTCGGTATGCACGTGTCCCAAATGTGGTCGTGCCGACCGTCGGCATTCAATCCGGCCGTCGGCCCGAGCGTGCTGTCCGAGGCAGGGGAGCCGGCGTCGCCGAGCGCTGCGGCGGTCCCGATAAGCGCTACGGTCGCCAGCGGGCTGAAGCCAAGCTCGATGCACAGCGGCACGAAGACGGTGGCGATGAGCGGAATCGTCGAGAACGACGAACCGATGCCGAGCGTGACGAGCAGGCCAATGGCCAGCATCAGTAAAGCTGCCAGTGCCCGGTTGTCGCCCACCGTATGGACGGCCGCTTGCACGAGCGACTCGATATGTCCGGTCTCGCGCAGCACCGCGCCTAAGCCGGAGGCCGACATCATGACGAAGCCGATGTAAGCCATCGAGCGCATGCCATCCGTCAGCACGCGGTCGGCTCGGCTCCATGCGATGACGCGCGTGATGAGGAGCACGGCTAGTCCTGCCGCGGCGCCGTATATCATCGATCCGGTGCTAAGCTGTACGGCAAGCATTGCTGCCACGGCACCGAGTCCGGCCCATGTGCCGCCAGCGCCTGTCCGGGGCTCTGCAGCCTCAGCTTCTCCCATGCCTGCTCCAGCCGCTGATTCCGTGCCGACGATATAGGTCCGCGGCTTGCGGTAGGATAGGGCAAGCGCCGTCATGAGGCCGACAACCATGCCAACAGCAGGGATCATCATCGCTTTCGGCAGCATGGACGCACTAACAGTAAGACCGTTCATTGTCATATTGCTGACTACGGTCTCATGGAAAATGGCGCCGAAGCCGACCGGCAGGAACATGTACGGCGTAATAAGACCGAAGGTCAGGGCGCACGCCACTGCGCGCCGATCAAGCTGAAGCGAGTTAAAGAGCGCCAAGAGCGGCGGTATCAGTACCGGAATGAAGGCGATGTGCACCGGGATTGCATTTTGCGATAAGCAGGCGATGAAGGCGATCGCAACCAGCACGCCGTAACGTGCCGCAGCCCGCGGAGTATCCCCCGGTTGCTTCCCGCTCACGAGCCGAACGGCTCGCTTCACCAGCCGCTCCGGCAGTCCAGTCTCGGTCAACCCTGCGGCAAATGCGCCAAGCAGCGCGTAACTCAGAGCGATGCTCGCGTTATCCTTCAGGCCTTCGGTGAATACCTCCACCATATGGGTCATGCCGAGTCCGCCTGTCAGCCCGCCGACGACTGCGGCCGTCAGCATGGAGAAGATGACGTTCACCCTCAATAAACTTAATCCGAATAATACGACCAATGATAATAAGACCGCATTCATTATATTGTCACCCTAACGTTACTATGATAATTAATTAAAACATTAATACTTTACCATAGCAATGTATAATAATTTCCTGTTATTTCAATAAATTTGTATGATTCTTCAAAACTCATAACTCCTCCTGCAGACCTACCTCCTTTCCGTCTCATGAACCGCTCTCAATCCGTTCTCGAACAGGAGATAGAAGTCCCTCTGCGAACGGATGTATACGATTATCTTTTCCGATAAACTAATATGCAGTTAGGAAAAAAATACGTCTCAAAAACGATTGCGCTGCTTAATGAATTCCATTAAACTAAATGGGTTCTGCAACAAAATTAGAGAGAACAGAACGACAATCTATGATGTGATGGGGAGAGATGCACCATGGCTAACGCACAATCTGGGAACAGCAATTCAGCTTTCAGCTTGTTCCGCAATCGCTTTGTGCAAGCAATCATGCTGGCCGGTCTGTTTATGCAGGTTGGTATATGGGTGAGGAATTTTGCAGTCCTGCTTTTTGTAATGGAAATGACGAATGGAGATGCGTTCGCCGTATCGATGGTGTCCGTCGCGGAATTCGCTCCCATCTTCGTCTTCTCTTTTATCGGCGGCACATTCGCCGATCGCTGGCGCCCGAAGCGCACGATGATTTGGTGTGACTTCTTAAGCGCTCTGTCTGTTTTCGCCGTCATGCTGACCATTTTATCTGGCTCATGGCAAGCTGTCTTTTTCACGACGTTCATTTCCGCAATTTTATCCCAGTTCTCGCAGCCTTCTTCTATGAAGCTGTTCAAGCAGCACGTGCCAGAGGAGATGTTGCAGGCGGGGATGTCCATCTTTCAAACGATGGTTGCGTTATTCATGATACTCGGTCCGGCTATCGGAACGGCTATTTTCCAAAAATACGGAATATCGGTATCGCTCGTTGTCACAGGTATCGCGTTTATATTGTCCGCGGTCGCGCTCCTGTTTCTTCCATCTGATCATGCAGAGGATAAAGAGAAGCATGCCAACTCGAACGTATGGCAAGAACTGGCTGAAGGCTTCCGCTATGTGATGCAGAGCCGTCTGCTGAAGCCGCTTGGGGCTAGCTTTGCCTTTGCTGGCTTGGCGCTCGGTCTCATCCAACCGATGGGAGCGTTCCTCGTTACGGAGCGGCTTGGACTGCCGAAAGAATATTTGAGCTATCTGTTGATGGCGAACGGTATCGCAATGCTGATCGGCGGGGCGCTGGCTATGGGGCTGTCGAAGAAGCTGTTGCCGCAGCATATGCTTGCAATCGGAATGCTGACCAGCAGCGGCGGCATGCTGTTAGCCGGTCTGTCCACGGAGCTGTGGCTGACGCTGACCGCGCAGTTCATCAGCGGACTCGTACTGCCTTCGATTCAGATCGGAATCAATACGATGATTTTGCAAAATACCGAAGGTGCGTTTATCGGTCGCGTCAATGGCATTTTGAGCCCAATGTTCATGGGGGCAATGGTCATTACGATGTCCTTGTCAGGCTGGATTAAAGGAATGACCTCGATTGTGTTCATGTACGAAGCCGCGACAGTCTTGTTCTTGATCGGCATTGTAGTGCTGACGCCGATTCTGCGGATGCGGAAGCAAGCTGCGCCACCTATGCCTATGCCTATGCCGCAGGGACAGGCTACCGGCACGGAATCATAATCGAAATATTGCCATCGTTTTGTGAGTTTTGTGAAGAACTGCGGCGGCCCATTGACATTGGGCAGGCCGCTTGTTCATAATAAGAGAAATAAGTTGGAAGGTTAGACCAACATCGATGACGAGAACAAGTGCGTTGTGATGCAGTCTGAAGAGAGTCGACGGCCGGTGCGAGTCGACGTCTGGCACATCGTAACATCCTCTCCGAGATTCTATGCCGAACTCTGCCGGAACATGCGGCTTCGCAGATAGTAAGTGTGGACGGTATATCCGCCGTTACCTGGATGCGCGGTTAATCCGCGGCCAAGTGCCGCAGGACATGAAGTGTAGTATGCAGTAAGGTGCATTGCTTTCATACTGTCTTTAGCCCCCTGAGTAGAAGAGAAGAGGCGTCTGAGAGAAGTAAGAAGTAACCTTATTCATGCAGCTCTTGTTTCTGTGGAACAAGGGTGGTACCACGAGAAGAAGCTCTCGTCCCTTATTGGGGCGAGTTTTTTTTATTTTTATAAGCAGAATATAAGACTAGACATGCAGTACCTACACCGAAAGCGAGGAAACCGATATGGAGACGACACACACGGCTCCAGCCGTTACAATGGAGCATATTGTTCGCGCACACCACGTGCTTAAGGAAGTGATTGTTCGGACCCCACTTCAACGAGACCCGATATTATCGGCAAAATACGGCTGTAACGTATATTTGAAGCGGGAGGATTTGCAAATTGTGCGATCCTTCAAAATACGCGGGGCATACAATATGATTCGCCACTTAACTGCCGAAGAACTTGAACGCGGCATCGTCTGCGCCAGCGCAGGCAACCATGCGCAAGGGGTGGCTTATTCCTGCCAGGCGTTGAAGATTCAAGGCACGATCGTCATGCCAAGCACGACACCGAGCCAGAAGGTGACGCAGGTGAAGCGCTTCGGGGGCTCTCATGTCAATGTGGTGCTCACGGGAGATACGTATGATGATGCATTCGAAGCGGCGATGAACATTTGCAAAGAGAACGACATGACCTTCATCCATCCGTTCGATGATCCCTTTATCGTAGGAGGGAACGGAACCGTAGGCATGGAGATTATGGAGTCGCTTGATGTGCCGGCTGATTACGTGTTCGTTACCATTGGCGGTGGCGGTCTGGCAGCTGGTGTTGGTACGTACATCAAGACCGTTAGCCCATCGACCCGCATCATCGGTGTGGAGCCGGAAGGGGCAGCTTCCATGACGGCGGCGCTGGCACAGAAGGAAGTGCTTACGCTGGAGACGATTGATAAATTCGTCGACGGTGCGGCTGTGAAGCGGGTCGGCCAGCTGCCTTACGAGATTTGCTCGCAGGTGCTGGATGATGTAATTCGCGTTCCCGAAGGGAAGGCTTGCACGACGATTCTTGAATTGTACAACGAAAATGCGATCGTCGTTGAGCCTGCCGGATCGCTGCCGATTGCGGCGCTCGATTTGTACCGTGACCAGATCCGCGGCAAAAATGTCGTCTGTGTCATCAGCGGCGGCAACAATGACATCGATCGGATGCAGGAAATTAAAGATCGTTCGCTTATCTATGAAGGCTTGAAGCATTACTTTACGGTCAATTTCCCGCAGCGGGCAGGCGCCTTGCGTGAGTTTCTGCAGGAGGTGCTCGGGCCGAACGACGATATTACGCGATTTGAATATAATAAGAAGCACAACATGGACAATGCCTCTGCGCTAGTAGGTATTGAGCTCAAGCATCCAGAAGACTACGAGCCGCTTGTCGAACGGCTCCGCAAGAAAGGCATTCAGTTTATTGAATTAAACAAAGATATGACGTTGTTTAATTTGCTTGTATAAGAGGTATTCAAAAAGGTCGCTTTTGATCGCGAAGCATCTGCCCGCATATGCGGGAGCAGGTGAATCAGAGTTGAACTCCCGCAACGATACGGGTATATTAATAAGCAAAGCGTTAAGGGCAAAGAAAGGTTGATCATTGGTGGAAAACCCAACTAACACATCCAACTTTATTCGTAACATCATCGTAGATGACTTGAAGGAAGGCCGTGTGGACAGCATCGTGACCCGATTTCCGCCGGAGCCGAACGGTTATCTACATATCGGACATGCAAAGTCGATCTGCTTGAACTTCGAACTCGCACGCGAGTTCAAAGGCCGCGCGCATTTGCGTTTTGATGATACGAATCCGTTGAAGGAAGATACGGAGTATGTCGAGTCGATTAAAGAGGACGTGAAATGGCTCGGCTTTGAATGGGACGGACTTTATTTCGCGTCGGATTACTTCGAGGAAATGTATAAGCGTGCGGTGCTGCTCATTAACAAGGGCAAAGCGTACGTCGATGACTTGAGCGCGGACGAGATCCGCCAGAAGCGTGGGACGTTGACGGAGCCAGGACAGAACAGCCCGCATCGTGACCGCCCGGTGGAAGAGAATCTGGATTTATTCGAACGTATGCGGGGCGGCGAATTCCAGAACGGGGAAAAGGTGCTGCGCGCCAAAATCGACATGAGCTCGCCGAATATCAACCTGCGCGATCCGGTTATTTATCGTATCGCCCATGCGACGCATCATAATACGGGCGACAAATGGTGCATCTATCCGATGTACGCATTCGCACATCCGATTGAGGACGCGATAGAAAGCATCACGCATTCGATCTGTACGTTGGAATTCGAGGACCAACGCCCGCTGTACGATTGGTTCATCGAACAGTGCGAGATGGAATCGATACCGCATCAATATGAGTTTGCCCGCCTCAATTTGACGAATACGGTGATGAGCAAGCGCAAGCTGAAGCTGTTGGTTGATGAAGGAGCGGTGGACGGCTGGGATGACCCTCGCATGCCGACCATTTCCGGGCTTCGCCGCCGTGGTTATACACCAGAGTCCATTCGTACGTTCTGTCGGGAGATCGGCGTAACGAAGGGGAGTGGCGTTATCGATTCGAAATATTTGGATCATTTCCTTCGTGAAGACCTGAAGCTGAAAGCGCCGCGGACAATGGGCATTCTGAAGCCGCTGAAGGTCGTTATTACGAACTATCCGGAAGGCCAAGTGGAATGGCTGGATGCAGAAATCAATCCGGAGAATCTGGAAATGGGTGTACGCCAAGTTCCGTTCTCCCGCGAAATCTATATCGAGCAAGATGACTTCATGGAAAATCCGCCGAACAAGTATTTCCGCTTGTTCCCTGGCAATGAAGTCCGCTTGAAGCACGCCTATTTCATTAAATGCCATGACTTCGTGAAAGACGAGAACGGCAACGTGGTTGAAATTCACTGCACGTATGATCCGGAAACGAAGAGCGGCAGCGGATTTACCGGGCGTAAAGTGAAGGGGACGATTCACTGGGTGGAAGCCTCGCACGCGCTTCCGGCTGAATTCCGTCTGTATGAGCCGCTTATCCTCGATGAAGAGAATGATGAAGATGATTCGTCATCGTTCTTGGATCGCATCAATGCGAATTCGCTCGTGAAGGAACACGGCTTCGTGGAACCAAACATGAAGGATGTGAAGGGACAGGATAAGTTCCAATTTTTCCGACATGGGTATTTCAATGTCGATCCAAAAGGCTCGAGCGAAGATCATATCGTGTTTAACTTAATTGTTTCGTTAAAGAGCTCATTTGAGCTGCCGAAGAAGTAATTGCGCCGAACCTTGACGCACGAATAGACCGGAATGAGCAGGCTGTGCGAGAGATCGGCAGAGATTGCCATACAGGCTGGGAGGTCAAGAAGCATGAACGGGAAAGTCATTTTACTGACATCGGATTCGATTGGGGCGCAGGAGAACGGTCTCGGCGCTACCATTCTGGAAACATTTTTGACGCTGCTGAAGCAGCGGGAGGAGTAACCGGCGGCCATCTTCTGCATGAACCGCGGAGTGTTGGCCCTTACGTCCCGTTCGCTGGCATCGCTGCAGTTCGCGGAATTGGCTCAAGCGGGGGTGCCGGTGCTCGCTTGCAAGACATGTGTCGATCATTACGGCATCGCAGATGAACTGGCAGCAGGCGAAATATCGAGTATGGGTGCATTTGTCGATTTGGCTTCGCAGTACGAAGTCGTCACATTGGGATAGCAGAGCAGCTGCACAGCTATATTAGTGTATACGGAAGACCGAGTTCTCTTTGAGGGCTCGGTCCTCTTCTATTTTTCGTCGCTCCATGCGAAAAAGCCCTGACCCTTACGGAAAACCTCCGTGGGGGCAAGGGCCGTAACAGGCTGGCGCTGCAGTTACTCCAGCAGCTTCAGCTTCAGCTCTTCTATATCCGTTTCGGTTAAGCCGAGGGCATCCTCCAAGTACGGGTGGACGCCGCCGTATGCTTGTTCCATTTCCTCGAACGCGGCGGTCAAGTATTCTGGACGAGCTTCCATGACGGCTTGCAGCACGTCAGGGTTCACGAGCCCGTGCCTATCCGCCATCCAGGCTTCCGTCTTCAGACGCAAGTTAAAGACATTCAAGTACCTATTCGTCAGCATATAGTCGTGCATGACCGTCTCCTTCGGGACGCCGATCGCGATGAGAATGAGTGCGGATATGAGACCGGTGCGATCTTTGCCGGCTGTACAGTGGAAGAGAAGCGGCGTGCCATCCTCGCGGAGCAGCAGCTCGAAGACGCTGCGGATGCCGGCTGTGGAATGAACGAGCGAACGGTTAAGGTTGACGAGCAGTTGCCCCTGCTCGCCCGTATTAAAGGCGGACGGCTGTCGGATGACATCCCGCGAATGGCGAATGGCAGTTGACCCTGACAACTGCACGAGCGGGACGTGATTGCTGTTCACTGCCTGCAGGGGCGGAGAAGGCATGGAGGCTACTTCGTCGCTGTCGCGGAAATCGCACAGGGCGCGCAGATGGAGTGAATCGAGATAGGACACATCGTCCACTGTCAATTCAGATAGCTCTGCGGCCCGGTACAGCCGGCCCCAGCGTACTCTTCGTCCGTCGCTGGCAGCATAGCCTCCCAGATCGCGAAAGTTGGAACCGCCTGCAAGCGGCAGCACGCGTTCACCTACGGTCAACACCGCATAGCCGCTCTGCACCACGTGAACGTAGCAACGGCGTCCGGGCGTTGGATCACCGAACTCCAGAGCTGTTCCCTCGGTGCCGGTGGTGCTGGTGATGAAGGTAGCCTGCGCCCGATCCCAGTCGGGTGAAGGGCTGTTGTACACTTCATACTCGGCACCAGGCCTGCCGCATGATAAGTGTAAGCTTAGCTTGCCTGGTGCGCTTCCGCGCGTCAGCTCGGCTTGAAGGGCTGGTGCAGTGGAGCGGGTAGACGATGTCATCGATTCGGATGTGGACATATCGCATCACCTCTATCTATGATGTTAGGTCTCCGTGCGGGCACGGGACGGAAGACAGTGTTGCTGCTTCCATCATACAACATATCAGACGCTTCGAGCGAACGAGCAGCTCTACCGTACACCCCAAGCCGTTTACAAGGGGGTGGTCGCAGCCGTTAGAGGGTAGATAAGTCAATGGCCGTGGAAATGGAGGATGCAGCAATCTCCTCCGGAGTCACCTCGCGACCGAGCGTGCTCGACATATAGATGCCTTCACTGATAAGCATGGTGTTCAGCGCCAATTCAGCTGTTGGCAGAAGCGGCACAAGTCCGTTCAACGCAGCTGCCCAGTGACCTTGCGAAGAGTCGTATGCCCATTCATCCGGGTTGAGCAAATGATTACGGCTGTCCATGGCATCGAGATCAATCGTCGCGTTCAAGTCTAAATCGGCTACTGTGCTGTGATAGGAGAATGAATGCGCTCCCTGGCTCGTGCGGTAAGGCATGCGGATACCGCCTTCGGATCCGACGATGCTGCTGCCTTCGAAGCTGCTAAGGTATATCGCCCATGCTTCGATGATATCGAGCGTCACGCCGCCTTCGAATTTGACGAAGCCAAGACCAAGCTCTTCCACGTCGAACTTGCTCTGCTCACGGCGGTCCTGGAGCATTTCCATTTCTTGATACGTCTGCCCGCTGATGCGCGCCACCTTCGGCAGGCCAAGCAGGTATAGCAGTTGGGAAATGTGGTATACGCCCATGTCATATAGCGCTCCGCCTGAAGCGGTCGCTTTCTGTGTGAAGGCCATCGAGCCGTATCCGTCGACGAATGGGCGGCCGCGGCGGCGGAAGCCTGTGGAGCGGGCGTGATACAGCTTGCCAAGCTTCCCGGCGTCGATTAATGCTTTAGCTGCTTTTGTCTCTTTGGAATAAAGCGTCCCCAATTGGATGTGAAGCATGCGGCCGGTTGCTGCGGCGGCTGCTACCATTGCTGCGCCGTCCCGATAGGAGCCGGCAATCGGCTTCTCGCAGTAGACGTGCTTGCCGGCTTCCAATGCGGCTATCGTAACTGGAGCATGGAAGTTGTTGTGCAAGCATACATCGACAGCCTCGATGTCATCTCGTTGCAGTAGCTTGCGGAAGTCGGTATACACATGGGGCACCCTGTATTGCTCGGCGACGCGCGTTGCTTCTCCTTCATTCACATCGCATACCGCGATAACGTCGACACCTCCGACATGCGCATACTCATTTGCATGGTGCTTTCCAATCTGACCGACACCAATGATGGCGATACGTCTTCGTTCCATTTATTTTCCTCCTGCTATCACTATCTCTTCTCTATCCGCTCCTCCTTAAATTCGGGTTCTTGCAACCTTTTCGATGCTGAATAGTGGTCTTTTTGAACACGCGCTATAATAACATTCAGTCTGAAATATGTTCTGAACTGCTGCTCTCGTTCCGGCACGCGGCCACATGATGACGCAGCTTGTTCAATGCGTCGCCTACTGCGTTCAATTGGTCATTGTCCGCATTGTACTCAATGGCCCAATATCCATCGTATCCGTTTTGGATCAAGCTGGATACACGCTCCACGGCGTTATCTGCCTCAATTAAGCGGTGATCGACATGGGTATGGCGGACCCAACGGCTAACTTGTCGATCTCCTTCCTTCGCTAAGAGCGCGGCATCTTCCGCTGTAGCCTTACGGTGGCCGAATGGAACGCCTGTCGCCTGCCAGCGTCCGAGATGAAGCAGAATGCCGTAATGCGGGTGGTCGACTGCTTCGGAGATGCGAACGAGAGATTCCGGGAACAATGCGAGCCCGGTATGATTTTCGGGGCCTACCCAGTAACCGCCGTCAGCGGCCCGATCAGCATATTCACGGTAACGTTCGACAATGTAGTCCAAAGCTTCGTCGCTTAGCTGACCGTCACCGTGCAGCACCGCATCCAAGCGCACCGATTTCGCCTCCAGTATTTCAGCGGCCCGTAGATAGGAGAGTGCATTCTGATGGAGCGCCTCCCGTACCTCCGGATCAGCGTCCCATAGATGTGCGCTATCTACAGCAATGTTCACCAGGGTCATTTCTCGCTCCTTCAAAGCGTCGCGGATGCGCCGCAGTTGGTCGTCGTCAGCGACTTTCCAGAGCGGGCGCGAGCTGTCAGCGAAGAAGGCGTTCCAGAAATCAATGGCGTGGAGCTGATAACGTGCATGCACCGTGTCAATATAAGAGAAAATATCCATTTTCCCTTCCACGCGCATGTTATTGAACGAAAATCCACCTATAGATAATTTCATGCTTCTCCTCCTTTGCACAGCAACGGTTTCCCTACGAGCGTAGCAGATTATGGATTCTTGAACAATCCCTTCCTAGTGCTGTAATAGTACTGTTTAAATACCAAGCTTACCCTGCTGTTGCTTCTTGCGCCGGATCCCGAACTTTTCCGCGATGTCGCTATACATAAGAGGTTGTTCAAAAGGTCTTCTTTTGATCACGAAGGATATTTGGTAAGCGTATTCAGCTCTAACAATCGTCGGAACCATTTCTCTCTAAAAGGAGGGTCCGCCAAGTCGTCCTTTTGTTCACTATCCCAACAATTCAGAAAATGAGCACAATATCGAATATAGAACCGTTTTCTAAGCTCTTATTTGAATTTATTAGCCCTTTCTTTTACTGATTAAGCCATCTTTACAACATTGCTTTTTTCCAAACCTTGTGCATCGGTCCTGATCACCAGAGTGGACAAAGAGTAAATCGAAACAGGGGTGAGAACACGAGAGATAGCTTTGAGATGCATAAACAAAATAGGGAACCCTCTATCATTCGGGTCCAACACCGATTGACCGGGCTGCGGATTTTCCTGAGAAACCAGTGACGAGGTATTTGTCCTCGCTTGAACACCACACCCAGAAACGAAAGCCCGCATACTATCGCTGCGGGCTCGGGAAGTGCTATTCCATTGTTATTTCGTTACCATTGCTCTTTGATTAAAAATAATTAAAGAACACGCTTGGCACCGACATAGGTGCGGCTTGACCAAGAGGATGACAGGCTCGACACAATAACGCGGTGAGCATTGCCTGATGAAGCATTCAAATACTGGTTGTTGCCGATGTAGATGCCAACATGCGTTATGGATTTTCCTCCGTCCGCAAAGAAGAGCAAATCTCCAGGCTGCGGGTTGCTTACGGACGTGCCGGTGGCACGATACATGTCGCGGGAAGTGCGCGGCAGGGATATTCCATGCTTGCTATATACATAATTAACATATCCGGAGCAGTCGAAGCCGCTCGGCGAAGTTCCGCCCCATACGTAGGGCACACCGACGTAACTGTGGGCCGTGTTCAGGATGCGATCCGTCAGGGCGCCTGTTTTTGGCTCAGCTGCCTTAGGCACTTCTGGGGCATGGCGCTCAATGCTTGGAATGGTCTTTAAGTATTGAGGATTCCATGTAAATTCTAAATTGTATTGCTCCATTAAAAAGCGCAGCGGGAGATATGTATTGTTTTTGTACGCCCATGGCTCGCTTCCCATATCAACGGTTTGGCCATCAATTTCGGCTTTCGGACTGTCGGTGCGGAACCGTATGGTCTTGTCGCCGTTGGAAAATTCAATCTCAACAATATCTTCATCAACAGTCGTCCAATTTATCGTATATCCCATTTGATCGGCAAAGCCGCGCAGCGGGACGTAAAGGTTCTCATCTTCATCAAGAATTGGAATAATATCAGTAAATTGTAGTGCTTCTCCGTTCACATTAATCGTCACTTGCTTTGCTTCGGCAGCATGTACCGTCGCTCCAAGAGCGCCGTCTGCCCACAGCATGCAACCGAATACTGCGCCTGCCACTAGGGCAGTGCGTAAGGCGGTTTTCACTGCATCTCCTCCTTAAATGTAAAAAATGTAATCTGATTACTAATTAATCGACAAAACTAGACTAGCATAGTTGTTAAAAAGTTGACAATAGTCTGGGAGAATCATTATTACAAAAATGTAACTATTGTTCGAACTCCCTTAGCAGTGCTGATTTTAAGCGGAATCTTTGCTAAATTAACCACAGAACTGATATTGGAAATAAGAGGGATAATGATGAAAATAGAGAAAATTGTCGAAAAAAGTACTGGGAATTCACCCGTAAACCTTACTATGTCAGTAGTTGCAAACAAACTGGCCGAGGATGAAAAGGAGACTTTGCTTATGCATGTATTTGTGAAAAGACAGAAACCGTATCAGCAAGTTGGGTGCGCCCATTCGCGCAACGTCTTAATTGAACATGGAGGCGGGGGTGAAGGTCATGAAGCTGGATTTAGTGCTTTGGAACTATGGCTGCTCGGGCTCGCTTCCAGTGTGGGAACCTCGATGGAGGACTATGCTAATGAGAAGGAATGGAATATTACCTCTCTGCAGATTGAGGTCGAAGACGAGGTGAACGAGGAGGGTTACATTATGGATTTGAAGTTCTATATTACGGCTGAAGGGCTGACTGCTGCCCAGAGAGGTGAAATGTTCGGTGCCGTCCGGCAAGAGTGCAAGCTGCTGCATACAGTGAACCCTAATGTAGAGCTCTACTTCGCTGACAGGCTGGTGAAAGACGAAATCGGGCCTGCAGATTAGGTGGATACGGTTGTTTCAATACGTAAAATTATGGATCTAACACTTGCAATATAATACAATTAGGTCAAGTTCAAGAAGGGAACTTGAACAGCCTCAAGCTGACTGCTTGGTGAACATCAGGCAAGTATATTGCATGTGGGAACGAACCATTTGTGTTGAAGGAGACCGGGGTGGATGAGGACGATATTGGTAGCGGATGATGACGATCATATTCTCGAGCTTATCGGATTGTACTTGCGTAACGAAGGGTTCCGGGTGCTTGAAGCAAGGGACGGATTGGAAGCCATTCAACTAATGGAAGTGAATCGAGTGGACTTGGTTATTTTGGACATTATGATGCCGTGTATGGATGGGTGGGAACTGTGCAGCAAGCTGCGGCGCGGCTATCCTGATTTGCCCTTGCTTATGGTGACCGCGAAGGGGGAGCCGGGGCAGAAGATCAAAGGGTTTCAGCTTGGTACTGACGATTACATAACGAAGCCGTTCGATCCGATGGAGCTCGTCATGCGAGTGAAAGCGTTGCTTCGACGTTATCGGATCGTATATTCACAAGTTGTCCAGCTTGGCCAGCTGCGGTTGGATCGCAGCAGTTATAAAGTGATTAAGCCGGAAGACGATTCATCTATGACATTGCCGTTGAAAGAGTTCGAGCTGCTATTTAAGCTCGCATGCTGTCCAGGACAAATCTTGACGCGCGAGCAGTTGATTCAAGAAATATGGGGCATGGATTTCGAAGGGGACGATCGCACGGTGGACGTGCATATTAAGCGCCTTCGAGAACGCTTTTCCGGCTATGCGGAGTCATTCAACATCGTGACCGCCCGAAGTCTTGGCTATCGCTTAGAGGTATACCATGATTAAGACGCTGTATGTCCGGGTCGTGCTCACTTTTATGCTAGCATTGATTGTAGGGGTTTTCGCTGCATTTTCTGTATCTGGGATGTTGTTTCAAAAAGAGATGGAGGAGGTTGCGTTTCAGGATTTATCGAAATTGGGACAAGATCTGGTTCGACTTCGTGCAGGTATGCCGTTGCCTCAATTTCAACAATATTTACTCTCCATGCACTCTTTAGATACGTATCAAATGCAAATCTTCGACAGTCGAGGCCAGACTTTGCTGGAGCGCGGCATCGATGGACGCCAGATGCTCCATGTTGAACCTGACAGGGTTAAACGAGTATTGACGGGCGAACAAGTACGCATAATTGCGGATAATGACGATAGTGGTCCGATTATTGGACTCCCTATCGATATTAACGGAGAACGGCAGGCGCTTTTTTTGCAGATGTCCTTCGGCGGCTCAAATGTCATCGGGCGCTTCATTATCATGGTGCTTATCGTCGTGCTGGCAGTGGGGAGCCTGTGCTTCCTCGTGGCTGCGCGTTATATCGTCCTTCCGGTGAAGAAGATGACCGTGGCTACAAGGAGAATGGCAAAGGGTGATTTTACGACTGAATTACGTATGAAGAGAAAAGATGAGATCGGAGAATTGGCGGCCAGCTTCAATTATATGGCCAAAGAGTTGAATCAGGTGGAGAAAATGAGGCAAGATTTCGTCTCGAATGTCTCGCATGAGATTCAATCACCCTTGACGTCCATATTCGGCTTCGCCAAGGCGCTTAAAAATAACGTTGTCCCCGAACAGCAGCGTGAACGGTACCTGCAAATCATTATGACGGAAAGCGAGCGCTTGTCTCGTGTAAGCGACAACTTGCTGCAGCTCGCTTCCTTGGAATCAGAGCATCATCCTGTAAATATGAGGGCCTATTCGTTAGACGAGCAGATTCGTAAAGTCATTGTTGCTTGTGAACCGCAGTGGCAAGCCAAATCATTGCAAATGGACCTGCAGTTGGAGGCAGTCACGATTATCGCGGATGAAGACATGCTAAGTCTCGTCTGGATGAATCTGATTGGCAACAGTATGAAATTCACTCCGGATAACGGGACGATCACAGTCGTGTTGTCCCGCCAGTCCAAAGGAATCGAAGTTGTCATTTCCGATACCGGCATCGGCATACCTGAAGCGGATTTGAACCGGGTGTTCGAACGGTTCTATAAGGCGGATCGGTCACGGCGGCGTGACGGGAACGGAAGCGGTCTGGGCTTGGCAATTGTGAACAAGGTTATGTCTCTGCATAACGGGACGAGTGCGCTGGCAAGCGTGAGCGGTCAAGGAACCAAGGTGACGGTGACACTGCCGTTAATAAAAGGATAATTTGCCGATAGTGTCTACTGTCTTGCTATTTATTCATCGTAATAAGGTAATATATGTTCTCCACGACCATAACCGGGTTCGCTGCGGCTATGGTTTTTTTGTTCCTTGATTTTCCTTTGTTCATGCTCCGTTCATATTTCATTGTTACGTTGTGTTCTAAGCCGGTGCATTGGAACATGGAGCCGTAAAGGAGGAGACAAGGAGGAAACTATGAACTCGTTGATTCGATTTTCAATGAAAAATGTGGCTGCGGTTCTTATTATCGTAGCGTTGCTGTTCGGGGGAGGAGTGTATGCGTCCACGGGCTTGAAGATAGATAATATGCCCGACATTTCGTTCCCGTTAGTCTTAGTGACTGCAAGCTATCCGGCGCCTCCGCAGGACGTGATGGAAGAGGTGACGAAGCCGCTTGAGAAAAAAATATCCGGCATGGAGCGCATAAAGTCAATCTCCTCGACGTCCAGCGACCAAATATCTTCGATCCTCGTGACGTTTGAGGAAGGTGTGGACCCGGAGCGGAAGAAGTCGGATATCGAGAGCTTGATTCAAGAAGTTTCACTCCCGTCTGGAATGGAACGGCCTCATGTATCTACGCTCGGAGTAGCATCCATCCCTTCCTATTATTTGGCGGCATATGCGGATGAAGGCATGACGCAGTCCGAACTGGAGCAGCATTTCGAGAAGACGATCAAGCCGGGATTTCAAGCGTTAAGGGGCTTGGATCATATGGATATTATCGGCGCGAGCAGCACAACACTCAACATCCGTTTGTCGCCGGAGAGGCTCCGTACTTACGGACTTGCGCCGGCACAAGTGTCGGAAGCGCTGCGCAGCGCCCTTGCATTCGGACCTGCGGGAACGGTGGAGATTGATGGGAACACACTCCTTGCCCGTATGGATAACGGACTCCGCAGCGTGAAGCAGCTGGAGGGAATCTCATTGCAGACTGCCCTTGGAGGGACTGTGCATCTTGCTGAACTAGGGCAGATCGCAGAGATTACCGAGTCCAAATTCATGGCCAGATTGGACGATCAACCGGCCATCGGCATCTTGTTGTATAAGGCGAGCGGATCGAATGCCGTTGAATTTTCCAATGGGGCCGACCGGCTGATGGAGCAGTGGAAGTCATCGCTCTCCGGCGTAACCTTTAAAAAGGTATACAATTACGCGGACCAGGTGAAAGAATCCATTGGCGGGCTTGTGCGCGAAGGTCTTATCGGCGCTTTGCTGGCGTCGGTTATGATTCTTGTCTTTTTGAAAAATATACGGATGACGCTAATCGTGCTCGTGTCCATTCCTCTGTCGGTGCTTATCGCTCTGCTGCTTATGAAATGGATGGATATATCGCTTAATATTATGACGCTTGGCGGCATGTTTATAGCGATTGGCCGCGTAGTCGACGACAGCATCGTCGTCATCGAAAACATTTATTCCAAGCTGCAGCGAGCCAAGGAGAGGGACGAGTCTGTTATCGCCTTGGCAACCAAGGAAGTGGCGAATGCCATCACCTCATCCACGTTGACGACGGTGGGGGTATTTGCGCCGATTGGCATGATTAGCGGCCCGGCAGGACAGTTGTTCCGTCCGTTCGCCATTACGCTCGCCTGCGCCTTGATGGCCTCGCTGCTGGTAGCCTTGACCGTTATCCCGATGCTTGCCAAGCTAATCGTGCTGAAGCAGGCTGATGTCAAGGGGCACGGGGAGCCGAAGACATCCGCTCTTACGTCTGGCTATCGCCGTATGTTGGAGTGGTCCTTGACCCATCGCCTGAAGACGCTGCTCATATCTGCGCTGCTGCTTATCGTCACGATGGTGGCAGTCGTGCCGCAGCTTTCCTTTACATTTATGCCGGAAGGCAATCCGCCGCGGCAGTTCTTCTTCACGGTGAAGCTCCCCTATGAGAGCTCCTTGAAGACGACGGATTTCATCTTGAAGGAAATGGAATCGGAGCTGCGTGCGGCCCGGGATGGGCAGAACCGCCCTCTGTTCACCTTCATTGAGACGCTGGTTGGCTATGGCGGAGATCCGAACCCACTCCCCTATATGGCACAAGTCTATACGGAAGTGAATGAAGAGGCTGACGTTGGGCAGGTGAAACGGGAGTATAAAGCGAAGCTGGCTGCGCTGCTGCCGGCTGGATCGGAATTGGATACGCGCACCTTGTCTGGCGAAGCCGGATCGGCGCCGGATTTCACCTACGTGCTATACGGAGAAGATGCTGCTCAGCTTGAGCGGGCTGCCGCCGTCATCAAGCAGGAAATGAAGCAGTTCCCTGAATTGTCCGAAATTAAGGATTCCTTGAGTGAAGCTGCATCGGAAGTTGTCATCGATGTCGATCCACGGAAAGCGAATCAATTCGGCCTTACCCCTGCCGTCGTACAGAACACGCTGCAAACGTGGTTGTTCCAAGACAAAATTGGCGAGTACCGGTATGAGGAAGGGCTGCTTCCTACTGTAGTGGAAACCGAGGGCGGGGGACGGAACGGCTTGCAGTCTGTCGGCCTTATCCAATTGAAGACACCGACTCAAGACACGATAGCGATCGCTGATATCGCGGATATCAAACAGGTGCAAGCACCTGCTTCCATTAAGCGGGACAATCAAAAACAGGTTATCAACATAACCGCGAAAATCACGGGTCAAAACAAAGGCGGCATTAGCGCGCAGGTTGCGGCCGGGCTGGATCCCGTTGAGCTGCCCGAAGGCATCAGCCGTTCTGTGTCAGGCGTAAGTGAGGACATAGGCGAGAGTTTCAGTCAGCTGTTTGTAGCGATGGCTGCAGCGGTATTTGTTGTTTATTTGATTATGGTGCTGGCATTTGGCAATGCGAGCGCGCCATTTGCCATATTGTTCTCCTTGCCGTTCGCGGCTATCGGCGGCGTGCTTGGGCTGTTTGTAACCAATGAGTCGATCAATATTACATCGCTTATCGGCTTTATGATGCTTATCGGCATCGTGGTGACGAACGCCATCGTGTATATCGACAAGGCGCAGCAGCTGCGCGAAGCGGGCTTTGATGTGCGCCCAGCCTTAGTCGAAGCAGGTCTCTCCCGTCTGCGTCCTATTATTATGACGGCGGGAGCCACGATTATGGCTTTGCTGCCGCTTGCTTTCGGATTCGGGCACGGAACGCTGATTTCAAGGGGCTTGGCGGTCGTCGTTATCGGGGGACTGACAGTTTCTACACTCTTAACGTTGATTGTCGTTCCGATTATATACGATATCATTGCACGGCTGCAGCGAGGCGGCAAGCGAACTTCCGGACAACAGGGGAACGATGTAGCGCCGCATGCCGCAGGAAAGGGGATATAATGCATGAAACAAACACAAATAGAACGCCGAATGAAAAAGGTGCTTCTGTTGGCTTTGCTTGCGGGAGCGATTGCCGTCGTTGCCGGATGCTCTCAGCCAGACCAAGCCAAGGAGCTGGGAACGGAGAGCGCGCCGCCAACGTCCATACCTGAGGTCAAGACGATGGCTGTGACTAAGCAGCCAATGGGGGCGCCAGCGGAAGTGGTAGCTGATATTATTCCAGCGGTCACGATGGACATTGTAGTGAAGGGGGGAGGCGATGTCGTCTCGGTTCTGAAGCAGCGCGGAGATCAGGTGCGCCGCGGGGAAGTAGTGGCCCAGACGGATGTGACCCGCATCGTACTGCAGAAGAAGCGGGCAGAGAGCGCTTTGCAGAGCGCTCAGAAGCTGCTTGTGACCTCTCAAGAGAGCCGGCGTACCGATATGGCTGATGTGCGCTTGTCGATTACGAAGCTGGAAGTGCAAATCGAGGAGCAGACGAAGGCGTTGAACAAGCTGAAAAACGGGTATGACGAGGGAACAGTGGAAAAAACAGCGGTTGAACAGGCAGAAATGCAGCTTAAAAACGCACGCCTTGATTTGCAAGTGCTGAAGATGAAGCTGGATACAGCGGAGCGCGTCCAGTCCGATGTGACTGCAGAGGATCAAATCGCGGCGGCACAGTATCAGTTGACGGAGGCGAACCTCGCGCTGGAAGAAGCAGATATTAAAGCGCCTACCGATGGCATATTGACGGAATGGGAAGCTCTGACAGGGATGAATGTGACGGCGGGAACGAAGCTAGGCCGCGTTGCTAACATACGTACCGTTCGCATTCAGGCGAAGCTGGCAGAAGATATGCTGGCGCACGTAAACAGCAAAAAGACGTTATCCTTTTACATTTCCGGCAACCGGAATAAGAGCTATACGGGGTCGATCACATATTTGTCTTCCGTCATGGATATGGATACGCGCACATATGCCATCGAGATGAAGGCGGATAATGCCAAGCTTGAACTGAAGCCGGGAATGAAGGTTCAGATCAGCCTGGCGGGAGAGAAAGAGCGCGAGGTTCCTGTCGTGCCGGCGAATGCAGTCGTGCGTGACCAGGGAGCGACATTCGTCTTTATATATAAAGACGGTAAGGCAGTGAAGCGTTCTGTCACTCTGGGTCCGTTGGAGGAAGCCATGTATGCGGTGACGGACGGATTGCGGGAAGGAGAGTCCATTATAGTCTCAGGTCAGCATCAACTAAAGGATAAGCAGCAGGTGCGGCTTGCGCAGTAAAGGAGATGGCGAAAAATGAATAGAAAATTGATTCAATTGACAGCTGCCGCTGTTCTACTTGGAATCAGCGTCGGCTCGACTTCGGTCTACGCGCGCCAACCTGCGGATGACGGTCGTGCAACCGTTCATGCCGCCAAGGGGGAGAAGCCTAACGTAGCCAACCCGGTCAATCAGGGGACTCAGGAAAAACCGGATTATACGGCTAATAAAGTTAAAAATGTTAACAACACTAATCCGACTATACCGGTACAGACGTCGACACCGAATGCAACGGAATATATGAAGGCCAAGTTCCGATTACAAATCGAGTTAGCCGATGTCATCAATAGCGATACGACTGAGGGGCGGCAGGTTGCCGCTGTAATTAAGCTAAAGAACGAATCCGGCAAACGGCTTCGCCTGCCTGACTATGAGCTGTTCGTGCAAATGGATAATAAGGTGGAGTACGCCATGGAGCCCAGCTCGAACAATGCGCGCGTGCTGTCACCGGGCGAAATGGCCGAATGGCGCTGGATGAGCCATGTGATGGCTGAGGAAACGGCTGCTCCTGTCCGATTTATATGGAAGGAAATCAATCGTGAGGTGTATCCGAAAAAGGAGACTGCCATCGCCATAATGAATATGCCGCAGCAGGCATGGGAGAATGACTACACGCCGATAACCGATCCTGAGTCGATTAAGGAGTGGGGCCAACCTTTTCAGTTGAGCGCATTGTCTGATACATCGATGCTTATCTATACGCCGATAAGCATCGTGAAGAGCTCAGGTAAGCCAGAACAGGCGGCAGAGCGCGGCAAAGAAAAGCTGGAGTCCATCCATGTCGTCACGTTCCGCGTGGAGAACCGGAACAGCATACGGGAAAGTGTGCCTGACTTTAAGTTGATTGCCTGGTCTAACAATGAACTGTATTACAGCAAGAAGCTTGGTAAAGTTCCCGAGTCGCTCTTGCCTGGGGAAGGTGCGACCCTCCGATTTGCGGTCGAGACAGGGCCCCGCGCGGAGCTGACCGGCTTGCAGTTGATGACGCCGGAATCGTTCCAGCCTCCGGGAGCGGCCGATGCGACGCAAGCTGTTACGTATCAAGTAGGGCGTCTCTTCATTAACATTACGAAGCAAGCGTCAGCCCAAGTGACACCGACCGACTACAAGCTGCGGGAGCCGATGAAGTTCGGAGCTGGGGTTGATTTGTTCCCCGAGGGATTGAAAGTATCGATCGAGGAAGAGACGACGCTGGAGAACAAAGAAGCGGGCTTCAAAGCGCTGCTGCTTCGCTTCAAGCTCGAGAACAAGAGCGGCTCCTCCGTTGTGCTGCCATCGTTCCACGCTGAATTGGAGAATAAAGACGGAGCCCGATTCGGCGGAGAACGGATCGGTTCCAAGACAGACAAGAAGGCGCTCATACCGAATGCTGCTGTCGTTGAATCGCATCTGTTCGTTCTGCCTGATGGGGATAAGGGACAAGAGCTGCTGCTTCATATTGTTGACAGCCGCGAAGAGAAGGAGTATCCATTCGTCGTCGATACGTTCCGTTTTAAGACGAGTCCTGATTATACAGGCGACTTGTTGTTCGACATGTACCCGTTCCGATTGAAGATCGACGATTGGGAGGGCAAGTGGATCCGGGACGGAAATTCGATGATGGAATCAACCTCATACGCATTGAAGCTGAAGCTCAATATCGATCGCGCCCAACAGGTAATGGCCGATCCGAGCTTGTCCAAAATCAGATTGGAAATGACGGATCACGGCGGCCGCGTGCTCGGAACGAAGCTGTTCTCGCTCGTCGAGGAGCCTCGTCTGGCAGAGGGTGAGCAGAACATCATCTTCGAGAATATTGACATGAGTAGTGTGAGATACCCGGTTATCGTCAATTTCTACGAAGTGCTGGATACGCCTTACGGCCCAGTGAAGCGTTTCTTGGGCAAAGTTATCCGAAATTAAATAGTTAACATGCGCTATCCCCTTGTAGGTAACAATGAGAAAACACATAGGTTAAGATGTGTTTTCAATTGTTACCTCTAGGGGAGTTTTTCTTTTTATTAACATTTTAAATGAGCTCTTCGTCTAATGGATAAGATAGCACATGATTACGGAGTGGCTAGTGGGTGAATCATGCATGAACAATGCTATTTATAAGGAGTATCCGGAAACAGAACGTAACTCTACTATAAATAACTTGAGCTAGATTGTTCTCCGCAGTCGAAGTTAGTTCCATTGGAAAATATTCAGTGAAATGTACGGTTTAAGCGTCTAAATGGCGTTCAGACTGTATTATGTCCAGTGGATTTGGCGCTTTTCAGTGATTGCTCCTCAATGGAATGGCAAAGCATTGGATAATTCCAATGAAACCTGTTGTAGAAGAGGCATAGGTGCTGTTCCATTGGACAAAATCCAATGGAAGATGAGACAAGTGGGATACGGACCTGCCTTCAGCCCCGTTTTTTCTTAATAGAGGTTGTTCAAAAAGTCCGCTTTTGATCACGAAGTCACTCAGGAAGTAACTCAGGAAGTAACTCGGCGTCGAATCTTGCATTCACTCTCGAACAGCATATGCTTTCGAAGTCTGTTTCCTGCGGAAACTTTTCAGCTGCTTATGTAGTCTCGCCTACACTGCGCTGCTCCTTACAAGTTTTGCGGAGCAAAAACTTGCTTCGGGAGCATACGCTTAGAGTTCCTGCAACCTTCTCGGTGCTGAAAACTGGCCTTTTTGAACACGTGCTTATAATGAACCAACCAAAAACTATTAATTATTTGTATTTGTTTCTCCTGTAGCGAAAAATGCCATCAATACGTTGCAGGTGGAACTGCTGATAAATAGGTGAACCCCAATAGCTAATTTACCTTATTGTGGAGGAGGTGTTTTTGATCCGTAGTAATACGATTATTTTGGTTTGTTATTTTCCGCTTTAGTTGGTTGCGCTTCGACAACGGATCACGAAGAGGGAGCGCAGAAGTCTAATACGAGTATAGAGAAGTAACGATAAACAGCAGCCTACACCGAAGTGCCGGTGCAGGCTGCTGTTTTTGTTGGATTTATGTCAACGTAACCAAGAACGTACGAATTTCATACGGCTTGAGCGTAAAGGCAAATTCGTCTTTCAGCACATCGCCCTGCGGACGCTCCATCAAGTCGCATTCCTGCCAAGACTTGATGTGCAGGTCGCTTATCACGCGAACGTTGCTGCGGGAGCCAGAGAAATCGTGTACGCGAAGTACGACCTGCTCGCTGTCTTCCGCCTTTTTCACGGCGTCAATCATGACGTTCGGCGCGTCGATGCGGAACATCGAGAATTCATCCTGCTCGCCCCGGCCTGCGGTGCAACGGAGCGGGTTGTTCAGCATCCAAGCCTCCTGAACGGTATGGCCCGCATACCAATCGCCTGTGTGCGGCAGCAGCGAGTACGTAAATGCATGGTACCCTTGGTCAGCCGTCGGGTCAGGGTGAGTCGCGCACTTGATGAGCGATAGGCGGATGACGTTGTCTTTAATGTCATAGCCGTATTTGCAATCGTTCATCAAGCTGACGCCGTAGCCGCGATCGGACAAGTCTGCCCATTGATGGCCTACGGACTCAAATCGCGCCCAATCCCAGCTCGTATTCCAATGTGTCGGCCGCTTTACGTTGCCGTACTGGATATCGTACGTCGCTTCCGTTGCACGCACATCGACTGGGAACGCCACCTTCAGCAATTGCTTCGGATTGCGCCAATCAGCCTCCGTCTTGAAGTCGATGCGGCGGTTATGCGCGTAAACGATCATATCTTGCTCGATCGTCGCCTTCATGTACGTCCAAGTGAAGCGGACGACTGCACGGAGTTCGCCGTTCTCCATCGTTTCCACAGATTCCAGCGTCGTCACCTCACGCATTTTCTCCTGATAGAACAGATCGATATCCCATGCTTCGTGAGCAAGCGGCTTATCTTCGAACACCTGCAGCACGTTGCCGCGTGCGCCTGCCGCCAGCACTTCGCGCTCTGCCTGCTTGTCGTAGATACTGGTCAGCTGGCCATTTTCGTTCCACGCAAGCGTGTAGAACGGCGTGTCCACGCCCGAAGCGCTCACCGCAAATGGCGACCCCGATACATCTGCTGCAGCTGGAGCTTCTTCCGCCTGAAAGCGGATCGTCGTGAAGCCCATGGACGGCACGTCCTTCACCTCGACTATCCAGCCGCCATCCGTGCGCTGGGCTTGCAGCGTGTCGCCCGTTGCGTCCAGCCATGCGCCAGCTGCGCCGCTTGCGGCCGTATCGATGCTCACCCAGTGGGTGGCCGTCCACGGCGAGCCGTTCCATACCGTGAACGTGCCCGCGCTACCAGCCGGAAGGAGCTTCTGCACGGACTCGTTCAGCACGCCTTCACCAAGCTGCCACGCTTCCGCATATTCCGCGGTGCTGTCCTCGTACACTTCATGTATCGAGGAGCCCGGAATGATATCGTGGAACTGGTTGCGAAGAATGATCTTCCAGCCTTCGTTCAACTCGCCGTGGCGATAACGCTCCCAGCCATAACGCAAGCTGTCGAGCGCATTCAGCCATTCAGCCTCGCGGTACATGAGCTCGAGCTTGCGATTCATCCGCTTGTTGTACGCTTGGCTCGTGTACGTTCCGCGGTGATATTCTAAGTACAGCTCGCCGTCCCACGTATGGACGTATTCGCTCGTGTTATCCACCGTCTCGTGCAGCTTGTTGAAGAACGAGCCTGCGGTTCCTGTCTCGATCTTTGGCATGCCTGGCATCTTATCCAGACGGCGCCGCATTTCGAGCATCGAGCGGTTGACACCGCCGCCGCCATCGCCATAGCCATAGGACAAGAGCAGGTCCTGGTTCAGTTCCTTGTTGCGGTAGCCGTCCCATATTCCTTTGACCGTCTTCGGAATGATATGTCCATTATACGTATAGAACCAGGAATCTGGCTGGCTCCACGGCTCTGGCGTCGTGATGAAGTGGGTCAGCACTTCGGAGCCGTCGATACCGCGCCATTTGAACGTGTCGTGCGGAATGCGGTTGTATTGGTTCCAGCTGATCTTCGTCGTCATGAACGTGCGGATGCCTGATTTGCGCAATATTTGCGGCAGGGCCCAGCTGTAGCCGAACACATCCGGCAGCCACAAATAATCGCATTCTTGGCCGAACTCGTCGCGATAGAAGCGCGTGCCCACCAGCAATTGCCGCACGAGGGATTCACCGCTCGTCAGGTTGCAATCGGCTTCAAGCCACATGCCGCCTTGCGCTTCCCAACGTCCCTCCTTCACGCGGGCTTTAATGCCTTCATACAGTTCTGGATAATCGCTCTTCACATAATCATAGAGCTGCGGCTGCGTCTGCAGGAACACATAATCCGGGAACTGCTCCATCAAGCGCAGCACCGTCGAGAAGGAGCGTGCGCATTTCTCGCGTGTATGCTTCAAGCGCCATAGCCAAGCGACGTCGATGTGCGTATGGCCGATGCATTGCACTGTTACCGGTGATGCTTTCTCGATGCGGTCAATCTGAGCATGGAGGGTATCGCGCGCTTCCGCCACTGACGCATAGAACTCGTCAGAGCCCGGCACCGCCCAATCGATCAGGCGGAATGCGTCATTGACCGCCTTTAACAGCAACGGCTTCTCTGGACGGCCTTCTTCCAATACCTGACTCGTATCGAGCGCAGCCCATGCGGTATAGAACAAATCGTCCGCAGCTTCGTCGAGCCAGCACAGCTCGGCGCGTCTAATGTCATGCTCTTGCTCCTGTGGCTGACCGCCGCCTTCCAGACCGGACCAGAGGCGGAACGTCAGATCAAGCTTGTTGCCCGAGACACGCTCTGGGAAAAATACTTCCTGGTGATTCGAATCAACACCTTGATACGGCTTGCCCTCGAAGTAGAACAGTGATTCGAAGCCGGAATTGTTGCCGCCGCCTGTCGAGCCGAAGTCAAATCGTCCGAGCACCTTGCGGCCAGACCATTCGGCTGGAACATCCAGTGACGCCTTCATCCACAGATACAAGTCGCGTCCCTTCCATTTCTCGCCGACGCGCAGCTCAGTCCATTGGCCGCCCTCGGGCAGCTCAGGCGCAATTTCTTTCCCTTCGTTGACCTGGCTGTGGAACACCGGAATGCCAATACGATCGCGGTAACGCAAGTCGTTCAATTCCTGCAAGCGAGCTTGCAGCTTGTTTTCCGTTAAGAACATAGGAAGGGCCTCCTCTTTATAATGCAATTAATTTATATTTAATATATTGATCATGATATTATAGGTGTATGGTAAAGTCTAGTGAAGGAATTGTTGTTTTACAGTAAAAATTGTGGCTCTGGCACCATTTGGTTCTCCTTCTACATGCAAACGTTTGATAAAGTAATAAGAAGGGTGTAATGTAAGCACGAATCTGCCGAAAAACGAATAGCCCGTATTCAAAAAGGCAACTTTTCAAAGGGGACATTGTAAGTGACCTCTGCCACAGACAAATCGTTAATTTAACGATGGAGGTAAGCGCCATCATGTTCAAACAAATTTATCAAAAGCATTTCAAGAAAAAGCTGTTCAATAAATTGATTGCCGTGTACTCCTTTATCGCGGTCGCTTCCTTGCTCACCGTATCCGTGTTCGCCTACCAATATTTTGCGCGCAACGATATTAATACTGCTTTGCTGGAGCAGCAGCGCATCGTGGATAACATGAATCGCTATTTGGATCAGAAATACGATTTGGCGCAGGCGATAACCCAGCAGGTATTCCAAGATAATATGCTCATACGCGACACGGTTTATTTGCTCGAGCAAGGATATGAGCAATACATTCGCTACCGCCTCGATACGTATAGCTCAAGCAACGTGTTTTTTACCCGCAATCTACAGGATTTTTATGTACTGCAATTCTGGAAAGATCCCGATTTGCAGAACATTAATTTGATCAGTCCTACGAAGCAATTTGCCCTGATGTACAGTGCGCAAGCGTTAAGCGGCAAAATGTATGATTGGAGCAAGGAGCCCGGGCTGAATGAACAGTGGAGACGGGAGCGTTATGGTTTTCAGAATCCTTCCTATATGAGTCAGAAGGCGAAGCAGGCGGGAACTGAAACGAAGAACGGAACTGCCGATCCAGCTCCTTCGGATGTCGAACAGGGCGTTCAGGAGCCGGTGAACACTACGGACACAACCCGAGATATGCCGTTATTCACTGTGACGACACGCATCAGCAGTCCGGAGACGCTATTGACGGCGGGGCATATATCGATAGATTTCAATGCCAATGGGATTGCGCGCCAGCTCGGGTCTTCCATTAGAGGAGAGCAGTGGCTTGTCCTGAATCCAAAAGGGGAGATCGTATATCCCGCCCAAGCGGCCTATGATGGTCAAGTATGGCCGAACTTTGACAAGTTGGCTTCCATAAACCGGAATAAGTCGCAAGCGGTTGATCTGGATGGGCAGAAGTCATACGTCATCGTATCCAAGACGAACAAGCTTGGACTAACGGTAGTGGGTGCTTTGCCGCAAGCCGCGATTACCGATCATTTATCCGGGATCAGGAATACAATCGGCATCGTTACGATCCTGTGCATTGTCACCGTTTTGACGCTGACCTATTTCTCTGTGCTCCATCTGTCCCGCCGCACGCAGACGATCGTCAAGGCGATGAAGAAGGTGCAGGACGGCAATTTGAATACGCGTTTGCCTGTGGATCGGGAAGACGAGCTTGGTCTGATTTCGGAAAGCTTCAATAAAATGTGTGAAGATTTGAAGCAGTATATCAACCGCTTTTATAAATCAGAATTGAAGCAGAAGCACGCAGAGCTTATCGCGCTGCAAGCCCAGATTAAGCCTCATTTTTTATTCAATACGTTGGAAGTGATTCGGATGCGTGCCATCTCGCAAGGCGTTCATGATGTGGGGGAGATGATCTATAGCCTTGCTTCGATGTTCAGACATATGGTTAAAGATAAGACGGTCATTACAGTCAATGAAGAAATCGAGAACTGCCGCAGATACTTGGAATTGACCCGAATCCGGTACCGGGATAAACTACAGTACACGATCCATATGGATGAAAGACTGGGCGGTTATAATATTATGAAGCTGTCGGTGCAGCCGATCATCGAAAATTACTTGGTTCACGGTATTGGTCTGGAGCGGACCGACAATCACATCTTAATTGAAGTGATGCAGTCGGAAGAGGAACTCGTCATCCGCATTTCCGATAACGGGAAAGGGATCGAACCGGAACGTCTCAAGCAAATTCAGCAAGAGCTGGACGAAGCCCAGATTCAAGATCATGGATCGCTTGGCTTGAAAAATATACAGGAACGCCTCAGAATCTTGTATGGCGAATCATATGGCTTGACGATTGACAGTGTATTGAACCTAGGCACGATCGTTACCATTTGCGTGCCGCTTAACTAATAGGTGGACTAGGGTTGGGGGGATAAACGATGTATGATGTGTTCTTAGTCGATGATGAACCGTTTATTATTGATGGTTTGCAATCGATTTTAGAATGGAACGATTACGGGCTTCGCATTGTCGGTCAAGCAGAAAATGGTGAGGCGGCATGGGACATCTTAAAAGACCAGCCCGTCGATTTGGTCGTTACCGACATTATGATGCCGAAGATGACCGGACTTCAATTAATAGAAAAAGTAAAACAGGTTCATCCGCACACGAGATTTATCATTTTAAGCGGATATAACGAATTTGTATATGTAAAGGAAGGAATCAAGCTGGGAGTAGAGAACTATCTGCTCAAGCCAATTAATATTGAGGAATTTCGATTAACGTTGGAAAATACAGTGCAAAAATTAGACCAGTCCCGCATGCACCATATGACTGAACAGCATAACCGCGACATCTTGCGCGATAATGTGCTGTACCGCTGGCTGCGCGATCATATCCATTTGGAAGAGCTGCAGCAGCGTGCCGATTTGCTCGATATTCAGTTCAAGCATCCATACTATATGGTTGTATTGGTTCGGCCTGAGGTTCGGATGGACAATGAATTAGACTATCAAAAGCAGGAAGCGGTTGCTAAGGAGGCAAGAGCGCTTCTCGACTCAGCGTCTGGAGGCTTCTGCGTCAGGGAGTGGGATGGCGAGACGGCCATTGTATTCGGCTTATGCCAACCTGCGGACAAGCAGCCGATTATGGAGAAGCTGCGCGAGTGGAAGAAGGAAGCGGAGAGCAGATTGCTGACGCCGCTGCAAGTGACGATAGGCAGTGTGCAGGACGGGTACGCCAATGCGTCGCTGAGCTTCACACATGCGAAGCAGGTGCAGCCGTATCATCTCGTGCGGCTCGATGACGATGTCGTTGATTGCGATGAGATCGCAAGCTACCGCTCCTCGCGTCCGGCTGCCGTTCAACCAGAGACGGAACCCTATGTGAAGCTATTGTATGCCCGTGACCGGGGCGGAATCGCCGCACAGCTGCAGCGGGATTTTGACCATTTGTCCGTGACGGAAGGGGTGGCACCGCGTGACATTCGTAATTTTGCGGTGGAGCTCCTGATTGCTTGGAAGCAATCGATGAAGGATTCAGCCATCTTGCAGCTGGATGATGAGCAGGATTGGTTCGATGATGTGTATCATATGCAGACGTTGGATGCATTGAAGGAGCATGTGATGCAGGTGGCCAGGCGCATGATTGAACGACTGGCTGAACCGGAAGATATGAGTCCGGTCGTGAAGCAAGTGCTGCATGACATTCATGACCGCTACGCGGAGGAATTGTCGCTGAAGACGCTGAGTCAGATCTATAACATTAATCCGGTCTACCTAGGTCAATTGTTCCAAAAAGAAGTGCAATCCACCTTCTCCGATTATTTGAATAAGACACGAATTAAAAAAGCAAAGGAAATGTTAGTCGAAACGAACTTTCGCATGACAGATATTGCGGCGAAAGTCGGATATTGGGACAAAAGTTATTTTTACAAACAATTTAAAAAGTACGTCGGCATTTCTCCTAAAGAATACCGTGAAATCCATTGGAAGACAGATTGAATTGGGATGAAAACCATAATAGGAAAGGGCATCCACATCGAAACGGAGCAATAGTTTCGGCGTGAAAGCCCTTTCTTTATTTTGTACACCAAATCTAAAGTTTGTTGACTATTGGAAACGTATTAATTGGGGTACGCTAAATGTACAACATAGCAACGGGGGATGATCGGATGCAATCCATCAAGAATGCTTTTTCGAACTTAAACCGCAATCGGATCTTTCTTCTCATGGTTCTGCCAGGAGCCTTGTGGTTTTTGTTCTTCTCCTACCTGCCGATGTTCGGAACTGTGATCGCTTTCAAGGATTATCGTTTTAGCAGAGACGGCTTCCTCGCTAGCTTACAGCAGAGCGAATGGGTAGGATTTAAAAATTTCGAATATCTCTTTAGTACGAATGACGCCTATGTCATTACACGTAATACGATTTTATACAACTTAGTGTTTATCTCACTTGGTCTCGTATGTGCCGTGGCGATGGCTATTATCTTAAGCGAAATCGTCAACAAGCGATTGGCTAAAGTATATCAGACGGGGATGTTCCTGCCTCACTTCTTGTCTTGGGTTATCGTCGGATACTTTACGTTCAGCTTCCTGAGCGTAGACAAAGGGGTTATGAACCAATTCCTGACGTGGATGGGCAAAGACCCGTTATCTTGGTATTCGGAGACGACGTACTGGCCTTACATTCTGGTGTTCTTGAACCTGTGGAAAGGGATCGGTTATTCCAGCGTCGTGTATTTGGCGGCCATTGTAGGTATCGACAAGACGTACTATGAAGCCGCGATGATTGACGGAGCGAGCAAATGGCAGCAAATCCGCCATATTACGATTCCATCAATTACGCCGCTCATCACTATCTTGACTTTGCTAGCGGTTGGTCGGATTTTCTATGCTGACTTTGGTCTGTTCTATCAAATTCCGCGCGATTCGGGTCCATTGTACGCGGTTACGAACGTTATCGATACTTACGTGTACCGTGGTCTGAAGGCGACAGGCGAAATTTCGATGAGTACGGCTGCTGGTCTATATCAATCAATAGTCGGTTTCATTCTCGTCATGACCTCGAACTGGATTGTACGAAAATTCAACAAAGAAAATGCACTGTTCTAGGATAGGGGGGAATGACATTGCGTAAGAAAAAACATCGTGACGTTCATGACTTGCCGAAAGGCATGAACATCCTGTTCAACATTATTGCCGGTGGTTTTGCTTTCCTGTGTGTGTATCCGTTCCTGTTCGTTATTGTCATCTCATTGACGGACGAATCATCGTTAGCGACGAAAGGGTACAGCATATTCCCGGATAAATGGAGCTTCTCTGCTTATGAATACATTTTCAAAGCGGGGGATCAATTGCTTCGTTCCTACGGGGTAACAATATTTATTACGATTCTCGGTACGGTTGTCAGCTTGGCTATGATTGCATTGTACGCCTACGCGATTTCACGCAAAAACTTCACGTACCGTGGATTTTTCTCCTTCATTGCATTCTTTACGATGCTGTTCAACGGCGGTCTCGTACCGACGTATATGGTAGTTACGCAAGTATTGGGCTTGAAGGATTCCATCTGGGCACTCATTCTTCCGCTCGTCATGAACGCGTTCTACGTGCTCATCATGCGGACGTTCTACAGTACGACTGTTCCGGATGCAATTATTGAATCCGCGAAAATAGACGGGGCCGGCGAGCTGCGGGCGTTCTTCAAAATCGTGCTTCCGATTTCCTTGCCGGGTATTGCCACGATCGGGTTGTTCGCAACACTCGGCTTCTGGAACGACTGGTTCAACGCCTTGCTCTACATTGACAATCCGGCACTCGTTCCGCTCCAATCGATGTTGATGCGGATCGAGAACAGCATGCAGTTCCTGCTCAGCAACGCACAGCTAAGCTCTTCGGGTCAATCGCTTGAATTGCTCCGCTCGCTGCCGCAAGAAGCGACGCGCATGGCGCTCGTCGTGTTGGCAACTGTGCCGATTGCTTGTGCGTATCCATTCTTCCAACGTTATTTCGTACAAGGATTGACGATTGGTGCTGTTAAAGAGTAACACATATCTACAATCTTGATTATTTCCCGGGCGGCGGCATCCGTTCATAATAGATGCCGCTAGTTCGGAAATAATATACACAACTATGTGTGGTACAAAAGGGGAGGAAACAAAATGGCTAAGGCAAAAAAAATGTTGCTGATGACGTTCTGCCTCATGTTGGTCGCGTCTTTGGCACTGGCAGGTTGCGGTAGCAAAAAAGAAGAAGCTACTGGCGGCACAGGTGAAGCAGGGAAAAACGAAAAGCCGGTTGAACTGATCTGGTACACGATTGGTACACCGCAAAAAGACGTTGACAAAGTTATGGAGAAAGTAAACGAGTACACAGCTGACAAAATCGGCGTTACCGTAAAAATGAAAATGTTCGACTGGGGCGATTATAACCAAAAGATGGGTGTAATTGCTGCTTCTGGTGAACCTTATGACATCGCTTTCACTTGCTCATGGGCATTTGATTATGTAACGAATGCTAAAAAAGGCGCTTTCTACGAACTGGATGACCTGCTCGAGAAATATGGCCAAGACATTAAGAAAAACGTTCACCCATCCTTCCTGGAAGGGGCAAAAATCGACGGCAAAACGTATGCAATTCCAGTTAACAAAGAATTGCCTGCACAAAAAGTATTCCGCTTCAATAAGGAATATGTTGATAAATACAACCTTGACATTAACAGCGTGAAAACATTGGAAGACTTGGAGCCGCTGCTTGCGAAAGTTAAAGAAGGCGAACCAGGATTGTATCCAATCTCCGCTGACAAGCAATTTAAATTCGGCGTTCCTTACGATTTGGTATCCGAGAACTTGCCAATCGGCGTAGCTTTGACTGATACGAATGACCTGAAATTGGTTAACGTATTGGAACAACCGGATATGATGAAGAACTTCGAAAAAATGCATGACTACTACAAAAAAGGCTATCTGAAAAAAGACGCAGCAACGGCTCAAAACGGCGACGAAATGAAAACAGGCAAATGGCTTATTGACATGCCGGATACACAACCGTTCGCAGACAACCTCTGGTCCCAAACATTGGGCTATGGAGTCGTCTCTACGCCTTACACAGAGCCATATGTATACAACTGGTCCGTAATGGGGTCCATGCACGGTATTTCCGCAAACTCCAAGTATCCGGAGAAATCGATGGAATTCCTGAACCTGTTAAACTCTGACAAATACTTGCGCAACCTGATTAACAACGGTATCGAAGGCGTTCACTACAAACGCATTGACGACGAAACAATCGAATACTTGCCTGCGAAAACAGATGGTTACGATATGCCGTCCTTTACACTGGGTAACTTCTTCATCTTGGATAAACTGCCTACTGACCCTAAAGACAAATGGGAACAATTTGAAGAGTTCAACAATTCCGCTAAAAATGCGCCATTGCTTGGATTCCACTTCAATGGGGACAGTGTAAAAACGGAAGTTGCTGCTTTGCAGAACGTAAAAGAAGAATTCTACGCTTCCTTGTACACAGGAACAGTAGATCCGAAAGTATATGTTCCAAAAGCGGTTGAGAAGTTCAAACAAGCTGGTTTGGACAAAGTTCAAGCAGAAATGCAAAAACAATTGGATGAGTGGAAAGCATCCAAGAAGTAAGAAAGCAGTAATTCATATGAGGCAACAGCATCTCGCCTTGCAGCAGATTTGACAACATGGAATGACAGCAATGCATAAGCGAAATGAATAGCCCAATGTGTGCAATCAGGTGAAGCGTTGGCTTCACCTGATTGTGTTTATATAAGGTTGCACAGTGACCTTTTTGAACATGAACTATATGAGTTGTATTTTCACAATGTCTTATATACAATATGATTGACATATTTAATGATTTATTTGTTATAGAGAAAACACACAGATGGATTGGAGAAGGAGAGAGCCGATATGGAACGTCTACCGCAAGCCGTGCTTCGCGTGATGGAAGAAGCGAAGGCAAAATTGGCAGGTAACCCGAAATTGATGCAGCTGTTCTTGAACTGCTTCCCGAACACCTTGCAAACAACGACCAAATTGCATGAGGACGGTACGTCCTATGTCTTTACCGGAGATATTCCGGCGATGTGGCTGCGTGATTCATGCGCTCAAGTGCGTCAGTACATGCCGCTTGCTAAAGACGATGCTGACGTTCGCCGCGTAATTGCTGGACTGGTACGCAAACAATTGAAGTACATTCAAATCGATCCGTATGCCAATGCTTTTAATGAAGAAGAAATTCCACTTGACGAAATCCATCACCGCGACCAGACGAAATTGAATGGTTGGGTATGGGAACGCAAATACGAAATCGATTCCTTGTGCTATCCGTTACAGCTCAGCTATCTCTATTGGAAAGAAACTGGGGATACGTCGTTGTTCGACGGAGAATTCAAGACGGTCGCCTATATCATTATGGACTTGTGGACAGCTGAGCAACGTCATTTCGAGCACTCGCCATACCGCTTCGAGCGTATGGATTGCCGCAAAACCGATACGTTGAAGAACAACGGCATGGGCATGCCGGTTAACTATACGGGAATGACCTGGTCTGCCTTCCGTCCAAGCGATGACGCGTGCACATTTGGTTATCTAGTGCCTTCCAACATGTTCGCAGTCGTTGTGCTGCGTTACTTGGAGGAAATCGCGGGAACGGTGTACCAAGATGCTCCGTTTGCTGCAAAAGCGCGTGCCTTGCACGAAGAAATTGAGGATGGCATTCAAAATTACGGCGTCTTCCACCACCCGAAATACGGCAAGATTTATGCATATGAAACAGACGGCTACGGTAACTTTAACCTGATGGATGATGCGAACGTACCTAGCTTGCTCGCAATTCCGTATCTCGGGTATACGACGGCTGATGATCCAATCTATCAAAATACGCGCCGCTTTATTTTAAGCGAAGAGAATCCGTACTTCTATGCCGGCAAAAAAGCGAAGGGCATCGGCAGCCCGCATACGCCTGAACGCTACATCTGGCACATTGCGTTATCGATGCAAGGGTTAACGGCGAATTCCCAAGAAGAAATCGATTCGTTAATGACGTTGCTTGCGGAGACGGATGCCGATACAGGATATATGCACGAAGGTTTCAATGTCGACGATCCAGCACTATTCACACGTGAATGGTTTGCATGGTCGAACAGCTTGTTCTCTGAACTGATTTATCGCGAACACTGGTTGAAAGCATAACATCTAGAGGAAGAGAGGGATTGAACATGACGAAAAAGACAGCCCACATTATCTCGCACACTCACTGGGACCGCGAATGGTACATGCCATATGAGTATCATCATGCGTTACTGATTGAATTGATGGATACATTGCTTGACACGTTGGAGCACGATCCAGGCTTCAAGAGCTTCCATTTGGACGGCCAGACGATTATGCTGGAGGACTATTTGCAAGTTCGCCCGGAAATGAAAGGCAAGCTGGAAAAGTATATCCATGAAGGCCGCATTCATATCGGTCCGTGGTACATTCTTCAGGACGAGTTCCTGACGAGCAGTGAAGCGAACGTGCGCAACCTGCAGATCGGGCATCGTGACTGCGCTCATTACGGCGGACACATTTCCAAGGTAGGCTATTTCCCGGATTCATTCGGCAACATGGGACAAGCTCCGCAAATGCTGAAGCAAGCCAATATTGACGTGGCAGTATTCGGCCGCGGCGTGAAGCCGACTGGCTTCAACAACCAAGTGTCTGAGGATGCGGCTTATGAGTCTCCGTTCTCCGAAATGATCTGGCAATCCCCAGACGGATCGCGTGTCATCGGTATTTTGTTCGCGAACTGGTACTGCAACGGCATGGAAGTTCCTGTGGAAGAGAAGCAAGCAGTTGCTTATTGGGAAAAACATATTGAAAATGCAGAGAAATTCGCGTCGACGAATCATCTGCTGTTCATGAATGGTTGCGACCACCAGCCGATTCAGACTGATTTGTCCCAAGCGATCGAAGTGGCGAAGAAGCTGTTCCCGGACGTTGACTTCGTTCACTCTAACTTCAACGACTATGTAGATGAGCTGAAGCAAGAGTTGCCGGAGAACCTGCAGACGATTCAAGGCGAACTGCGCAGCCAACGTACGGACGGCTGGTATACACTCGTCAATACGGCTTCTTCCCGCGTCTATCTGAAGCAGATGAACGCCGAGAATCAGACGCTGCTGGAGAAAGTGGCAGAGCCGCTCGCTGCGTTCGCGCATCAAGCAGGCAAGCCTTATCCTCATCACCTGTTCGTGTATGCATGGAAGACACTGATGCAGAACCATCCGCATGATAGCATCTGCGGCTGCAGCGTGGACGAAGTGCATCGTGAGATGGTTACACGCTTCGAGAAGTCGAAGCATATGACAGAAATGATTATTAATGAAACGGTCGATAGCTTGCTTAAGCAAATCGATACGACTGTATATAGCGGCAAAGACATGGTACCGTTCACCGTGTTCAACACGGCGGGCTATGACCGCAGCGGTATCGTGGAAGTGAAGCTCGAGCTGTCGCGCCGTTATTTCCGCGAAGGGCATCCGACGAAATTAGCTGCGGAAATGAAGCAGGAGCCGATCGTTCCGGGCGCAGTCGTCGATGCGGACGGCAATGTGCTGGATTGCCAATGGGAAGATGCGGGCGTTACCTTCGGCTATGACTTGCCGAAGGACAAATTCCGCCAACCATACATGGCGCGCTCCATCAACGTGCGTTTGCAGGCGAAAGATATTCCGGCATTCGGATATCAGACGCTCGCATGGGTGCCAGGAGCTGCGAAAGAGCAATCTGCAGGTCTTGTTACCGGCGAATTTACGTTGGAGAACGATCGTTTGAAAGCGGAAGTGGGCGAGGACGGATCGCTTACATTGACGGACAAAGAGACCGGACATCTGTATGCGGGATTGAACGTGTATGAAGATGCGGGCGATATCGGCAACGAGTACATGTTCCGCATGCCGGAAGGCTCGAAGCCGTTGACGACGGCAGGACTGAAGGCAGAGCGCAATGTCGTCGAAAATACGCCGTTCCGCTCGGTTATCGAGGTCACGCATCATTGGAGCATTCCAGTTTCCGCCGACGAGACGCTGAAGCAAGAGCAGCTCGACATCGTCGACTTCCCGAGACGGAAGGCACAGCGTTCGACCGACATGGTTCCTTTTCGCATCGTGACGCGGTACACGCTGGATCGCGGGGCAAAGCGCGTGGACGTGCATGTGACAATGGACAACCAGTCCAAAGACCACCGCGTCAGAGCATTGTTCCCAAGCGGCTTCACAGCTGAAACGCACTTGGCGGAATCGATCTTCGAAGTGGCGCGCCGCAACAACGTGCCGGCACAAGAGTGGGAGAATCCGAGCAATGATCAGCACCAGCACACGTTCGTCAGCGTTAGCGACGGCAAGCTTGGCTTGACGGTAGCGAACAAAGGCTTGTTCGAATACGAAGTGTCGCAAGACAATAAAAATACGATTGGCGTCACATTGCTCCGCTCTTCAGGCGAGTTGGGCGACTGGGGTTACTTCCCTACGCCGGAAGCGCAGTGCATTGGCACGCATACGGCGGAATATGCGATTATTCCGCATGCGGGTGATGCTGTAGCTGCGGGCGTGCATGCTGAAGCACATTCGTTCCAAGTCCCTTGGATCGTTCGCCAAGTGGACGTTCACGAAGGACGTCTCCCAGCGAACCATGCATTCTTGGCATGGGAAGGCGAAGGCGTGGCGTTCTCCTCGATTAAGATGGCGGAAGAGTCAGGCGACATGGTCGGCCGTTGGTTCAACATCGCGCACGAAGGCAAGACATTGAACGTCCGTCTGCCAGAAGCGGCGACAGGCTTCTACCGTAGCAACATCTTGGAGCACACGGGCGACAGCATTGCGTCCGCGAACAACCAAGACGTAACGATTCAGCTGGGCAGCGCGGAAATCTTCACGCTCGGCATGAAGAAATAAGAAAGCAATCTATAAACGAAAAAGATGGTGGGGCAGGAACTATTTCTGCTTCACCATTTTGCGTTTTGTCGGCTGCATTCCGCCCCGCCCAGACGTTGAGCGCAGAGCATAGCATACTTTGAAGCTTGTCCCGCGCCTGCTTAGCGCACGCAGAGCACCCGCTGCTAGTAACGCACACAGAGCAATCGCGCACCCGCTGCTAGTAACGCACACAGAGCAATCGCGCACCCGCTGTTAGTAACGCACACAGAGCAACTCGCATCCGCTGCTTGTATCGCCATACAGGGCAACTCTACTTTCTTGCGGAAACAAGCCCCATTGGAAAATATACAGTGGAATCTACGATTTAGGCGACTAAATGGAATGTAGACTGTATTTTGTGCAGTGGATCTGGCTGCTTTTCAGCTGTTGCTGCGGAAAGAGAGTCAAGCCACTGCATGAATTCCAATGAAACTTACCGTAAAGAGATAAACGCTGCCATTCCATTGTACGAAATCCAATGCAGCAAGTGGCAAGAGAGATTCATCCCGTCCTTCAGCTAAAACGGGAACAGTCCTTCAGGTCATTCAGATTCAGACCTTTTGGGACAGCCAGCCCCTTTCTTGTATTGCCCGTTTCATCCATTGCCTCACTCTCCCCTTCATTCAGAATGACAGCAACCCATTATCCCCCTGCAAATGAGTATCTTTCATAGGATGAGAGATGAACTGAAACATAAATGTTTGTTTTGAGCCAAGAAACATGATGTCGGGCATTGGTTCGATGACCCTTATAATCACTCTCCCATACAATCAGGTAGGATAGCGTCATAGGTACATCCCGTTTTGTATAAACACTGTGCCGTGAAGCGACCGCTCATGAAGGCATGGCAGCGGGCATTTAGCGTCGTCACAGGAGCGTACCGCCTTTCTGACGGAAGGGGAGAATGAGGCGAAGGTGAGGCTGAAGCAGATCTCCCTCCGTCTGAACGCGCCATAATGCTTGGAACATTTCGTAAATCATGAAGAGTCATTGGTGATTCACTTGGCAGCGTCATGCCTCGTCATCGTGAATACCGTCTCCTGATGGAAGGGGGGGGCAAAGATGAATGCCGCTTATTTGGCTTATACGCCGATAACGGTCAGTTCTTTCGGATAAGAAGTCAGCACTGTAACACCTGTCTCGGTGACAGCAACATCGTCTTCGATGCGCACGCCTGCCACCTGAGGAACGTAGATGCCCGGCTCAATCGTAAAGGTCATGCCCGATTGGAGGAGGTCATCGTTCTGGCTGTGTATGGACGGATACTCATGAACATCGATGCCGAGACCATGTCCGAGACGGTGTGTAAAGTATTGGCCGTAGCCCTTCTCTGTGATGACCTGGCGGGCTGTCCGATCCAGGCTGCCGAACGTGACACCCGGCTTCACGGCTGCGATTGCTGTTTCGTTCGCGGCAAGCACTGTGTCATAAATCTCTTTGCACTTCGCATTTACTTCGCCGACGGCAAACGTGCGTGTTATATCGGAAGCATAGCCGTTCAAGTATACGCCCAGGTCGAACAGCAGCAGCTCGCCCTCTTGAATTTTGCGCGTACCCGGAATGCCGTGCGGCAGTGCGGCATTTTCTCCGGCAAGCACCATCGTGCTGAAGGAAGGGCCATCGGAACCGAGCTTTTTCATCAAGTATTCCAATTCCGCCACGACTTCGATTTCGGTCATGCCTGTTTTTACCTGGCTTACACATTGACGGAGCACGTCTTCGATGAGGTTCACTGCTTCCTTCATCCGCAGGAGCTCCTCTTCCGACTTGATAAGCCGCATGCTTTGCAGAATTGGGCCGGCATCCGCGTATCGCTGCGCCTGCACGGCATGGTCTAACGTTTCAAAACGCTGCAAGGACATATGATTTTTCTCGATGCCGAGAAGCGGAAGGCCATGCGGCAGATGCTGCTTCAGCACATCGTAGGGGTTATCTGTATCTGTGTGGGTTGCGATCCGCTTCACAGAGGAAGTGGAGGCCGCTTTATCTCCGTCGAGAGCAGGCACAATCAGTGCCGGTTCCTCATGCTGCGTTATGATGAGGCCAAGAAAGCGCTCATGAGGATCACAGGCAAACCCAGTCAAATAGTACACATGCTTCGGATCGGTAATGAGCAGCGCAGTAAGTGATTCCTTTTCCATTGACTTCATTAATGAGTTCCACTTTTCGTTCATCTCGATTCATCCTTTCATATATATCTACTGTTAAATCGAAGATACCACGAACGGTTGGAAATTGCGAATGGACAAAACGGAAAAAAGGAGTATTATATATAATACAGACTGATTATTTTAATTACTTTTTACACATTGTGTTTTAGTCTGTGTTAATACGTTTATTTCATTAGTATATATTCGTTATACAGTCTGAGCAGATAAAGTGGACATGGAAAGGGTGAACGACATGAACACATCGAAAGAACAACCACAACATCCAGTCGTAAGCCGCGGGGCAGACATCGTCGTCGAATGTCTCAAGCGGCAAGGCGTCTCTCACATATTTGGCATTCCGGGGGCTAAGGTAGACAGTGTGTTCGATGCACTAGTAGATCAAGGCCCTTCTTTGATTGTGTGCCGCCACGAACAGAATGCCGCGTTCATGGCTGCTGCAGTCGGCCGCTTAACAGGCAAGCCGGGCGTATGCCTCGTCACTTCGGGGCCGGGCGCTTCCAATCTGGCCACCGGGCTCGTTACCGCTACGGCAGAAGGGGACCCCGTCGTGGCCTTGAGCGGGGCGGTATCGCGCGCGGATCGGTTGAAGCGGACACACCAATCGATGGATAACGCGGCATTGTTCCAGCCGGTGACGAAATACAGCGTCGAAGTACAGCATCCAGACAATTTGCCCGAAGTGCTCACGAATGCATTCCGGGCAGCGACGTCGCCGCGCCCAGGTGCAGCGCTCGTCAGCTTGCCGCAGGACGTCATTACGAGTCCGGTCGAAGTGTCAGCGATCGGCCCGCTTCCTTCACCGAAGCTGGGGGCTGCTCCTTCCGAAGGGATTCGGGCAGCAGCCGAAGCACTGCACGGAGCGAGCATTCCAGTCATTTTGCTCGGTATGAGAGCTAGCACACCGGAAGCGACCTATGCGATCCGTGAATTGATCTTACATACGAATTTACCGGTTGTAGAGACGTTCCAGGCGGCGGGGGCCATTTCGCGCGAGCTGGAAAGCCACTTTTTTGGACGGATCGGATTGTTCCGCAATCAGCCTGGTGACGATCTGCTGGCGCAAGCCGACGTCGTTCTGACGGTAGGCTATGACCCAGTCGAATATGATCCGAAGTTCTGGAATAGTGATGGCCTGCGCCACATTATTCATTTGGATGAGGTCCAAGCTGATATTGACCATGATTACCAACCAGACTTAGAGCTGCTTGGCAGCATTGAACGGACGATACAGGAATTAACGAAGCACTTGTCTGGCCTGCAGCGCACGCCGGAAGCTTCCGGACTGTGTGATTCCTTGCACGCCAAGCTATTGGAAGCTTGTGAGCCTCCGGAGCATGTGCAGGAAGGATTGCTGCACCCGCTGCAAATTATACACGGCCTGCGCCGTGTGATTGATGATAAGGTGACGGTAACGTGCGACGTCGGCTCGCACTACATCTGGATGGCGCGCTACTTCCGCTCTTATGAGCCGCGCCGCCTGCTGTTCAGCAACGGGATGCAGACGCTCGGTGTCGCGCTGCCATGGGCAATAGCGGCAGCGCTGGTGCGCCCCGGCGAGAAGGTCGTCTCGGTATCGGGCGACGGAGGCTTCCTCTTTTCCGCCATGGAGCTGGAAACGGCTGTACGGCTGAAATTGCCTATTGTGCATCTCGTATGGAACGATGGCACGTACGATATGGTCGCCTTCCAGCAGCAGATGAAATACGGACGCACCGCCGGCGTGAACTTCGGTCAGCCGGATATGGTGCAGTTCGCCGAAAGCTATGGGGCACAGGGCTATCGTGTTACGGATCCGGATGACTTGGTGCCAACGCTGCAGCGGGCGCTAGCGGCGGAAGGGCCTGTCATCATCGATATTCCGGTCGATTACAGTGACAACATCGCCTTGGGCAATATGCTTTTGCCGGACCAATTCCATTAAAAAGCAAGGAGGGCATAATATCATGAAAGCCATATTACAACCAATGCAAGACCTACAAGACATAAAAGAACTGCAAGATCACGCATCAAACAATAAGCCCCTTGCCGGCCATGCAGCGCGACGGGGTGATTTAGAGCCCGTCACCATCTTTCAGACGTCCACGATGAGCGCCTTGTTGGATGGTGTCTACGAAGGAAGCATGACGATGAAGGAATTGGCTCGGCACGGAGACTTCGGCCTTGGTACATTTGATGAGTTAGACGGGGAATTAATCGCGTTCGATGGGGAATTTTATCACCTTCGACATGATGGGAGCGTCAAATCGGTTCATGCGGAGGAAATGACACCGTTCGCTTCGGTGACCTATTTTCAGCCGGAGACGACGTTCGCCATCGATCGCCCGCTGAACCGCATGGAGCTTGAAACGCTAATTGACAGCTTCCTCCCGAGTGAAAACTTATTCTATGCGCTGCGCATGGATGGACAATTCGAACAGGTGGTGACGCGTACGGTCACCAAGCAGAAGCGTCCGTACCCGACGTTGGTCGAAGCGACAAAATCCCAGCCGGTATTTACACTTAATCAAGTCGAGGGCACGATGGCGGGATTTAGAATGCCGGAATTCGCCCAAGGCTTGTCTGTAGCAGGCTACCATCTGCATTTTGTGGATGATAACCGCACAGGCGGCGGACATGTACTAGATTTTACGCTGCTTAGCGGAACGATCCAGATTGGCAAGCCAGCGGAACTGCATCTTCATTTTCCGGAAACATCGGGTTTTATGAACGCTGATCTAACAGGCCGCGATGTGGCGGGTGAGATCGAGCTTGCAGAAGGCGGGACTTCCCGGTAAATTTCCGTTATTCATTTCTATTGAACCGCCTTGCTTTTTCCAAAATGGAGAGCGCAGGCGGGTTAACTTCGCCAAGAAGGTCTGAATGGGAGAGCATGGAGCCCGTTTGGACCTTTTTTTATCGCAACATGCTTAGTATATCGGTCCTTAGCAACGATCTCCCAAAGAGTCAGGGAGGATAGGAAATAGATATGGATGTGGAAATGCACGTGGAAATAGGTGTGGAATTGGATACGGAAATAGTAATGGATAACGTATAACGTGGATAACGCAGGTTGGTCCTCATCTATATGAAGTCTTTTCTGATTCAAAGGGAGAATGAGCATAAGGGGATGAATATGAGGGAGATGGGCCATCAGGCTCTCATCTCCCCAAGTTCGAACACTTCATTATGAACTTTAAAAAACAGGTTAATCTGCAGCATTTTGTTACAATTGTCCTCGATACCACTGTGTATACCCGAGCCTCCACGACAGGTAATAGCATAGCGTGATCCCGCCGAGCAGCAGTACTAATAAGAGCCAATCCTTCCAAGTGACGCGCAGCTCCGTGTAGTAGGTGCGATCGCGCCGTCCGCTGAAGCCTTTGGAAATCATAGCAGCTGCCACACGCTCTGACTTGCGGATTGCGGAGGCAAGCAGCGGAATGGCATATCGCTTCCAAGCGCGCAGCTTGTTCTTCCAGCCCCGTTCGCGTTCGACGCCGCGCATGCGGTGAGCGTGCTGCAGAATGCGCAGCTCTTCCTTGAAGAACGGAAGAAAGCGATAGCCAGCCAGTATGCCGTACGCCCATTTCGGAGACAGCTTGCACTGCTGCATCAGGCTCAGCATGAAGCGGACAGGGTCGGTCGTCAGTATGAAAATTAGCGACAGCGCGGAGAAAATTAGCACTCTCAGGCCTAGAGATAAAGCTTGATGGAAGGTTGCTTCTGTCACAATGAACGAGCCCCACTGCCAGAGCACAGCACTTGCAGCGGGATCGGCTGTACGCGGAAATAGAAGTGCCGTCCAGACGTAACCAAAGCCCATGATAAGAAAGGGAGCAAAGCCCAATAGCCATTTGCGCCAAGGTACCCGCCCCAATCCGAAGGTGAACAGGATGGTAAAGGCGAGCGCCAAGAGTGGCGTTACCGGATCAAAGGTGAGTGACAACAGTATGACGGCAAGAATGATCGCCAGTCCCTTGATGCTCGGATTCCAATCCCGCAGCATCATCTCCGTTCACCGCCTTCCGCAAGTTGAGTGCGGAGCCGCCCGGCTACCGAATAATTCATCGGCATTCGCAGATGATTGGCCTCCAACAGAGAAGCATGTTCCGTCCATAAGGAGGCCGGAGATCCATCATAGCGAATCTGTCCCTCGGACAAGACGATGACACGGTCGGCATACGCTTCAACCCATTCCATATCATGCGTAATCATAAGCACAGCCGCACCGGCTTGCACCCGTGAATGGAGCATGTCCATCAGCTGCTTCGAGGCGTAGGCGTCTTGGCCGTATGTTGGCTCGTCGCACATGAGCAGCTGCTGGCTGTCGGTCAGGACAGCTGCTACGCTGAGACGCCGTTTTTGCCCTTGGCTCAGCGCGAAAGGATTGGCATCCGCTATTTTAGTCAGCCGGAAGCGTGTCAACGTATCGGTGACCTGGCTTTGAACAGCCTCTTCGCTGATGCCTTGCAGCCGCAGGCCGAACGCAAGCTCGTCGTGTACCGTATCTGCAATGAACTGATGCTCCGGATTTTGAAACACGTACCCGATGAACGCTCTCAGCTCCCGTTCAGCGTAACGATGAAGGTGAATGCCCTGCAACAGGATGTTCCCCTCATCTGGCTGAGTTAGCCCGGACAGAAGCGAGGCGAGCGTGGATTTTCCGGCCCCGTTCGGCCCGACAAGCGCCACCCATTCTCCGGCGCGCAGCGTAAGAGAGACACCATCGATGACGGCGCGCCCTTTTCGGCGAAATACGAGTTCGTGCGCTTGAAGGAAGACACGGTCTTCGGTATATGACCGCTTCGCCTTCAGTGGTGTTAATAGGCTTAGCGCCGTCGCTTGAGCGTCGCGGGGAAGGGATGACAGCTTGGCAAGCAACTGCTGCTCCGTCAGTGGCGGATCGTCTGCGTCTTCAGCGATGTCGGTAAAATCCCTTGAGGACACGTCAGTTGCCTTTCCGACCATCGACAAATCCTCCACTAACGCCTGCTGCAGCACAAGCGCCCGAGGGAGCCAAATGCCATGCGCCTTGGCCTCGGCAACGTGATGCTTGAAATATGGAGCGGGCAGTCCGTCGTAGACGATTATTCCGTCCGCATCCATGACGAGCAGACGATCCGCTATGTCAATCCAATCATCGAGCTGGTGCTCGATAATAAGCAATGTAAGACCTTCCCTGAGCGCGAGCTCAGTCACGAGATTGGCGAACTGGCGTCTCGCATACGGATCGAGATTCGACGTCGGTTCGTCCAGCACGAGCATCCGCGTGCGAAGAGCCAGTGCGCAGGCGAGGGCCAGCTTCTGTTTCATTCCTCCGGACAGCTCGTGGATGAATGCATGGCGCCAATCGTTCAAACTGACTTTATCAAGCACTTCGCGTATGATATGGTCCATGTCCGCGCGAGGGCAATTCCAATTTTCGAGACAGAAGGCGATTTCCTCTTCCACCCGCAGCATGCAGAACTGACTTTCGAAATCTTGAAAAACGATGCCAATGAGCTGTGCGATGTCTCCCGATTCATAGTCTGCCAGCGGCTTGCCGTATATGCTCACGCGCCCCTCCACATGGCTGTCAACCGCATAGGGATACAGTCCAGTAAGACAGAAGGCGAGCGAGCTCTTGCCGCATCCGCTCGGACCGAGCAGCAGCACGGTCTCGCCATCGTGAACCGCAGCGTCGATATTGGCAAGAACGGGCGCGTCGTGCTCTTCGAAAGCGAGGGTCAGCCCTTCCGCCATAATTGCTTTCCTGCTGTCGTGCTGATCGTCCCCTGCTGGAACGGAAGCCGAATGACTGCGGCCTGTTGCAAGAAGCTGCCCAGCCGTCATCTTACTTGCGCTCCTTCGCTATCGGGAAGCTTCGCAGGACGCCGGTCTTCGCCAATGCATCCGCGATCCATTTGCCGAGAAGGCCTGAGATGAGTGCTCCGCTAATGCAGCGCACCACGAGCATGGCAATGACGAGACCGAGGGAGTAAGCCCCGAACCCGCTGCGAAAATAACCCCAAATAAAGCTGAATACGGCGGAACCGACGCCGGCTGCCATAAGGACCTTTGTCGAATAGCTGCGATAACGCGAAGCGGCAAACACAGCTTCCGCTCCCAAGCCTTGAATGAGGGCGGACACGATCAATATCGGACCTACGGCGTTGCCGATGAGAACCTCCACGACACCAGCAACGGTCTCCGAGATGACTGCTGCCCCGGGTTTGCGAATAATATAGGCGGCGATAATCGATACGATAAACCAAATGCCAAATATAATTTCGTATCCCATCGGGCCCATGAAGCCAACAAGCACATTGCCCACTTGCAAAAAGAGCAAATAAATAACTGCGAATACGACGGATAAAGAGCTAAGCACGATAATATCGCGTAATTTCCATTGGTTGTTCATGTACAGTTCCTCTTTTCACCACGATTTATCTCGATGCATAAGTATTGCGCGCGTCTAAGAGCGCTCTTTCTTCGATGGGCTGTTGGCGGAAATTGTCGCCGTCATAACGACATGCGAAGCGTCGGAGGCTTGCGCTTTTACAAATGCATGCTCCAATGTAGTGAATACCCGCTGCGCGTCTCCGTCCAGACGGCTCGCATAGTGGGCGCTTCCGCCGAAGGTGCCTTCTTCCTTCGCTAACGCGACAATATCGTAAATCGTATCCATATAGCTCGCAGAACCGAGTGGATAGAGTGAGAATTGGGAAGCGACCTCGATCTGGATGGCTTGGCTATGTCCGGCATTCAGACGGATGTCGTCTGCGCTCAAATACACATCCCCTTCAGAATCTCCCGGACAGCCAATCGAAAAAGTCGCATTCAGCACGACATGTTCCCCACTAGCCGCACTATGCAAAAATATCGACTGGACAACGTCAAAGACATGCTCTGTCCGTCCGCGCACGCATGTGCTGACATCATCGGTTTTGGACCAGACCTTGGACATATTTGTTTCCTGTAAGGCCCCGATAATAATGTCGGTAAACCGATCGCTCATCGGATAGATCGAGAACCGGCAGCCGACAATGCGGCTTGATCCGCAAGATGCAGTATTCATAATAAACTCCTCTCTTGTTGCGGTTATATTTTGGCTAACAGAACGACAAAAAAACTGCACCATGAGTAAGTGCAGTTTCGATTCGAGATAACGTCTAGTCTCCATACGTGATGAAGCCACACTATATCTATCAGTCGACTACACTTCCCCACGCTAGTATTATCTAGTTCGGGTTATAAGGGTTAACAGCGTTGCCGCTGCCTCTCAGCCTGTTCAAGCACCCCTAGTGTTTCGAGATTACTATGCAGTTGTTCATATGCATTGCCGCTTTCATTATACAACGGACGGCTGGAATGTAAAGGGCTAATTAAGCGCCGTGAAGCAATTATCGGATCCGGGCTACGGTAAAGTCTCCCGCTAACGAGCCCAGCTCCGCGCCTAGTGCGGACGATGTCACAGAGCCGCGCGCGTCCAACATGTAGCGGAATTCATAAAATCCGCCAAGCGTCGCTTTGAAGTTGGTTTCCCAATAGTTAGTCATCAGCCATGCGTATGTTTCCGGCTTGGCGTCTTGCAGCTGTTGCGTATGAACAAGACGGCGGCCGTAGTCGAGCGGGCCGAACTGTACGAGCGGCGTGTCTGGCGTGCCGAGGAGCAATGTCCGGGACTGTGCTTCATTGACCCACGCCAGCCCTTCTTGAATGCACATGTAATCCAGCAAGGTGCCAGGCAGTTGGTCGATCCAAGGCCGCACGACGGCGCCCGCCTTCTCAACGTACAGTGTGTCCTGTGTGGCATCGCCATTGGTGAACGGAAGCGCGACATAAACGTTCTCTGGCAGCCAGACGCTGTCTTTGTGCAGACGAACGGACACGTCAACGCGGTTCATCGTCGCGTACACCTTCAAGAAGAGGGCGTAATAGCTCATGCCTGGCACTTCATACAATAACTCGACCGTGGCGTAGAGCGGTCCGTTCTCCAACGGACGGACACGGATGAGACGTCCGGCAGAACGCTCAACATGCAGCCCCTTGCGGTTGCGGCCCATGCGGCTGCGCACCGACCAGACCTGACTCTGATTCGTGGGGTCTCCAGCTGGCGTCACCTCATAGATTGGGGTGAAAGCGCCGTATGCACGGTCTTGATGAAGCAGATCCGCTCCTGTCTCCTTGTTCCGCCATAACACGATGCCGCTGTCCTCTCTCCACTCGATACGGATGAAGGGCGATTCGACACTGTGCTGCGAGATGATGACTGGATCGTGCGCGGATGAATCCTCCAACAGGTCTTCCATATCATACACGCGATCGCTGCCGACCAGCTTCGTGCTGGAAGTCATATAACCGGCTGCCAGGCCTGTGCCGTCCTGCGGACGGATGAGAAGTGTGCACTCAGCGCCTGCAGCCAACTGAACCTCGACGATGACTGCCTGAGGATGCGGGAGCTGGTGCGGCATGACTTGGCCGGTGGCTTCATTCACCACTTCCAACCCATTCTGGAATAAGGCGGGCTCCCAGCCGTCTATCGACAACGTGACGAGCTTATTCGCCGGCGCTGGTTCCGTATTGACGACGCGGTAGCGGAATGGACGCTCCGGATACAGCGTGGAAGCGCCTTGAGCTAAGAGTGTCTTATCCAGCGCCCGGTGAGCCAAGCGGCTCGCTTCCGCAGCATAGGCCTGCTTGCGCACTTCGAGCAGCTGCACGTTCGGATGCCACGGCTCGGCGATGGAAGAATGATAGCCCCATGTATGCTCGGCGTACATGACGAGCGCTTGCTCCGTCGCAGCAATTTCGTCTGCCGTCACGATCTGTCCATCCGGATCAAGCCGCTTCACTTGGCGCAGCGTTCGTTGCGCATCACGGAACAGCTGGGTATGCATCGCCGTCGAGCCGACGCCGTCCGACCACCAATCCGGCCAGTCGCCGCGGTATACCGGAATCGCGTTGACATCCTCCTGCTTAAGGCGGGCAAAGAAGCCGCTCAGCGTTGTCATTTCGATGCGAATCGGTTCCCCGTATTGCTCGTTCCATTTGTGGATGAATTCCATAATGCGGCCGTTCGGTGCTGCGTTATCCGTGCCTAAGCCAGACAGCATGACGGGAACGAAATCGTATGGATAACGCTCTTCTTCCAGCTTGCATACGTAGCGATGCAGGCGGATGCGCGCAATGTCGTCATGGTGCGCATCAATAAGCTGATTGTCGAACTCGTCCTGAATCATATATTTGCCGAGCGCATTCGGGCATAGCCCGAGCTCGTTGCCGAACATATAATGCTCGCCGTTCCAGACGAGAAGCCGTGCTCCGCTTGGCGCTTCCCACCAAAATGGTGTCTGCTTGCGGCCGAGCGCGAACATGCCATGATGGGTATGAATGCAGCTGAATAAGTGCTTGATGCCGTTGGACAGCAAGCTGTCGGCATAACCCCAGCCATACCCGTTAATGTCGGCGGTCATGGCAGAATCAATCGTATGGCCAATCGATCTGGCGTAAGCTTGCGCCTTGCCGTGTATGCTGCGCAGCAGATCGTAATCCGGCAGCTCCGTCATGTTCAAATAGGTGCCGGACAGCTCGATGTCACCACTTATGACCGCAGCGGCGAATTGCAGGCGCTCCTCATCGGATGCGCTTTCAAGGAAACGCTCGACTGCCCAGAACGTTTCGCATGTCCATTTGAAGCCCTGCCATTCCGGCTGTGCTCCGTCCTTGGCTTGGCGTACAATGTTCAACGCTTGGCGGATGAAGTCGACATGATATTGCTCGATCCGCTCCTGCCGCTCGGTATAGCCGATATCCGTATGTGAATGGTGGATGGCATAAATGGTCCAAGTCCGCTTCGGAGCGGGTGTCTCGGCAAGAGAAATACGTTGTTCCAAGTTCAAGTTCATCGTGAATCACTCCTTTAATGTGTATGGAGGTCAGGGGAGGTGTGATCATGCTTGCCCCGGACTTCACTGGGTCTACTAGCCAAGATGGACGTGCCGTCTGGCCAGAAGGAAATCGTTAATCGTATGGAAAGGCACATGTGCTCATTGAAACAGGGCATCGATACCCAAATACGTATATTCCATCACTTGATTGTTCGTCTGCAGCTCGCATTCGCATGGCTGCAGCAGCGCGTTCAGTTCTGCGGCGAACAAATCGGCACTCTTAGCAATTTGTCCGCCCAGAATAAGCCGGTGCGGGCGGAAGCCGTGAATATAAGGCGACAGCATCTCAGCAAAGCGTGTACCGAACTCGCGGAAGACATGCAATGAAGCGGTATCTCCGCCGCGGGCTGCTTCCGCCAAGTCGCGCACATCCTGATCGGGGCAGCGTGCATCCAAGAGCTCAGCGAGCTCCAGTATGCCGCGGCGGCCGAATTGCTCGTCCACGAGGCGGCCACGATACGCTTCGGCATAGAGCATGCCGCTGTCTGGCACACCGCTGCGGCCCGCAACGGGACGACCGGCCTCGATGAAGGCCGAGCCGAGCCCAGTGCCGAGCGTCAAGCAGAGGAGACGCCCGTGCGGGTGCAGGCGGCTTAGTCCAAGTGCGAACAGCGTCGCGTCGTTCTCGAAGCGAACGTCGGCGTTGGCCAGAGGGACCGCCCATGCTTCGCCGGACGCCGCTCGGCGGGAGAACTCGGCGCGGAGCGCGTCGCGTACGTTGACGCCATATAGGCGGTCGTACTTGCCCAGGCCCTGCAGGCGCGACACGCCCGCTTCGTAGTCGAACGGCCCGGGGAAGGCGAAGCCGATGCGCATCGGTGCCTCAGGCCGAGCCGGGCCTGCGGCCGCGTAAGCGCCAAGCAGCTCGCGACAGGCGTCGGCGAAGCTCGCCACGATGCTGGCGGCGTCGCCCTCCGAACGCGATGGCCACTGGCCGCTCACGTTCGGCACGAGGCGCCCGCCTGCGACGACGGCCGCCTTCAGCGCCGTGCCGCCGGCGTCCAGCGCCAGCGTCACCGCTTGCGGCGCTGGAGCGGAGCCGCAGTGCGCAGCCGAGGATGGGCCGCGCATCGATCAGGCCTCCTCGCCTGTGCGCCAACCGTGCGGCAGAAGCGGCGTTGACCAGGTGGACGCCACGCCCGCCTTCACGAGCTTGCACGGAGTGCCGCCAGCGTTCTCGAGGCGGTAGCGGCCGACGCTGGCCGGCACAATATACGCTTCCGCGTAGCCGAATTCCACGGCCTTCGCTTCGTTATCCAACGGCACGAGGCGTACGCGCTCGCCCTCGACGAGATTGTACATGACGAACTCGCCGTTCGTATCGTCTTCCCAGCGGTCGAAGAGATGAACCCGCTTGACGCAGAACAGCAGATCGTCATGTTGTCCGAGCAAATACTCTTGGTTGGCGCCTTGCTCACCGAGCAGCTGCGGCTCGGACATCAGATGGCGCTTGACCCAATCCGTATTTTTGTCGAAGTCGACATTATGCTCGGCATGCTCAATGCTAATCGGGCGCGGTTTGCCGTCTAAGTCCTTGCGCAAATAGTCGTATATTTTGAACGTAAACCACCACGTCGTGGAGGATACCTCAAGCACGAGGTTGCCTTCGCCAGAGCAGTGAACCGTTCCAGGAGGAATGAGGAACAAATCGCCTTTTTTGGCATCGAACTCATTCACATAATCCGTGAACGGCATCGGCACACCCGTCTCCTGAGCTTCACGAACGGCACCGAAGAAGCTGTCCGGAGTGCTGCGGCCGGTCAGGCCGAGATATACTTTAGCGCCATCCTTCAGCTCCATAATGTAGTAGGATTCTTGCTGTGTCATATGCTCGTTAAAGTTCTCTTCTACATAATCCTGCTTCGGGTGGACCTGACACGACAGGTTGCTGCCGTCAATCGTATCCAAATAGTCGAAGCGGACCGGGAAATAGTCGCCGAACAGCGCAACCGGCCGTTCTCCCATTACGCGGTAATATTCATAGGTCATCAGCAGCGTGAAAGGCACCTCGATCGTGCGGCCTTCATACTTGATCAGCATTGAATTTTCCGGTGCGATCGGCTCGAAGCTCCATGCGCAGTTCACCCAGTCCTGCGGCAGATCGCACAGCTCCTTCAAATACTGGCCGCCCCACACGCCCGGCGCAAAAAACGGCTTAACTCGCAGCGGCTGTGCGGCAACTTGCTCCAGCATGCGGCGCAAGCCGGCTGTCGTCGTAACGACGGGATCCTTCGGCTTGTTCATGTCTACATAATAGTCAAAGCGCTCCAAGTTCCGCTTCCGATAGGTCTCCCAGACCGGCCATTCGAGGAACAGGCAGATTTTATATGTTTCCACATGATCCCGATTCCATGACATGCCAAGGTTGCACAGGTTTTTGCGGTGCTCAAGCTGCTGATATTCACGGGATACGTCGAAGAAGAAGGACAAGTGAACGTTTGGTTGAGCGATCCATAGCGCCCCTGGGCCGAACAGCAGGATGATCTGCTTGCGAGAAGCGTCAGAGCGGTGCGAATGCCCCGCAGAATCGGCTTCCACAGCGGCTGCGAAGCGGTCTTTCGCATCGGTCATAAAGTAATCACCAACGTCCGCATCCGACGCCATATAGCCAAAAGCGCGGTTATCGGTAATATAGCGGTGGAATTGGCGGCGCAGCGTGTCGCCGCTGTGCATCAAGCTCGTGGTGCTGTAGACGTGAGCGGACACCTGTTCTCTATCTAGGCGTTCGACAATGCGCGCAATGACAAATTGCATATTTGCGCCATGCGTGCTGTCTAAGGCAACGACCAGCACATCTTGATTCAAATTATTTAAGGCGGACATAATCGCTTCCGCTATTGGTTCTGTACCATGCTCAAGTCCTTGCGGCATCCACGCCAACGGACGGTCGCCTTCACAGGATACGGACGAATGAATCACATTGTGCGGGTATTTGTTAAACATGAAGCAAGCCCTCCATTCTATCGCAGGTCATTGCGTAGGGAGAGGTAATCGCTCTCCGGTTCGCTTATGCCCCCATTGTAATGAAAGAAGGGAAGGCTGTATTTGGACAAGGAAGCTCCTTTTTTGTACAAAACGGACATGGATTCCGTTTAGGTGCGAGGTGTGGCTTTCAGGCGGGAACGCCCTTCGGCAAATTGCGAGCGCCGAAAACGGGCGGGGGATACACCCAGCTTGCGGGTGAACACTCTTGTGAAATAATGAACCGATTCAAAGCCGCACCGCTCGGCGATATCCTTAATCGCGGCGTTGGATCGGAGCAGCATCTCCTTCGCTGACTGAATTCGGCGCTCTTGCACGTAATGCACGAACGTTTGACCGCTTTCCTGTACGAATAAGCGCGAGAGATGCCGCGGGGAAATATGCAAATGCTGCGCAACGATCTCTAACGACAGCAGACCACTCAAGTTATCTTCCAAATAAAGCTGCGCCCGGCGGAATAAGTCGTTGACCGGACGCGCCGTTTCTTCTGCACCGAACGAGGTCGGCAGCCGATTCGGATCCAGCGTGAACAGCGGCAGCATGGAATAGAGCAATGCATGCGAGGCCGCTTGCAGGACAGGGGGCGGGTAGATCGCCTGCCCGGCGTCGAACATGCCAAGCAGCGCCTCCCATAACTTTGCCATCGGGGACGCAGAGGCATCCGGCATTATAGGCAAGGCGTGAGCGGCCATATGCTGGAACGCCTGGGCGTAGTCATCCTCCGTATGCTCCTCATCCATATCGAAGGCAACGAAGCATAATGCCAGCCCTTGATCGCTGCGAATCTGGTGCCAGATGCCAGGGCGGGAACAGAAGGCGGTTCCGGGGGTCAGCGGGTATTCTTGTCCGTCATCGGTGTACTCGCCCTCGCCATTTAACACATAGCACACTTCTAAGAAGGAGTGGCGATGCACAGTATTATTATAATGCTGCGGCATAAAGCCCCAATAATGCACGCGAAAGGCGATGGGGCCATTGCGGAGCATGGTGGCATGCACATTGAGCGCCGTGTTTGCTTTTTTGAAAACGGAATGGTTCATCATCATGCTTCCTTACCGGGATCAAGGGTGGTTTGCACATTGGACTGTTCGACATCGGAAATGAGGGAGCGGAGATCCTGCTCCATCCCAATGCCCGCCACCATGAAGCCCATAGCTATAAAAGATACGATGGCACGAAGACGGATAAATCCTTTGCGCGGTTGTTTTTTCATCGTTGTCTCCTTTCGGCGCCACCTATATTATGAGGAAACATTTGGGACTGTCTCTTTAGTGTGACGTTTGTTACAATAATCTTTACGACTAAAACAGTGTATCGTTTCGGCAGGATCACGCACCGAAATACACTTCACAGAAGCGTCACATAAAACGCTTTCTTCTTCCTTATTGTTTGCATTTTGTCACAGCTTTTAACAATTGAATATGGCATAATATGGATGCAGGAAGAAATCATCATATGGAGGGGACGGACGATGTTGTTAACGGCAGAACAGCCGGTGCAGTGGAACGATGAGACCGTAGAACGTTTGGAGACACGCAAGGCGGTGTATCAATTGTTAGCCGATTTCCTTGGCGAAATGCCAACGCTCGATGTCATTATGTCTTGGCGGAATCATCAGGGGTTACAGGAGATGTCCTGCGCGTCTGAAGGAGCCAAGCAGCTGCGCTTGTTGTTAGAGAACTTGTCGATTAACGAGTTGTACGCCGTATTCTCTTCGCTGCGCGATGAATATATGCGCCTCTTCGGTTCCTCGGGCCAACTGCCCGTGACTCCGTGCGAGACGATGTATCGTGCCAGCGAACAGATGCTGCCGAAGTCCTACGCTCAAGTTGTGCGGCAGACGTATGCTGAATTCAGCTTATATTTTAAAAAAATGAATGGTGAGCCTGACGATCATATCGCGATTGAACTGGAGTTCATGGCCGTTCTGATTGAGAAGATGATGAACAGCGTCATGACGGAAGAGCGCTTTGACCGTTATATGAACGGACAGCGTGAATTCGTGCTGCATCATTTGAAGCGGTGGGCGCCGCGTTTCGGGGATGACCTGAAGCAGCATGCGGAGCATCCGGTATATCAGGCCATTGGTCTGCTGCTTAAAGAATTTATTTCTAAGGAAGTAACTTGGGCGGAGAAGACGAAGACTGCATAAATATTGCGTTACGATTCGCATAACAGAATTGCGTCACTAAAATTAAGTTTCTAGAATTGAGTCACTCGATATTGCCAATCTATTATGAGATACATGATTATTCATAGCAAAGGGACCTTTCCAGTAGAAAGGTCCCTTTTTCCAACATCCTGATGAGGGTGAATAGATGCAGATGCTTCGCTCGGTTTCCCCAGATGACCTCACTTAGATTTGTAACAAAGATAAGCGATCTGTGCTAGTTCAAGGCTAATCATCCTTGATAGTCAGCCCTCGCCAATATATCGACCAAGCGGCTTCAAGCTTTTTCTCAAAGCGATCGGGTCCACCGTACAGCAGCTCTACGAATAGTCCATCCAGGATGCATATGAACGCTTTGGAAGCTTGTTCCGGATGCACGCCAAATATTTCTTGTGTTCTGAGGGCTTGAGCCATTCGGGGAACCAGTCCATTTTCCAACCGGTCCAAAAATTCATTCATGCGCTCCATGACTTGCTCCCGCAGCGTTTCTGGGGGGAAGAAGGAAACACGCAAAATGAACTTCAGCACATCGTACTGCTCATAACGCTGACGGTATGATTGAATCAGCAGGGTGAGCTGATCGTGAAGTGACAGATGATCATGCTTATTGAAAAAATCGGTAATCCAGTTCCACTCATCTATAAATACGGTTTGAAGAACATGAAGAAATAAATCGTCTTTGCTCTTATAATGAGCATAGATGGACGGCTTCTTGATGCCGACGTCTTCGGCGATTTTGGCTAAAGACGTCCCGTCATAGCCATACTTGGCAAAATGGGAGAGGGCGATGAGTTGAATGCGGTTTGCGGTCAAAGGGAATTCCTCCATTCCTCGCTGTTCCTTCATCTCGCAGAAACGGTCCTGTGTTTACAGTAATAGGCGGATGGCCGCCTCTACTTAGCTACCTACCGTTCGTTCGAAAATTATGTCATACGATTGTAACCGTTGTCAATGACATATTTGATGTTGTTGTTTTCGGGTATAGTAAAGCAATATAGCTTGTGCACTACCTTCATTGTCCCATCAGCTGGAAGAGTTTATGCGTTATGTAGTCGTCTTATCATTTATTTGGAAAAAACATTGGTTTATGCTGCGTATATGTAGATAAGTACAACGATAGGAATAGGAGAAAATGGGTGAATAGATAGAATGGCTAGTTAGAATGGGGGAGAATGTGGATGAGAAGAGCACTGCAGGTCGGGTTATTCATCATCATGTTGTTGACGTTTGGTCTATATATTAATGATACGTTTGGAAATACAATTGCTACAGCGCTAAGCATTATGACGACGCTGGCGGTCATTACGCTGGCAATCATTATCTTTATGGAGAACCGTCATCCGTCCAGCACGGTAGCTTGGATATTAGTGTTGGCGCTCGTTCCGGTAGTCGGGTTCATATTTTATATGCTGTTCGGACAGAACTATCGCAAGCGGCGGCGGTATGCGCGTAAAGCGCAGCAGGACAGACAAGCGTACGCCTTCATCGATAACGAATCATTGCTTCGCAGGGAGCAAATATTAGGCTCGTTTACCGATGATCAACGTCAATTGCTGCGCCTGACCAGCCGTCTCAGCAAGAGCCCGATCTCGTTCTCATCGGATACGCGCATTCTGAACAACGGGGAAGAAACGTTTGCTGCCCTGCTTGCAGAGCTTGGCCGAGCGGTTCACCATATTCATATGGAATATTACATTTATAGAGACGATGATATCGGACGGAAGATTAAGTACATTCTGATGGAAAAAGCGAGGCAAGGCGTGGAAGTCCGATTCATGGTCGATGCAGTAGGCAGCATGCAATTGCCAAAATCGTTCCTGAATGATCTACGGAGGGCTGGCGTAGAAGTAGCCGCCTTCGGTGCGGTGAAATTCCCGCTGTTCTCGAATCGGGTCAATTATCGCAATCACCGCAAAATTGTCGTTATCGACGGCGATGTCGGGTTTATCGGTGGACTGAACGTCGGCGATGAATATTTAAGCCGCAGCAAGACGTACGGCTTCTGGCGAGATACGCACATGATTGTAAGGGGCGAGGCAGTGCAGACGCTTCAGATTATATTTCTGCAGGATTGGGCGCATACGACGGCCGCCAACCTCTACGGGCCAGAATATTTGCTGCCGAGGTCGGTAGAGGCGACAGCCGGAGCGGTGCAAATTATCGCAAGCGGGCCTGATCAAGATTTCAAAACGATGAAAAACGTCTTTTTCTCAATGCTGACCTCGGCCAAAAAGTCCATTTGGATTGCTACGCCTTATTTCATTCCGGATGAAGATATTTTTACGGCGCTGCGGGTAGCGGCATTGGCAGGAATCGATGTGAAATTATTGTTTCCAGCCAAGCCAGACAAATGGCTGCCGTTTTTTGCGTCCCATTCTTATTTTCCCGGCCTCATGGAAACGGGCGTACAAATTTATGAATATGAAAAAGGCTTTCTGCATTCCAAGCTTATTATAGTAGACGGCGAGATTGCTACGATAGGAACAGCTAATATGGATATGCGCAGCTTCCATTTGAATTTCGAAGTCAATGCGATTTTGATGCGAACGGATAGTGTGGCGGCGTTGGTTGAAGATTTTGAACGGGATTTGCAGTACACGACGCCGATAGAGGAAGAAGAGTTTGCGCACAAGAAAATGATAACCCGATTTTTGGAATCCGCAGCCCGCCTATTTTCACCATTGCTTTAACGAGACGGCTTGCGGTGCATATCCCCGCATTCCGCACCAGCTTTCTGGTGAATTACATGCCGAGGGTCGATCCGCCGACCAAAAGCTTAGCGTTGTGTGTGCGGTACGGGTGCTGTGTTCGCCCCGATAAACTCCGCCATTCCACTGCCTTGAACTGTCACACGGATGGCCGGAATGACCCCCGTCAAAAGGGGCTGGGACTGATTGACTGCTGGCACCGTTTATGGCATGATGTTACTAATCATTCATTTGAGAACGATTTTCATTTTCTACAAGATTTACAAGGTGAAATATCTCATTTATACAGGTATCATTCATATACGTAATTAGAGCTGCTTCGCTTGATGGCGGAGCAGCTTTTTTGATTCTGGGCAGCTTCATGATCAAAAGGGGACTTTTTGAATAACCTCTAACAGACTTTAGTGGGAGAACGGGGATGGATGCAATGTGGAGTAACCGCAACGTATGGATTGTGCTGAGCGGAGAGTTTATCGCCGGTCTCGGCTTGTGGACTTCAATTATCGCGAATTTGGAATTTATGCAGCAGCACGTGCCGTCAGACTTTATGAAATCGCTCATTTTATTTGTGGGACTGCTTGCAGGCGTGCTAGTCGGTCCGTATGCAGGGAAGGTCATCGATACGAGCAGCAAGAAGAAGGTGATGATATACGCCGGAATCGGGCGAATGGTCAGCGTGTGCTTCATGTTTCACGCTTTGTCGATGGATTCGGTATGGTGGATGGTCCTGTTTGCGGTCAGTTTGCAGGTGTCTGCGGCGTTCTACTTTCCGGCACTTCAGTCGGTTATTCCGCTTATCGTCCAAGATAAAGATTTGATTGCGTTAAACGGGGTTCATATGAATGCTTCCACTATCGCCCGTATATTGGGAACAGCGATGGCGGGAATGATGTTGGCCGTCATGAGTCTGTCCTCATTATATCTCACCTCTCTCGTTGCGTACGCGCTGTTGCTTGCGTCCACCTTCTTCTTGCAGGTAGAGGGTACAGGCACGCCACATCGCAATAGGAACCAGAAAGGCAAAGAGAGCGGCGGGTTCAAGGATATCGTTCCGATGCTCAAACAACTCCCTGTAGCTGTCATGGCGCTCGGGTTGTCGATTATTCCAGCGCTGTTTATCGGAGGCTTCAATCTGATGGTCATCAACATTAGCGAATTGCAGCATGATCAGCAGATTAAGGGCCTGCTGTATGCAGTGGAGGGGACAAGCTTTATAGTTGCCGCATTTTTCGTGAAGCGGATTTCCGGAAAAGTGAATTTGTTGAAAATGCTGCTCTCGTTTTCATTTGTCATCGCCATCTCGCAAATGCTGTTGTTCTTTGGGGATATCAGATGGGTGGCGCTGCTGTCATTTGGCTTGTTCGGCCTGGCGGCAGGTTTTTTCTTCCCTTTGCTGTCGACGTATTTCCAGACGACCATTCCGAAGGACTATCATGGCCGCTTCTTCTCGTTCCGGAATATGCTAGACCGGGTGCTGTTCCAAATCGTCCTGCTTGGGACGGGCTTTTTCCTCGATACGATCGGGCTCCAGTACATGGTGCTCATCTTCGGCGGAATTTCATTGGTGTTGGCGCTGTATGCCTTGCTTTACTCCGACAAGATAACGGCACGAATGCTCTCCAAGCATGGCGGGCCAAGTGTGGAAACGGGGAGTACCCCGATGTAATCAGTTCCCGTTCGCATTGTGTTAGAGAAATGCGGCGGGAACTTTTGTATTTTCCTGGAGGACATATGGCAATATTTTACCGTTATGTGAAACAGTGTGCTATACTCTGAATATGGTATAGAAAGCGATTTCGTAGAGAACAGGGGAGGATAGTGAATGGCAGGCTCAGAAGAGATTATCCGCACGACGGAACGTTATGGAGCAAGGAATTACGATCCGCTGCCTATTGTCATTTCCAAAGCGGAAGGTGTATGGGTAGAAGATCCGGAAGGGCGCCGTTACTTGGACATGTTAAGCGCATACTCGGCCTTGAACCACGGACACCGCCATCCGAGCATTATTCAGGCGCTCTTGCGCCAGGCAGAGAAGGTGACGCTATCTTCCCGGGCGTTTCACAGTGAATCGTTGGCCTCATTTTATGAGAAGCTGTCGGCCTACACGGGGAAAGCGATGGTCTTGCCGATGAACACAGGTGCGGAAGCGGTGGAAACTGCCCTCAAAGCAGCGCGGCGCTGGGCATATAACCATAAGCAGGTCCCCGCTAATCAAGCAGACATCATCGTATGCAGCGGCAATTTTCATGGGAGGACGATTACGGTCACCTCCTTCTCCTCGGCGGAGGAATATAAGGAAGGCTTCGGTCCGTTTACGCCAGGCTTCACGATCATTCCATTCGGTGATGCTGAAGCGCTGGAGCAGGCTATCACACCGAACACGGCCGCTTTTCTCGTAGAGCCGATTCAAGGGGAGAATGGCATCGTCATTCCTCCCGACGGTTATTTGCGCCAGGCCTACGAAATATGCAAACGGCACAACGTCCTGTTCATGGCGGATGAAATCCAGACCGGCTTCGGGCGTACGGGCAGACGGTTCGCCTGCGACTGGGAACAGATCGTGCCAGACGTCTATATCATGGGTAAAGCGCTCGGAGGAGGCGTGCTGCCTATCTCGGCCGTAGCGGCGGATGAAGAGATTCTGGGCTTGCTGCAGCCTGGATCGCACGGCTCTACCTTCGGAGGCAATCCGCTTGCTTGTGCGGTGGCGGTAGCCGCCTTGGAAGTGCTGGAGGACGAACGGCTTGCCGAACGCTCGGTTGAGCAGGGAGCGTATTTTAAGCAGCGGCTAGAGGGCATTCAAAGTCCGGTAGTCCGCAATGTGAGGGGACGAGGGTTGTTCATCGGCGTGGAGCTGACGGAGCCTGCACGACCGTATTGCGAGATGCTGATGCGGCTTGGCATGCTTTGCAAAGAGACCCATGAGAATATCATCCGCCTGGCGCCCCCGTTAATTATTGAGGCAGCGGAGCTCGATTGGGCGTTGGAGCGTATCCAGCGCGTTTTGGCTCGCGCATAGCCGTACCCGCTTATCAGTCTTGGAGCTGTGTTGCATATTAGCTTGCAAGGAGGAGAAAGTTGTCGATGACGATGACGATGAATCGAAAGCTGTCAATGATTAGTGTTCCATTCGGATTAGGGGCTGGCAGAGCGGGAGCGGAGCAGGGACCGGAGAGCATTGTTCGCTCCGGATTGCTGCGGCAGCTGAAGCAGTTGGGGATAGAAGTGGCGGCGGAGCGCGAAGTGAATCTGCCATCGGCGGCTCCAGCTAGAGAGCAGTTGGATGAAGTGCCTGTTCCCGCGCGGAACGCGAAGCACTTAGCCGAGGTGCTCTATACTTGTTCCGCGTTGGCCGAACAGGTGTCAGCAGCCGTAACGGACGGTTGCTTTCCGCTCGTGCTGGGGGGCGATCACAGTATCGCGATGGGCACGCTCGCTGGATTGACGCGCCATTATCGCAATGTAGGAGTCATTTGGTTCGACGCCCATTCCGACTTAAATACGGAGGAGACGAGTCCAAGCGGGAACGTTCACGGCATGTCGCTGGCTGTTGCGTTGGGCAGAGCAGAGTTCGCGGAAATGCCGTGGTCAGGACCATACGTGAGAGCGGATCGCGTCGTGCTTATCGGGGCGCGCGACCTCGATCCCGGAGAGAAAGAATTCATTCGTCAGCAAGGCATCACCTGCTTTACGATGCACGAGATTGACCGCATGGGCATGGAACGGGTTGTGCAGGAAGCGCTGCGCATTGTCGGCAGCGGCACGGATGGAGTTCATCTCAGCTTTGATGTGGATAGCGTCGATCCTTACGAAGCGCCGGGAACGGGCACGCCAGTGCAGGGTGGAGTGAGCTACAGGGAAGCGCACTTGGCGATGGAGCTGCTGCACGAATCTGGCCTTGTCACTTCGGCGGAGTTCGTGGAAGTGAATCCGACGTTAGATGTGAACAACAAAACGGCAAGGCTGGCCAAGGAACTTATCGGTTCGTTATTCGGACAGAGAATTTTATAATGAATGAACAAAACCGGAGGCGCAAACCTCCGGTTTGTAGCTTCCAAGTATATATACTGGCTATGGTCACTTCATGATGACGTTAGGGATGCTGCCTATGGATAGTACCTGCTCCAGCGGCATCTGGACCTCTGCCCCATGATGATCGAGCAAGTAGAAGTTCTTTCCAGCATCTTCATGGCGGCGCAACAAGGCCGTGAATGGCTCCATTTGTTCCTGCAGCATCATTTCGTTTCATTCAAAGACGACACATTTCACGTTATGCTCCAGCAGCTGTTCCATGCCGAGAAACGCTTGGTATTCTCCCCCCTCGATGTCTACCTTAATCATGTCGATATGCGGCAGATGCGCGAGTGCATCGTCCAGCCGTATGGCCTCCGTCTCGAATTCAGATATATCGTCCCAGTAATGCTTGACATATTGTTGGCTATGCTTGTTCAGCTTGGCCGGACGGTCCCGTCAAATGGGCGAGAGACAGTGAAGTAACCGACATTAGCCCCGATATCGACGACAACGTGCCCCTTTTTTACGTGATTCTTCAAATACTTCGTTATCGCCACTCCATCGCGCCGTGCATGACGAGCTCTGGTGTAATGCTCAAATCGGCGGAAGGGACGATGAGCTTCTCTCCGTAAACAGGCTTGACGAGCAGGCGCTCATTGCCATGTAAATCGCGTGCATGCAGTCACTCCTTCGCAAGTGATGTCTTCCAATATAAAACTTTTCCATGTCAGACTTCTACAAACTTATGCGCCGCGATTCTGCAACATAACGATTGAATGGGAGACGTCTGTAAATCGCTGTGCCGGAGGGGTTGTGTTCTTGGCGAAGCCTTGGTAGGATGAGTCTGAAAGTGCTTGCAGCGGTCGGCTATCGTCGTGGAGAAAGCGGGACCGGTTGCGTACAATAGATACGAGCAACACGAGTGGAATAGTGGAACCATCAGGATAGATTGGAAAGAACGTTGGGGGAACGCTTAAAGAGGAGGAAGGGCGATGAAGTATCGCAGTGTGTTTGACATCATTGGTCCGATTATGGTGGGTCCGTCCAGTTCGCATACGGCCGGAGCGGCCAAGATAGGACGCCTCGCGCGAAGCATCTTCGGCAGACAGCCGAAGCGAGTGCATATTTCCTTGTACGGCTCGTTCGCAGAGACGTTCAAGGGACATGCGACGGATGTGGCGCTCATTGCGGGGGTGTTGGATTATGATACGAATGACCCGCGCCTGCCGCAGGCGCCGCAGTATGCCGAAGAAGCCGGCATCGAGGTAGTCATAACGACGGAAGACGCCGTGCCTGAGCATCCCAACACCGCCCGCATCATGATGTCGGACGAACGGGACGAGATGGAAGTAGCAGGCATCTCCATTGGCGGGGGCAAGGTGGAAATTACGGAATTGAACGGGTTCGAGCTGAAGCTTTCCGGTCTATGTCCGGCCATTCTCGTATTGAACCATGACCGGTATGGAGTCATCGCCGGAGTAACGCAAATATTGAGCGGCCAGCACGTCAATATCGGACATATGGAAGTAAGCCGCAAGGAGAAAGGCAAGATGGCACTCATGGTCATTGAAACGGATGAGAAGATAAACGAATCCATTATAGACGAGATTCGCGCTCTAGCGGGGGTTAACCGCGTGCTGCGCATGGAAGATTAATGACGCCATCGAGGAAGGGAGGACAAGATTATGTTCCGCAATGTAGCTGAATTAGTCGCGCTTGCCGAAGAGCGTTCGTGCTCGATCGCGCACATTATGATACAGCAGGAAATGGAAGTGCGCCAAACGTCGCGCGAATCGGTTATCGAGCTGATGACTCGGAATCTGGACGTCATGGAGCAAGCGGTTGCGCGCGGTCTGTCAGGTGTTAGCTCCCACTCTGGTCTGACGGGAGGAGATGCGGTCAAGATCCAGCAGTATATTGACTCCGGCAAAGTATTAAGCGGCGAAACCATAATGGACGCCGTCAGCAAAGCGGTGGCGACGAACGAAGTGAACGCTGCGATGGGGCTCATCTGCGCGACGCCGACGGCAGGCTCGGCCGGTGTCGTGCCGGGAACGCTGTTCGCGCTCAAGGAGAAGCTGCAGCCGACACGTGAACAGATGGTGGACTATCTGTTCACGTCGGGGGCCTTCGGCATGGTCGTGGCGAACAACGCCTCGATCAGCGGCGCGGCGGGTGGCTGCCAGGCTGAAGTGGGGTCAGCCGCAGGTATGGCGGCGGCAGCCATTACTGAACTGGCGGGCGGAAGCCCGCGCCAAGCGGCGCATGCGATGGCGATCGCGCTGAAGAACATGCTCGGCCTCGTCTGTGACCCTGTTGCAGGCTTGGTCGAGGTGCCGTGCGTGAAGCGCAACGCCATGGGCGCGGCCATTGCGATGGTGGCGGCAGATATGTCGCTTGCCGGCGTGGAGAGCGTCATTCCGTGCGACGAAGTCATCGAGGCGATGTTCCGCATTGGACAGACGATGCCTACTACGCTGAAGGAGACTGCGCGCGGGGGCTTGGCTGCCACCCCGACAGGTCAGCGGTTGAAGCAGCAAATTTTTGGAGATCAGACGACAAAATAAACGAAATTATCGCAGAATGAACGAGATAAATGAAAGATCTGGAGTCCGAATGGTTGGACTCCAGATCTGTAGGGGGTACCGAAATGCAAGAGCGACAGCCTGAACCGGGGGGATTGACCGGGCAGCGCAAGACAGAGCATGTTCGCATCTGTTTGGAGGAGCCGGTGAACAGTATTGGCATTACAACGGGACTGGAACGATACCGCTTTGTGCATCAGGCGCTTCCGGACATTGACTATCGCGACATTGATCTTGCTACCGCTTGGTTGGGCAAGCCGGTGCGGACGCCGCTCTTGATCAGCTCGATGACGGGAGGCAGCAGCCATACGGCGTCGATTAACCGCCGCTTGGCCGTCGTGGCGGAAGCGCGCGGCTGGGCGATGGGCGTCGGCTCAGTGAGGGCGGCGGTAGAGAATCCAGGCGTCGCGGACACGTTCCAGATACGCGATTTGGCGCCAACGATTCCTATGTTCGCGAACTTGGGCGCGGTGCAGTTAAATATGGGCATGGGGGCGGATGAATGCCGCCGTGCAGTGGAACTGGTGCAGGCAGACGGGCTTATTTTGCATCTCAATGCGCTGCAGGAGGTGTTTCAGCCGGAAGGCGACTTGAACTTTGCCGGGCTGCTTCACCGTATCGAGGAAGTGTGCCGTACATTGGAAGTGCCCGTCGGCGTGAAAGAAGTTGGCTGGGGGATAGCGGCGGACACGGCCAAGCAGTTGGCCGAGGTGGGCGTCGCCTTCATCGACGTCGCCGGAGCGGGAGGGACCTCCTGGAGTCAAGTCGAGAAGATGCGGCTCCCGGATCCGATTCGCCGGCAAGCTGCCGAGGCCTTTGCCGATTGGGGGATTCCTACGGCAGAGAGCGTGCGGCAGGTGCGCGCTGCGTTGCCTGACCACATGGTGGTGGCCAGCGGCGGGCTCCGCACTGGCGTCGATGCGGCCAAGGCGCTTGCTCTGGGTGCGAACACAGCTGGCTTCGGACGCTCCTTGCTTGCAGCGGCGGCCGATTCGGAAACAGCGGTGGACGCGGTGCTGGCACAGGTGGAGACGGAGCTGCGCATCGCGATGTTCGGCATTGGGGCACGAACGATCGAGCAGTTGCGAATGACTGAACGACTAGTCTAATAAGTGATCATCCTGTTATAATAGGATAAACTAGAAATGGCCGCAGCCTGATAACTGTGGCCTGTTTCTTGCAAATGTCAACCTGGAATAGTCATGAAAAACAGAAACTTTTCACGGAAATCGACGCTTTTTGTTCATAAAATCCTCGCTTTTCACGGTTTTTTACCTTCATATCTTGAAAATGTGTTTGAAAACATCATTTTTGGTAAATAAAACCTGTACCCATACTATGGAAAATCCTTTATATTATGATCGGAATCACATTCAAACGTTCGGATTTCATGATAATAAGTGCGTAAATAGTGGACATCGAACGGGAGAGCGTCGATAAATATTATAATGAGTGAAAAGGAAGGGTTGAATGGGATGAAACAATCGATTTTCAACTTTGATACCAAAACGGTAGTCGCTATCGGTATTGGAGCTGCTCTGTACGGCTTGCTCAGCACGATTACGATACCGTTAGTTCCTCAGACGGGATTGCGCCCGGCCATTGCCATTCTTACTATTTTCGGCGCGCTGTTTGGTCCTGTCGTTGGCTTTTTAAGCGGAGCGATTGGCCATATCATTACCGATTTAACATGGGGTGGCGGCACGATTTGGTGGTCTTGGGTGCTCGGTTCTGCGATTTCCGGTTTAGGAATGGGGCTCGTTTATGCAAGCAGCTCTTTTAACGTAAATGAAGGTCGTTCCACGAAAGGCAACATCGTTACACTAGCTATTTCCGGATCGGCTGCTTTGGCGGTCGGCTACGGGATTTCCAGTATTCTTGATGTCTATTTGTTTGGCGAGGCGCCGGACAAAATGTGGGTGCAATTTTATGCATCCGCCATTGCCAACATTGCCGTACATTTGATTCTCGGTGTGTCAGCTGTGCTTGGATTACTTAAATTGAACCGTCGCAACTCGAATTTGCGCGTACTTAAATAGGTTGCTAGATTGCAGCATGATGACAGGAGCTATTGAATCTATGAAGGAACCGCTTATCTCGTTTCGAGATTTTAGCTTTCAATACCGCAGCTTGTCTGAGCCGACATTGAGACAAATTAATCTGGACATTTATCCAGGTGAGAAAATACTCATTGCCGGGCCAAGCGGCTCGGGCAAATCTACGTTGGCCCATTGTATCAATGGGCTGATTCCTTTTACTTACAGCGGCACGTTGTCCGGAGAATACTCCCTTAGAGGGCAGCGTCCGGCCGACCTCAGCATTTTTGAAATCAGCCGCAGCGTCGGCACAATATTGCAGGATCAGGATGGTCAATTCATCGGCTTGTCCGTCGGCGAAGATGTTGCCTTTGCCTTCGAGAACGACTGCATGGCATCGGCGGACATGAAGCCGAAGGTGACGCATGCGCTCGATATTGTTGACATGCTGCCGCTTCACGATCAGAGCCCACACGAATTATCGGGCGGACAGAAGCAGCGAGTGTCGCTGGCGGGTGTGCTGTCGATGGAGGCGGATATTTTGCTGTTCGACGAGCCGCTTGCCAATTTGGATCCAGCCAGCGGCAAGCATGCGATGGAACTGATGGAGGAGATTCACCGTCAGACCGAGAAGACCATCATCATTATCGAACATCGCGTCGAGGATGTGCTAGAGCAGCCTGTCGACCGTGTCGTCATTATGGCAGAGGGAAGAATCGTTAAGGTGGGAACACCGGATGAAATTCTATCCTCCAACATCATGCGCGAGCACGGATTGCGGGAACCGCTTTACGTCTCTGCGTTGAAATATGCCGGCTGCGACTTGCTGCCGAAGGACAAGCCGTCCTCCTTGGCGCAGGTGAGCGCCAGCCCTGTTGTTAAGGAACGTCTGGCTGTGTGGGCGGACAGCGCTGAACCCGCATCAAAGTCTGCTCCTCATCCTCCGCTTATCGAAATGGAGGATGTCCGCTTCTCCTATGATGGGGAACGGGAAATCATCCGCGGCGTTTCCCTTGCGATAGGCATAGGGGAACGCGTTGCGCTGCTCGGCAACAACGGCGCAGGCAAATCGACGCTGTCCCATCTGCTGACCGGCATCGCGAAACCGAATGCCGGAGTCATCCGGCTGCAAGGAGAGCCGATCAATTCTTGGTCAATTCGCCGCCGCGGTGAACATATCGGTTATGTGATGCAAAATCCGAATCATATGATTACGCAGCCGATGATCTGGGACGAAGTCGCCCTTGGCCTGCGCGTGCGCGGCTTATCGGAAGATGAAGTGAAGACGCGGGTGGAAGAGACGCTGCGCATCTGCGGCTTGTACGGGTATCGGGAATGGCCGGTATCTGCGCTTAGCTACGGTCAGAAGAAACGGGTGACGATAGCTTCCATCTTAGTTATGGAGCCGAAGCTGATGATTTTGGATGAGCCGACAGCTGGACAGGACTATAGGCATTATACCGAATTTATGAGCTTCATCTCGCACTTGGCCGACAGCGGCATGTCGTTTCTTTTTATTACGCATGATATGCATTTGGCGCTTGAATATACGGAACGGGCCGCGGTTCTGTGCAACGGGGAACTGATTGCGGTAGGCGATACCGCGCATGTGTTGACGGATACAGACGCAATCGCGCAGGCGAATTTGAAAGAAACGTCGTTGGGCGCTCTGTCGCGTTTAACCGGTGTCTCCGCACCGGAAGCGTTCGTGCGTCATTTTATCGTGCAGGAGAAGAAGGTGAATCATCATGAGTAAGGCTGGAATGCTCTATATCGATAGTGACACCTTGTTCCACCGCATGGACGGAGCAGCCAAGCTTATCGTCTTGGCTGTCTGGACCGTCGTCGTCTTTTTATTTCAGGATATTCGTATCTTTGTCCCGCTTTTTCTGATCGGGATCATTATGTTGCTGTCCGCCAAGCTGCCATGGAAACGAATCCGTCTCCTCGTTTGGCTCATGATCGTGTTCAATATTTTCAACTCTCTGTTTACGCTTGCCATTACACCGGCCTATGGAAGTGAAGTGTCGGGCTCGACGACGGTCATATTGGATTTGGGATACAATGTGCTTACGCTTGAAACGGTAGTTTACGTACTGACCTTATCTATGAAATATATGTCGCTTATGCCGATTACCGTATTGTTTATTTATACGACGCATCCGACTCGTTTGGCCAGCAGCTTGAACCGGGTAGGGGTTCCGTATAAGGTGGCTTACGCGTTCAGCATCGCGTTCCGCTACATTCCAGATATGCAGGCGGAATTTCGCAACATCTCGAACGCTATGCAAGCACGGGGGCTGGGCTTCGGCAAAGGCGAAGGGACGCTGAGCCAAAGGCTCAAGCATTTCGTCTCGATTGCCATTCCGCTTGTCCAATCCTCGCTTCACAGGATTGAGACGATCTCGAATGCGATGGATTTGCGCGGCTTCGGCAAGCATTCCAAGCGGACGTGGTATTCTGCGACGGCATGGCACCGCGAGGATTATATAGTCATCGTCACGAGTCTCATCGTGCTTATTGCAGCGATAGCTTGGCGAGTACAGGGCTACGGAACGTTCTGGCATCCATATTGAATAATGAATCGGGTTCTCCAAGAGGAGGCCCGATTTTTTGATCCCAAAGATAATGTCCACGTATCTTACAACATCCTTCGTGTTCACTGACCCCTGTTTCGCTCATCCCTTTCGCCCACTCTCCCCATTTCTCAGTATTGCAATGAATGGCTCGGCGCGCAGTGATCGATCCGTGCATGTTATGAACGGACTAGCGAGCTGCCGTGATTGGTTCAGATGCGCAACAGCACGGCAGCTGAAGTAATAGTTTATTGGAGCGATTTGAATGAGATGGTTCTGAGGAACAGGGTGTGGAAAATAGATTAATGATAGGAGGTAGAAAGGATTCCGTGAATGGTAAGAAGTCTCTGAGCGCTTTGCTTAAACTTATCTGTCTCAAACGGTGATTCGATATGGTTCACATTATTCTGAATAGTTGGGAGAGTGAACAAAAGGGCTTTTGAAGGCAATCTTCTTTACGGAGAAAGAGCAGGCACGTAACGCTAGTTGCAGCAACCCGTGTGTTAGGGATGCATGCGTAAATGAACCGCCTGAATCAGTCGTCTTTTGTCACAAATTAACAAAAATTTCATATCAGCTTAATACTCTCTTACCAGAGGAAAGTTATGGTAGATGAGGATGGTGAATGATATGCCATCACAATATGAACGTTACCGTTAGAAGGGGAGAATCGTAACATGCAAATGCAAGCAAAGTGGATGCTGCTCCTGCTGCTCTGCTTCACGATGTTGGTCGGATGCGGACAGTCGGGAAGCTCGAACGCAGGGCAGGCTGCCGATAAGGCGGCAGGGCAAGGAAACAGCGGCACAGAGCCATCTGGCGACAAGAAGCCGAACGGTGGCGAAGAGAACATTGAGCTGACGTTCTACTATCCGATTGCCGTAGGCGGACCGCTAACGTCAGTGGTTGAGAACATGACGAAGAAATTTACGGAGAAGCACCCGAACATTACGGTCAAGCCGGTGTATACGGGCAGCTACGCGGACACGACGACGAAGATTCAAGCCGGCATTCAAGCGCAGCAGCCGCCGGATGTAGCCGTGATGCTGTCCACGGAATTGTTCAGTATGCTTGACACGAATGCGATACTTCCGCTCGATGATTTCATTGCGAAGGAAAGCGGAGACGTGCTGCAAGATTTCTATCCGGCTTTTCTTGCGAACTCGCAAGTGGAGGGAAAGACGTATAGCATTCCTTTCCAACGCAGCACGATCGTGCTTTATTATAACAAGGATGTCTTCAAGGAAGCCGGTCTGGATCCAGAGCAACCGCCGAAAACGTGGGCGGATCTTGTCGAAGTTGCAGCGAAGGTAAAGAAAGCAGGACGCAATGGCATCGAGGTTCCGGGCTCCGGCTTTGCTTATTGGATGTTCCAGCAGTTTGCTTTACAGAACATGAGCGACCCGAAGCAGAACTTGATGACGCAGGATGGCAAAAAAGTATTTTTCGATACTCCGGAAAATATTGAAGCGCTGCAATTCTGGCAGGACCTGTCTCTCAAGCATAAGATAATGCCGGATGGCGTCATTGAGTGGGCCACCGTTCCGACTGATTTCCTGGAGCAGAGGACGGCGATGATGATTCATACGACCGGCAACCTGACCAATATTAAAAATAGCGCCAAGTTCGATTTCGGAGTCGCTTTTCTGCCGATGAGCAAGCAGTATGGATCTCCGACAGGCGGAGGAAATTTGTACATATTTAAAGATATTGATCCGAAGAAGCAAGCGGCTGCATGGGAATTCATCAAGTTCATGACCGAGCCGGAGCAGGCGGCACAATGGAGTATTGATACGGGATATGTTGCAGTACGGAAATCAGCTTATGAGACGGACATCATGAAGACCTATGCGGCAGATTTTCCGCAATCGGTCGTCGCGCGCGACCAGTTAGAACATGCATATGCGGAATTGTCTACACATAACAACGGCAAAGTGTCCAAAGCGCTGACCGATCAGGTGCAGGCTGTCCTGACTGGAACGACCGACGCCGCGACCGCATTGAAGAAGGCGCAAGAAGAAGCGGAGCGTGCGCTCAAGCCGTTCAATAAATAACAATGTGTCCACACAAGGAGGACTAGATGCGGATGAGCGTCACATGGAAAGAACGGCTCGCGCGCAACGGACTAGCTTGGGCCTTGCTGCTGCCATCCTTGTTATTTCTAATTTTGTTTACGTATTATCCGATGCTGAAGACGGCATGGCTAAGTCTGTTTCAAGCGGACTTGGCCGTGCCGGAGCCGGTCTTTAACGGAGCGGACAATTATGCGTTCCTATTTTCCGACCCGGTGTTCCAGAAGGTGTTCAGCAACAACTTGTGGTTTGCTGTCGGCACGGTGCCGACGTCTATGATCTTGGCATTTCTGATGGCGCTCTTCGCGGACAAAGCAATGGCGGGCAAGACGTTCTCCCGCGTTGCCTTCTTCTATCCGAATATGGTTCCGATGATAGCGGTGGCTAACATTTGGTTGTTTATTTATACCCCGCAGTACGGGCTGCTGGCGCAGTTGGCGCAATGGGTAGGGCGTGCGGATATGAATCTGCTCGGTCATCCAGATACGGTAATGGGAGCTATGATCGTGATGATGATCTGGAAGGAAGCCGGCTATTTCATGATTTTTTATTTGGCTGGTCTTCAGAACATTCCGAAGGACTTGTATGAGTCCGCTTCTATGGATGGCGTTGGCGCATGGAAGGTGACTACACGAATTACGATACCGTTGACGATGCCGACAACCCTGTTTGTGGGGGTCGTCGCGTTAACGAACGCTTTCAAGCTGGTCGACCATTTGTGGATAATGACAAAAGGCGGGCCGGATAATGCGAGCAATCTGCTGCTCTATCATATTTACGACACGGCCTTCAGCTTCTACGACCAAGGGATGGCAGCGGCGATGACGGTCGTTATGATTGCGGTGTTGCTTATTTTGTCTTCCCTTCAATTTTTCGGCTGGGATCGCAAAATTCATTATCAATAGAGGGGGCTCCGAGGCTTTATGGGGAAATCGGATGAATTGGACAGAGCGGACGCGGTCAAATTCAGCCTAGACCGTCATTCCGGGATTGGCGCACGAACGGACCGCGAGCTGCGAATCGGACGTCTGAAGCAACGCGCCGCACGCGGGATATGGCATTTGGTTATGCTGGCCGTCGGCGTCGTCTGGCTCATTCCGTTCGTCTGGGTCATCTGGACAGCGTTCCGCCCGAAAGACGCAGGGATGAATTCATTCTTGACGTGGCAATGGACTTTGGAACATTTTGCCCGTGTATGGGAAGGGGCGCCGTTCGCTCAGTATTATTTGAACACGCTGACGATAGCCGGCGGGGTGCTCGCCGTTCAACTATTTAGCTTGACGCTGGCCGCCTACGCCTTTGCACGTCTGCGCTTCTTTGGCCGTGATGTCGTGTTCATGCTGTTTCTGGTGCAGATTATGGTGCCGGCAGACGTGCTTATTTTTTCTAACTATCATGTATTAAAAGAATTCGGCTTGCTCGATACGAAGCTTGGGATTATGCTGCCTTACTTTGCATCGGCCTTCGGAATCTTTCTGTTGCGCCAAACGTTCAAGCAGATGCCGCTGGAGCTTGAAGAGGCGGCAATGGTCGAAGGATGCTCCCGGATAGGTATTTTGTGGCGCATCTTCGTGCCGCTCTCGCTTCCGGTCTATATCTCATTCGCCGTCGTTTCGGTAAGCTATCAGTGGAACAACTTCCTCTGGCCGCTTATTGTGACGAACTCGGTGGAGAATCGCCCGCTTACGGTCGGCTTGGCCATGTTCGCCCAATCGTTCGAGACGGGCGCGCAGTGGGCGGAAGTGAGTGCGGCCACATTGCTCGTCGTCGCTCCGCTGCTCATCGGATTTCTGCTTTTTCAACGGAAATTTATTAACAGCTTTATGCATTCCGGCATCAAGTAGCACGTAAAATATAAATAAAATGTGAAAGATGAAAGAAATTTATAAAACAGAATTAATGTTGTGAAATTTTACCTTAGCAGGTTGGCCATTTTTTCAATAAAATGAAGTCTATATCTGCCGCCAAGGCATCATAGATATGATCGGAAGGGGTGCGTTACAGACAACATGCCAACACAAGGAAAATCTCAACAACATTCGCAACAGAATTCTTCCTGCCAATCGGGTTCCAAAAAATCGGAACAATTTAGCTCCTCGGGATTTATATTGGCGGCTATCGGCAGTTCGGTCGGCTTGGGCAACATGTGGAAATTTCCGTATGTTACCGGCCAGAATGGCGGCGGAGCCTTTTTTCTCCTGTTCATAATATGTCTGCTCATTGTCGGCTTGCCGGTTCTGCTTGGGGAATTGGCCGTCGGGCGGGCAGGGCGCGGCGATGCGGTAACTTCGTTCACGAAGCTTTCCAATAAGAAAGGCTGGGGCGCGCTCGGCTTCGTCGCCGTCTTGGCGGCGTTCCTCATCATGACCTACTACAGCACCATTGCAGGCTGGACGCTGCATTATGCGGTAGAATCCCTAACCGGCAATCTGTTCAACAATCCGAACTACGAACAGCAATTTACCGCTTTTACAGCCGGCATGTGGCCGATCATTTGGCAAATCGTCGTCATGGCGCTGTCTGGTTTCATTATTGCGCGGGGGATTTCCGGCGGAATTGAGAAGTTCAATAAAATCGTCATTCCGGGACTTTTGCTTATTTTGCTTATCATGCTCGTGCGTACGCTTACGTTGGACGGAGCTGCCGCAGGAATCAAATATTTCTTATATCCCGATTTCTCCGTGTTAACCTTTCAATCTGCGTTAGCGGCGCTCGGTCTCGCATTCTTTTCGCTATCGCTGGGTCTGGGAGCCATGCTGACGTATGGCGCTTATGTAGATAAGCGTCAGTCGCTGCCGCTCGCGACGTTGGCCGTTGGCGCTGGAGACTTGACGTATGCGTTGATCGCCGGCTTGATTATATTTCCGACGACGTTCACGTTCGGCATCGAGCCTAATTCTGGACCTGGACTCGTATTCGTTACTTTGCCGGCTGCATTTGCGTCCATGCCTTACGGCAACTTGTTCGGCGGGCTGTTCTTTATTCTTCTGGCTATCGCGGCGGTTACCTCGTGTCTATCGCTGACGGAGGTTCCAGTCTCTTATTTGATTCGGCGGTTCGGATTCACCCGCGGCAAAGCGACAACCACTGTCGTGCTTGCCATGTATGTCATTGCGCTGCCGTGCACGCTTGCCGCTGGAGGAGCATGGAGCAATGTTAAGTTCGGCGGGCGTAATTTGTTCGATTGGCTCGACTTCATTACGTCGAACGTCATGCTGCCGCTTGGCGGCTTATTCGTCACGCTGTTGGTCGGTTACGTATGGAAAGATGCGGGTAGTGAAACGGGATTGCGATCGTCGGGGATGAAAATTTGGCTGTTCACGATGCGTGTTGTCGCGCCTGTCTTAATTATTTTGATTTTCCTTTCATCTGTCGGCCTCGTATAACGTCGGCAAGAGAGCCTTTCTCCGTCTTAGGGGAGAGGCTTTTTTTTATATTTCGAGAAAAAAATGCATTTTCATGCAACATAATTGCAAGTCGTCCCGTCTATGAGGTTGAAAAAGAAACGAATCCCGGGATGAGAAACACCACATTCAATAAAAAACGAACTGGAATGCAGGAGGAACTCGATATGAAGAGACAAGCTTGGATGAAAATGTTGTTGACGACGTGTGTAGTGGCAATGGCGGCGCTCCCGCTGACAGCGGCAGCGAAGGCAGACCAAGTACAGGGCACGGTAGTGAGCCCGGCGGCGGAACAGAGTTCAGACATCACGATCCATAACACGGACGTGAAGAAGCCAGAGCAGCAGGAATCCTTCTCGACCAAAGGGACCATCGATCAAATTACGTATACGAAAAACGGCGCTTATGTGATGATGAAAGGAAAATCCGCGCAGACGCAAAATATAGATGAACTTCGGCTTGTGTTCGCCAAAGGAACGCTAGTGGTCGATCAAAACGGCAAGCAAGCGGACCTGCTGCAGGCGCTTGATGAAGGTTGGACGGTAACGGCTTATTATGGTTCCGCCATGACGAGCAGCATCCCGCCTCAGGTGAATGCGGAGAAATTTGTCGTCGAGCGTCCGAATGCGACAGAAGAGTTCAAGACATCAGGTGTCATTACAGAAGCGGGCAAAGACCGCATCTCAATTATTGGGGAATATCCGATAATATTGAATATTACCGATAAGACAAAGATTACGGATGAATCCGGCAAGACGCTGACGAAGGATGCCTTGAAGCAGGACGTACGCGTGGAAGTGGAATACAGTCCGGTCATGACGAGAAGTCTGCCGCCAATCAGCCATGCCGTCTCCATTGTCGTAAAAGAAGAGACCGTTCGCGCAGAGGGCACGATCGGCAAGGTGAACCAGCATGACGGGAGAACGTCAGTTGCGGTAGATGTGAAAGCAGATGGAGGCCAGGTGAGCGGCATCGTGCTGAATACCGATGAGAATACCGTCATCGTTAATCAATCCGGCGAGAAGCTTGACGCCAAGGATTTGAAGGCTGGACAGAAAATCATCGGCTTCCATGCTCAAATTATGACGATGTCGTTGCCGCCGCAGAGCTATGCTTACCAAATTGTCATAGCGAACTAACTTTATCAATCACCATTTCTTCTCACCATTTCTTCGTATCTCTGTTTGCATGCAGCCGATGCTGGGTAATGTATATAAAATGAATAATCGACTGTACAACGAAACAAGGGTGGTGAAGCTTTGTGCGGCGCAAATTACTGCGTATTGGCAATAGTTTCGGCCTTATCCTGACAAAGGATATTTTGTCGAAGTTGAAAGCAGAATACGGAGATTTATTTGAAATGGAAGTTAGGGAGCAGACTGGAGAAATTGTCATTCGCAAGGTCGCTGACGCATCTAACCGCAATAGAATAAAAGAGAAGACGAAAATATCGGTGTAGGGATTGTATCCCTGCACCTTTTTTTGTCGTTCAACAAGAAACAACCCCTGCAGCTCACTGTTGCCGAAAGGGTTGCTATGTTACCGTCTATTCAAGAAAAAGGGGGAGAATGTCATGCTATTATATAATCACCGAATTCTTTCCGTTTGAAACAACGGACATAAAATAATAGAATATACCTATTCATTTCACGATTATTCGACATTTTTCGATAAAAACAGTTCCATAGTTGACATGAAATGATATAATGGAAATTAAAACCACGGCCCCTATAATAGGGGTGGCTTATGGAGGCGTAGAGAAAATGGGCATGGCTAATGAAGCGGGATGGATTCAGGCATTCGGCTCGGAAGACAATATGCCGGAATTACTCTGTGTCATAGAGAACGGATCAAAGGAACAGTCCGCGGAAGCGGCTCAAGCTTTATTTGAGCAGATTTGCCGGGACAACGATGTGGATGAAGCAGCCTTTCCTCTGATTGATCCGCTGCTTGATATTTTGACCATACGTCACAAGTCGGTCGCCAAGGCAACGATCCTGAACGGTATTGCGCAGGTGCTGCGATGCTCCATGTCGAATCCGCTCCCTTTCGGTGTCACCCCGCTGTGTTACTGCAGCAGCCATAGTCATGGGGTGGAGGAAGAGACTAGTGCGGCGGCAGCGGTGGCACGGCACTGGCACAATACGCTGCGCGGCCGTTATGCGGAATGGTCTGTATTAGCAGAGGAAGAGGAATTAACGGCAATCCAAGTCGTATATGTGCTGCATTTGCTGCAATGGGATGACCCTCAAGTGGAAAATAAGCTGTTGCGTGCCGCTTTTAATGGGGAGACTTCCCGGCTTCGTCTGAACGCGCTCATCGCGCTTGCCGATCATCGCCGGCGTTCAGGCAAACCATTCAACCCATCGATTGCGTTCGGTCAGCATCGCGACGACGATCTGTATGAGACGGTACGTGCTGTCTGCGCAGTGTTAACGGCTTCCGAAGCTCAGTCTTTGCAGGTAACGGCTAAGCTGCTGCAAGGTTGTGCACTGCCGCGGCTCGATCGAATCCAATTTCCTTGGGCAGATGGGGCAATATCCTCGCTATGCGCACAGGCTGCCTGTTACCTATTTCAGGACGGCACTTCGATCGAAGAGCGAGCTGTGTTCTGGTTGGAGGCGCTTGAAAAATGTATTCATGCGCATCAGCTGCGCTCGCGCAAAGTGATATGGGAGATTGGAGAGTCGACCGTACAGTGGGATGAAGAGTTGCTGCAATGGAATTGGAACGGCCCGATGCTCGTGGCGGACGGCATGCTGCTCTCGTTGTTTCCTGTGAATGGCGTTCCTGTTGCGGAAAAGGGGGAAGAAATATCTCTTCCGTCGAACGTTTCGCGCGCCATCAAATTATGTCTCCAGCATCAAGTGGAGATGCCGAACGCAGAGCGTTACGGCGTAAGTCGTGTCATACGGCAGTTGTATCGTTTTATTACGTAAAGCGGGGTATTCCTGGCCCAGCATTCAACTGAGAAGGAACACCCGCGAGATATTTAAGAACGTGAAATGACTATATTGATGATGCCGAGACGGGACTAGTCCGTCTTTTTCTTTTTGTGCTGATAGGGGGTAACGGTTTTGGCTCCTTCCAATGTATCATTGACAAAGGCCATATCTTGGTTTTTCACTTTCATGTTGGTGGTGCCAGTGTAATTTCCTCGGTGTGTCTTGTTTTCCATGATGAATTTGACCTTCTTTCGATGTAAGATGTCATCCATCTCGTTCAGGATGCTCCGCCCTATTGTTAGCAAATTAGAAAGATGCTATCCAGATGCTATCCGTGAACGTGTGACAGAATCGAAACGCTTTTTGTAATCAAGCACGAGAAATTGTTGACAATATGGAAAAAATCTAGTCGATGACTAGGTTTTTTGTGCGTTGTTGGTTATAATGGTTAAGGAATTTTTGCACGTATTTATAGGCATCGAAACGGCATTGCAACGAACGAAATAATCGAAATCATTATCGAAATAGAACTATATTAAGGAGTTGTAATTATAAATGGCACTGAAAGCTGGTATCGTCGGATTGCCGAACGTTGGCAAATCTACATTGTTTAACGCAATAACGCAAGCAGGCGCAGAATCTGCCAACTACCCGTTCTGTACGATCGACCCGAACGTCGGCGTGGTGGAAGTGCCGGATGATCGTCTGGACAAATTGACGGAATTGGTCGTGCCGAACCGTACGGTTCCGACAGCGTTCGAATTCGTAGACATCGCAGGTCTTGTGCGCGGCGCGAGCAAAGGCGAAGGGCTTGGCAACAAGTTCTTGGCGCATATTCGTGAAGTGGACGCGATCGTGCATGTAGTGCGCTGCTTTGAAGATGAGAACATTACGCATGTGGACGGCAAGGTTGATCCAGTAAGCGATATTCAAACAATCAATCTGGAGCTCGTGTTGGCCGATCTCGAATCGGTAGAAAAGCGTCTTGATCGTACGAAGAAGAATTTGAAGAGCGGCGATAAGAAGTATGCGCAGGAAGCCGAAGTGCTTGAGCGCTTGAAAGACACGCTCTATAATGATAAGCCTGCGCGCAGCATGGATTTGAGCGATGATGAGAAGCTGCTGGTGCGCGATCTGCACTTGCTGACGATGAAGCCTGTGTTATATGCGGCGAATGTAAGCGAAGACGGTGTGGCAGATGCGGAATCCAATCCATATGTGCAGCAGGTGCGCGAATTCGCAGTGGCTGAGAATGCGGAAGTCGTGCCTATCAGTGCGAAGGTGGAAGCGGAAATCGCCGAATTGGAAGGCGAGGACAAAGAGATGTTCCTGCAGGAGCTGGGCTTGGATGAATCGGGCTTGAACCGCCTCATCAAGGCGGCTTACCGCCTGCTCGGCCTGTATACGTACTTCACCGCGGGTGTGCAAGAGGTGCGCGCTTGGACGATTCGCAAAGGCATGAAGGCGCCACAAGCGGCGGGTGTCATTCATACTGACTTCGAACGTGGCTTTATTCGTGCCGAGGTCGTATCGTATGATGACCTGGTTGCAGGTGGCTCGATGAACGTGGTGAAGGAGCAAGGCAAGCTTCGTTTGGAAGGAAAAGAATATGTCGTGCAAGACGGTGACGTCATGCACTTCCGCTTTAATGTTTAGATGAACGCCTTGCGCGAGTTGCAAGGCTGATGAATATAGGTGTTAAAGCCGGAGATTGAAGCATGAGAGAGGTGATCGTATTATGTTGGACCGTCTGCAATCCCTTGCGGATCGATATGATAAATTGAGTGAATTGTTGTGTGATCCGGACGTGGCGAACGATCCGAAGAAGCTGCGTGAATATTCGAAGGAACAGTCCGATTTGCAGCAAGCTTATGAGGCTTATATGGAATATAAGTCCGTTGTGAGCGAGCTGGAGGCGGCGAAAGTAATGCTGCAAGAGAAGCTGGACGATGAAATGCGTGACATGGTGAAGATGGAAATTGAAGAACTGAGCGCGCGCCAAGCTGAGTTGGATGAGAATATTCGCATCTTGCTTCTGCCCAAGGATCCGAACGACGACAAGAACGTCATCGTCGAAATTCGCGGCGCGGCCGGCGGCGACGAAGCGGCGTTGTTCGCGGCCGACTTGTACCGCATGTATACACGTTATGCGGATACGAAAGGCTGGCGTACGGAGCTGATGGAAGCCAACATCAGCGATTTGGGCGGTTTCAAAGAGGTCATCTTCTTGGTATCCGGCAAAGGCGCCTACAGCAAGCTGAAGTATGAGAGCGGAGCGCATCGCGTGCAGCGCATTCCATCTACGGAATCGGGCGGCCGCATCCACACGTCCACGTCGACGGTAGCGGTCATGCCGGAAATCGAAGACTTTGAAGTGGAGATTTTCGATAAGGATATCCGTGTCGATACATTCTGTTCCTCCGGCGCGGGCGGACAGTCCGTCAATACGACGAAGTCAGCCGTACGTGTCACGCACATTCCGACCGGAATCGTAGCGACGTGCCAAGACGGCAAATCACAGAATGATAATAAAGCGAAGGCGCTGCAAGTGCTGCGCGCGCGTATTTTCGACGTTAAGCGGCAAGAAGAGGAAGCGAAATACGCAGGCGAGCGGAAGAGCAAGGTCGGTACAGGTGACCGCAGTGAACGGATTCGGACGTACAACTTCCCGCAAAGCCGCGTGACGGACCATCGCATCGGGTTGACGCTGCACAAGCTCGACCAGGTGATGAATGGGGATATGGAAGAGATTGTTCAAGCGTTGACGTTGACGGAACAAGCGGAGCTCCTTGAAAAGGAGAATCATGCATGAGTGAGCACAGCAGATCGATGAGTGAAGGACAGACGCAGGGAACCGGCAATCCGGCCCTGCGCTTTCACCTCGTTGTGCCTGCGACGATTCGAGAAGCCTGGGTGCAGGCTTCTTCTTTTTTAGCGGCGAGCGGGGTGGATGACGCTGCGCATCATGCCGAGCTGCTGCTGCGGCATGAGCTGGAGATGGAGCGTGCGGCTTATTTGGTTGCCTTGCCGGATGCGCTGCCGGAAGCGGTGAACGGCCGCTTCGAGGAGGCGATATCGCGGAGGGCTGCGGGCGAGCCGACGCAATATATTATCGGCTGGCAGCATTTCTATGGCCTGCCGTTTGAGGTGACGCCGGACGTGCTGATTCCGCGTCCGGAGACGGAGCTGCTCGTGGAGGCCGTCATCGCGGAAGCGGCCCGCCTCTGGCCGGAGGAGGCGCCGCTTGAGGTGGCGGACGTCGGCACGGGGAGCGGCGCCATCGCGTGCACGCTGGCGCACCTGCGCTCGGCGTGGCGCGTCATGGCCGGCGACATTTCGCCAGCGGCGCTGCGGGTAGCCGAGCGTAACGCGGAGCGCCTCGGCGTGGCGTCGCGCCTGTCGTGGCTGCAGGGCGACCTGCTGGCGCCGTTCGCCGGCCGCGGGCTGGACATCCTTGTGTCCAACCCGCCGTACATTCCGGCCGGCGACTTGGCGGGGCTCATGCGCGAGGTGCGCGATTATGAGCCCCGCACGGCGCTGGACGGCGGTGCGGACGGGCTCGACCCGTATCGCCGTCTCGTCGCCATGCTGCCGCTGCTTGGCGCGGCGCCGCGCCTGATTGGCTTCGAGGTGGGCCAAGGACAGGCCCACGCCGTAGCCGCGCTGCTGAAGAGCGCCGGCTACGGCTCGAAGCTCGTCATTGTGCCTGACTTGGCGGGCATTGAGCGCCACGTCATCGGCGTGCGTTAGCTGCGCAATGTGCAATGATTCGCAGCACGCGCATTGAATAATTCGATTTATTTCGGAGATAGAGTTTTTTCGCGTCTGTGCCGCCTTCCTTATGGCTGCCGGATCGGAGAGACTCTATCTTTTTTTCTGTGAAAATCGAAATTGCTAGGTTTAATCACCTGACTGCCGGACATAATGATAGACAAGAGGCGCGCCCAACCTCACAAGGAGTAGAATGAACATGAAGATTCGTGTGTTCGTACTCGGTCTCGCACTTGTCACGATGGCAGCGGGAGCTTTGATGCGTTGGGAAATTGGTCGTGTGGATGCGGCTATAGGTGAAGTTAAGGAATTGAAGGCAAATGCGGCCTTACAAGAAGCTTCAGGTCGGAATGCCGATGACGTAATTCCGGAGGATGCGATACGCTTGCGGGTGCTGGCGAACTCCGATACGGATCGGGACCAGCAAGTAAAGCGCATGGTACGCGATGCGATCGTCGAGCAGATTAACGGCTGGCTGCAGCATGAAGCTGCACCGCAATCACGGGACGAGGCCCAGGCGCTCATTGCGAAGCATATGGATGAGCTGGCGCAGGCGGCGGCAGACGTGCTCGCCGAACAAGACATGTCTTACGAAGCGAAGCTGGAGCTAGGCGAAGTGTCTTTCCCGGCAAAATGGTACGGCGGCAACGTGTATCCTGCCGGCATGTATGAGGCGCTGCTCGTGACGTTGGGGGCAGGCGAAGGGCAGAATTGGTGGTGCGTGTTGTTCCCGCCGCTCTGCTTTATTGATGGAGATACGGCACAAGGTTCAGCAAGCGGCGACCTGCAAGCGGGAAAAACAGCCGAAGCGCAGCAAGCAGGTGTAGCGGGGGATGCTGCTAACGACGATCCGAGTGCCGCTGAGGATGCGACTGAAGTCCGATTTTTCTTATGGGATATGCTTGTCACTTTGCTTCAATGGATTTCTGAAGTGTGGACTGCTCTAGTCGGATAAGATATGCTTTTCATATATTCAAATTATTTGTGCAATCATATTTCTAAAATAATTATTCAGATAATTTTCAATAGTGCATTCGTGTATACACTCGGCTCATTTTTGGATGATATCTATATAAGTTGAACTATAAACCTTCCGAGTAATTGATTGTGTGCGCTGATATTCATACGGCCCAGGGCTGAACGCTAGGCTGTACTCCTTTTCCAATCCTCCATTGGATTTTATCCAACGGAACAGCACATATATCTTTTTACGGTCGGGTTTCATTGGAGTTCATCCAATGCTTTGTCACTCATTCCACAGCAAATGCTGAAAAACAGCAGATCCACTGTACGAAATACAGTCTAAATGCGGTTTAACCGACTAATTGGTACTTTCTACTGTATGTTTTCCAATGGGACTTACTTCGAGCGGGGCAAACAATGCAGTTCAACTTATATAGTTTGATATACATTTTGTAATCAATTGCTGCAATTATTTTTTATTAATGTGAAAACGATATGCCATTGACTACTGTATACGTGTGTTGTGCATTCTAATGAAAACTTAATATGAAACACTGCATGCTATGAATATGATATATGTTGTTTTCGCTATATACGCAACTAACTGCGTAATTATGCTATAACTGGACGATCCTCCGGCTCTTATGGTACAACTAATGAAGAAGCAAAGGAACGTGAAAGAAAAGATGTCGAAGCTCCTTCGGCATCTTTTCTTGCGATGCAACAACATTACCTTCTTGCTGTTTTTCACAATCGACTGAAGATGTCTTGTTTACCTTTCTAATGCAAAAGTACGTGAAGATTCGTTAGTTTATCCATTATTTGTGCGATATGAAGGGGATCACCTGAACTTTTACATCTCATGGAGTTTATTTTTAGAAAAAGGCTTGAACGGGATGCACCTTTACAGTATGGGAACAGAGTGAGACGCTCAGTTTAAATCATCTACAAGCCCCGGTAAAACAACGAGCAAGTAATAGACAGCAACTAGAATGCGGCAAACAAACAACTTGTAAACGGCCAATAAACGCTAAAACGCCAAACGCTAAACGCTAAACGCTAAACGTTAAACGCTAAACGCTAAAATGATAAACGATAAACGATGACAAATAACAATTAACAAATAACAAAAATAACAAGCAGCAGATACTAGGTAATCTATATCGAGGAATAAGAGCAATAGGAAGAAAGTACACAACCTCAATAACAGTAAGGACTTGACGCCATGAACAAATCAAATGATAGCAAAGTCGAAGCAAACCGCATAGGAGCACCCATTAGCCACGCCGCTGCCCGGCCTCAAGCCACGAAGTGGTGGAAGGTGGATGGGGCGATTCCGGTACAGGAACAAGCGTGCATTGTGCAAGCCGCCGCCATGCTGGCAGCAGGGCAGACGGTTGCCTTCCCGACGGAGACGGTATATGGCCTCGGGGCGAATGCTTGCGACAGTGAGGCTGTGGAACGCATTTTTACCGCCAAAGGACGCCCGTCAGACAATCCGCTCATCGTGCATATCGCGGATGTGGCGCAGTTGGATGCGCTGGTGCTGCCCTACGGAGAGACCGCACAGCGGTTGATGGAACGCTTCTGGCCGGGGCCGCTTACCATTGTGCTGCCGGTCCGGCCGAACGCGGTCTCTTCCCGCGTGACCGCAGGGCTCGACACCGTGGGCGTGCGCATGCCGGCGCACGATACGGCGCTTGCGCTCATTCGCGCTGCAGGCTGCCCGATTGCGGCACCAAGCGCGAACCGCTCGGGACGACCGAGCCCAACCCGCGCGGAGCATGTGCGCGCGGACCTGGACGGCCGCATAGGCGGCATCGTTGACGGCGGCACAGCAGGCGTCGGCGTGGAGTCCACGGTGCTCGAAGTGCAGGGCGATCGTGTGCACGTGCTGCGGCCGGGTGGAATTACGACAGCGATGCTGCGTGAAGTGGCGGCCGAGGTGACGGTCGATCCAGCGGTCGATCCGAACGGCGGCATGACGAGAGCATTGCCGCCGTCTTCTCCTTCGGCGGCACCGATCGAGTCGCAGCGTATGGCAGAGCATGCTTCAGGACTTGCAGCTGAACCGCCATTGAAGGAAGGCGCAGCGGGCCACACGGCAGAGCAAGCGGCAGAACGCTCAGATGAGCTGCTCTCGGTACAACCTGCGCCGCGCTCGCCTGGAATGAAATATACGCATTATGCGCCGCAAGGCACCCTTTCTATCGTGCAGGGACCGTCGGCGGACCGCGTAAGCCGCTGCATCCAAGCGGAACTGGATGCAGCCAAAGGACGCGGCGAGACGACCGGTGTATTGGCATTCAGAGAGCATGCCGAGCAATACCGGGCGGACATCGTCGTATCGCTTGGAAGCGTGGAGGCGCTGGAGGAAGCGGCCCATCATTTATATGATGCGCTGCGCCATTTCGATGAAGCGGGAGCCACCTATATGCTGGCGGAGGCTTGTCCGGCAGAAGGCATGGGACTTGCCGTCATGAACCGGCTTATTAAAGCAGCGGGTCACCGTATCATCCACTGTTAAAGATATGAAAATGGGTAAAATAGAGCTTGTCATGATTAAGGCCTTGTCCGCATACGTTGATTAAAGACGATCGGACGAGGAGAGAGGCAGATGTGGGAAACGGCTGCACCCCTAGGTCAATGGATTACGATTCTCGCTATGGCCCTGGCTCTTGGCTCGGACGCCTTTTCCCTATGTCTTGGCATCGGAATGAGAGGGGTACGGCGGATGGATGCCTTTCGCATCAGCGTCGTCATCGCGCTCTTTCATGTACTGATGCCGCTGATGGGCGTCATAACGGGCATATATATGAGCATTGTGCTCGGGAAGGTGACGGCGATGGCTGCCGGCGCTCTTCTCGTAATGCTCGGCGGACATATGATTTACAGCTCGTTCAAAGGGGGAGCATCTCACTTTATCGACACGGCTTCGTTCTGGGGTACAATTTTGTTTGCGCTGAGCGTCAGTGTCGATTCGTTCTCTGTCGGAGTAACGCTTGGCATGTTCCGTTCTGATTTGCTGATTACGCTCGCTGCATTTGGTCTGTTCGGCGGTGCGATGTCCATTCTCGGGCTGCTGCTTGGACATCATGCGGGACAGCGGCTCGGTGAGTACGGCGAAGCGGTGGGCGGTGCTGTATTACTCGTATTCGGCATCTTGTTTTTGATCCCTTCTTGACTTAGGGTACAATAGATAGAGGAGAACTTCACGAGAGGGGGAATGTGATTATGAAACGCATTTTGTTTGTGTGCACAGGCAACACTTGCCGCAGTCCTATGGCAGAAGCGATGCTGAGACATTTGGCAGAGGATAGGTCTTTGGACCTAGATGTGAAGTCGGCCGGCGTAGCGGCGTGGGATGGCACTCCTATTTCGGAGCATGCGGCTGAAGCGCTTGCCGAACAGCAAATTACGAGCCATCGGACGTTTCGGTCCACTGCCCTGAACGAAGAAGGGATACAGTGGGCGGATATTATTTTGACGTTAACCTTTGGTCATAAGCAGCATGTGCTGCAGCGCTTTCCTCATGCAGCGGACAAGACGTTCGCGCTGAAAGAGTATGTAGAGCAGGACGGGGCGGTGGTGGATGAGCGGGAACAACTGCTTGCTCTGGCGGCGGAACTGCAGTTGAAGCTGGCGCTGGGTGAAGAGCCGACTGAAGAAGAACGGAAGCAGCTCTTTGAACTGCAGCGGCGCGCACCGAGCATGGATGTGGCGGATCCATTCGGAGGCACGTTAGAGCAGTACCGAATGACGGCTGCGGAAATCCGCGAGGCGCTTCATCTGCTGCTGGACAAGCTGGACAAATAGGGATTGCATTTCATTTCCGTATCCTTTATTATCAGGGATAGAAAATGCAGGTTCGATGTAACTGGCGACGAAAGTGGGTAACCACGGTGGAGCATCGAATAATACGGCCGGTCGCCTGGGCGAAAGAGCAGTGTATGGTAATTGCCATGCTATGCTCTTTTTTTCATGTTATATTATGCTATATATGGTATAGATGGTGCTGAGTTGTTATGGATGTGATTTCTTGGATATTGCATCGGGGCGAGCATCCTGCATTCGTATGAGGCGCTTGTCTCAGGGGATGGTAAGAGAGAGGGAAGAAAATGCAATTTGTTTGCTCCAACTTCCCGGAAATTCGTTATAATAGAGCCATGGCTTGTCTCATGAACAACGTTGGATGCGCCTTAATGAAAGACGACGGATGGAGGGAATAACAATGAAAATTGCCGTAGGCGCAGATCATGCCGGTGTGCGGTTGAAAGATGGAATTATTTCAGTCATTAAGGACATGGGTCATGATGTTGTTGACTTGGGCTGCAATTGTACGGAATCGGTAGACTATCCAGATTACGCGGTGCCGGTTGCAGAGATGGTTGCTTCCGGGGAAGCAGACCGGGGCGTGCTCATTTGCGGCACAGGCATCGGCATGTCCATCGCCGCGAACAAAGTGCCGGGTGTGCGTTGCGCGCTCGTTCACGATCTGTTCTCTGCGAAAGCGACCCGCGAACATAACGATACGAACGTACTGGCCATGGGTGAGCGTGTCATCGGGCCTGGGCTTGCTGAGGAAATTGTGCGCGTCTGGCTGAGCACGGAATTCAGCCGAGGCGAACGTCATGTAGGGCGTCTGGGCAAAGTAACCGATGTGGAGCATAAATATCACCCTGCACCGTAATGAAGCGGAGGTGGAGTTATTATGAGTAGTAACACTCGCGAGCAGGCAGGAGCGGCTGCACGTGCCCTCGTGCAAGCGGCGGACTTGAAGCCCGGGCAGCTGGTTGTTATCGGGTGCAGCACGAGTGAGGTAGCCGGGGCGCGGATAGGAACGTCGGGCACGCTTGATGTAGCCCAGGAGATTTTTGCCGGGCTGGATGTGCTGCATACGGAATTCGGGCTCTACACGGCATTTCAATGCTGTGAGCACCTTAATCGCGCGCTCGTCGTAGAACGGCACACGCTCGAACGGTTCGGGCTTGAGGAAGTTGCTGCAGTACCTGTTCCGACAGCGGGCGGATCAATGGCTGCCTATGCGTATCGTCGATTATCCGCTGCTTGCTTGGCGGAGACAATCGCAGCTGATGCCGGAATCGACATCGGCGAGACGCTCATCGGCATGCACATACGCCGGGTTGCCGTGCCGCTCCGAACTGAGGTACGCACTATCGGCAAGGCAAGAGTCAATATGGCGGCAACGCGGCCGAAGCTTATCGGCGGGGAAAGAGCCGTCTATCGACTGCCGGATATCGCAGGTACAGATTCCTGTGAGTAAGATGAGGAGTAAGAAGGCTGCCGGATGACGATAACACATGGAACCTTAACGCAGAATGCGTTGTCATACATTGCAATAAGGTAATTTAACAATGGGAGGGTTATGGTAATGGTAGATCATTTAAGACAATCCGATCCGGACGTATTGAAAGCAATGGATCTGGAACTGCAGCGTCAGCGCAACAACATTGAACTTATCGCTTCGGAGAACATCGTAAGCGAAGCGGTGATGGAAGCGATGGGTACGGTGCTCACGAACAAATATGCGGAAGGCTATCCGGGCAGACGCTACTACGGCGGATGCGAGCATGTCGACATCGTCGAGAACATCGCGCGGGATCGTGCGAAGGAACTGTTCGGAGCGGAGCATGTTAATGTGCAGCCGCACTCCGGAGCGCAAGCGAACATGGCTGTATATTTGGCAGCATTGAAGCCGGGAGATACGGTACTCGGGATGGACTTGGCGCATGGTGGACACTTGACGCACGGCAGCCCTGTCAACGCATCGGGCCTGTTGTATAATTTCGTTGCATATGGCGTCGAAGAAGATACGTTCCGCATCGATTATGACAAGGTGCGCAAGGCAGCTTTCAAACATCGCCCGAAAATGATCGTTGCAGGTGCCAGTGCTTATCCGCGTATTATCGACTTTGAGGCACTGGCTTCAATTGCGAACGACGTAGGCGCGCTGTTCTTTGTCGACATGGCTCACATTGCCGGCCTCGTAGCGGCTGGACTGCATCCGAGCCCAGTTCCCCATGCCCACTTTGTAACGACGACGACGCATAAGACGTTGCGCGGTCCGCGCGGAGGCATGATTCTGTGCCGCCAAGCATGGGCTCAGGCGATTGACAAGGCAGTATTCCCGGGAACGCAAGGCGGTCCGCTCATGCACGTCATCGCATCCAAAGCGGTTGCTCTGGGCGAGGCATTGCAGCCGTCCTTCAAGGAGCATGCCGAGCAGGTGATTAAAAATGCGCAAGTACTGGCAGAGTCCCTTATGGCGGAAGGATTGACGATCGTATCCGGTGGTACGGACAATCACCTCATGCTCATCGATACGCGCGGCATCAACATAACTGGTAAAGATGCGGAAAAAGTTCTTGATTCCGTTGGCATTACCGTGAACAAGAATGCAATTCCGTTCGATCCGACGAGCCCGTTCATTACAAGCGGGATCCGTATCGGGACGCCGGCAGCAACTTCGCGCGGCATGGATGTGGCGGCTATGCGCATTATCGGGCAGGTCATCGCTATGACGCTCAAAAATCCGGCAGATGCGGCAGTATTAGATAAAGCGCGAGGTATGGTACGTGACTTGACGGCGCAATATCCGTTGTATGAGACATTGAAATATTAATGGTAAAGGCAGCGGGTTCCCGCTGACACAGGCCGGTATGCCTTGAACAGGCATGCGCGGCCTGTTTTTGTATGTGCTGCAGATGGCTAAGCATTAAGGACATCAGTAGTAGGAGATGGGTCAATGTACCTGTGTGAATGTAGTGATGCACTACCTTTTTCCCATGGCTTATTCGCTTGCATGTATAACCAATCCAAAGAATGTTTACTAATATTACAGTGACTCTTTCTTTTCCAAGTTCAGGGAAGCGGGAAAAAGGCTGACAAAAGTGATGGGGAACACTGTGCAGTGACGGGATACAAATGTTATAATAGAGCCTGTTTAGCGTAAACTGATAACTTGAAGGCAACGAGAGTAAAAAGCGGAGGGACATGTTATATGGGCAAATTGGTCATTTGCGATCATCCTTTGATTCAACACAAAGTGACATTAATTCGTGACAAGAGCACGAATACGAAAGATTTCCGGGAACTGGTGGACGAAGTGGCAACCTTGATGGCGTATGAGATTACGCGCGAGCTGCCGCTGCAGACCATCACGGTGGAGACGCCGGTAGCGGAGACAGAAAGCAAAATCATTGCAGGGCGGATGCTCGGTATCATCCCGATTCTTCGTGCGGGGTTAGGCATGGTGGAAGGCATCGTTAAGCTGATTCCCGGCGCCAAAATTGGACATGTCGGTTTGTTCCGCGACCCGGAAACCTTGAAACCAGTAGAATACTATACCAAGCTGCCTAAGGATGTTCACGAGCGCGCGCTTATCGTCATTGATCCGATGCTCGCAACAGGCGGCTCGGCCATTGCTGCAATCGATGTGCTGAAGAAACGCGATTGCACACAGATTAAGTTGGCATGCCTAATCGCCGCGCCAGAAGGTGTCAAGGCAGTGCAGGAGGCGCATCCCGATGTGGATATTTACCTTGCCGCATTGGACGAGCGTCTGGATGATCACGGTTATATCGTGCCTGGATTGGGTGACGCAGGGGATCGTCTGTTCGGCACGAAATAACAATACGTTTAGACTACGGAGGATTAGAAGATGTCCAAAGTGAAAGTAATGACGGTGTTCGGTGTGCGTCCAGAAGCGATTAAGATGGCGCCGCTCATCCTGGAATTGCAGAAACATCCGGAACAAATCGAGTCCATCGTGTGCGTCACGGGCCAACATCGTCAGATGTTGGACCAGGTGCTCGATGTATTCAGCATCAAGCCTGATTACGACTTGAACATCATGCAGGCGAGCCAGACGCTGAATGACATCTCGATTCGGGTGCTGCAAGGATTAGAGCCGGTGCTGCAGGAGGCGAAGCCGGATATCGTGCTTGTGCACGGAGATACGCTTACAACCTTCTTGGCTAGTTATGCGGCATTTTTGCAGCAAATCCAAGTTGGACATGTCGAGGCCGGATTGCGCACATGGAATAAATTGTCGCCGTATCCGGAAGAAATGAACCGGCAATTGACCGGAGTATTGGCAGACCTGCATTTTGCGCCTACCGATTGGTCGGCAAATAACTTGAGACACGAAAACAAGAAAGATTCATCGATATTTGTCACAGGCAACACGGTAACAGATGTGTTTCAATATACAGTACGATCCGATTACACGCATGAAGTGCTCGATTGGGCACAGGGCAAGCGGCTCGTGCTGATGACGGCTCACCGTCGTGAATCGCAGGGAGAACCGCACCGCAATATATTCCGCGCCGTGCGCCGTATAGCGGACGAGTTCGATGATATCGCCATCGTGTATCCGGTCCATCTTAGTCCGGCAGTTCGTGAACCGGCCTATGAGATGTTGGGGGATCACCCGCGCATTAAGCTGATTGACCCGTTTGATGTGGTGGACTTTCATAATTTTTATCCTCATACGCATCTCATACTCACCGATTCGGGCGGTCTCCAGGAGGAAGCACCGTCATTTGGCATACCGGTACTCGTCCTTCGTGAAACTACCGAACGACCGGAAGGCATCGATGCAGGCACTTTAGAATTGGTCGGTACCGAAGAGGAGATGGTATACACACGTACAAAGGCATTATTGACGGATGAATCAACTTATGCACGGATGAGCAAAGCCGCCAATCCCTACGGGGATGGCAAAGCATCCCAACGAATTGTCAGTGCGATTCTTCACAATTTTGGCATGCAGGCGGAGCGTCCGGAAGAATTTCACACAACGTTCACAAATTGATTCAGTGCTGTCTTCTAGAGCATAACGTTCCAGCATACAGTGACACTGTACGGTTTACGCGGTTTTTTGCAGCCTGGGAAACGAAAATACATCGTTTTCATCCTTATAAATACAGGGTTTTTATGAATTGACAAAATCTCGTATTGTTAAGTAAAATGAATGGGAATTATAGCCTATGAAGACCACTAAACGCAATGATAACCTGTGGCTGGTCGCTCTCAGTATTGGTGGAGCCGGCGTTATGCTTGCCATATATATTCTCATTGGATTTTTCGTTGGGAAGTGGTTAGCTCATGCATTGGACGGACCTAAGCTTTGGCTTGCCGTAGGTGCGATATCCGGGATGTGTCTCGGTATCGCGAACATCGTCTACTTTGTTAGAAAGTTCATGGGGGAACAAGATGAATGATATGACTTCCATTGTCAATGCCGTTACCAGAGTGACGTTCATCCTGTTGTCGGTGTTCCTTCTCGTATGGGCTTTTGCACCGGAATACCGGCCAATAGCTGCAGGCTTGACGCTGGGCACGGCTATAGGCTTGATCAACGTTCGATATTTGTCGATGAAGGTCCGGCAACTTGTCGACCTTGCCGTAAGCGCGGAGAGGAAGCGGTACAATTTTGGAATGGTTACGAGAATGTGTATTGCATTCTTGGCCGTCATGATCGCAGCGAAATTGGGTCATGTGAAAATATCGCTACCGTCAACCATAGTCGGATTGTTCATCGCGCAGCTATTGACCATTCCTGTGAGTATCTTTTTTGGAATAAGACAAAATAAGTAACTTTATTTTGGAAAGGGGTGAACACATTACATGCATTCAGCACCGATTATTCAACTTGGGGGCTTAAACATCGACTTATCGGCAGTATTCATGCTGCTAGTAAGCATGATCGTCGTATTCGTGCTTTGCCGCTTGGCCGTGCGCAACTTATCGGTCGAAAATCCTTCCAAATTGCAAAATTTTATGGAATGGGTTGTCGAATTCGTGCAAGGTATTGTCGGCAGTGCCATGGATCTTAAGAAGGGTAAGCCTTACATTTCTTTAGGGTTGACGCTCATCTTGTTTATCTTTGTATCCAATCTGCTCGGTTTGCCGTTTGCCATCATGACTGAAACGCATCATCCGGTATCGATTTTCGGTCAAGAAATCGTGACGACAAGTCAGGTTGCACTCGACAAATTGGCTGCGGAGGGAAAAGACCCGCATATCGAACTGCTATGGTGGAAATCACCGACAGCGGATATTAACATTACGTTCGGTCTTGCCATTATCGTCTTTGTCCTGATGAACTACTTAGGTTTGAAACATAACCGGAAGCATTACTTGAAACATTATGTGGAGCCATACTGGTTCTTCCTGCCTCTGAACATTATTGAGAATTTGGCCAAGCCAATCGCTTTGGCGATTCGTTTGTTCGCGAATATTTTCGCGGGTGAAGTGCTCATTTCCACCATTATTAAGGCGGGAGTATTCGGGGTTCCATTTCTCGCGGCGTGGCAAGGATTCAGTATTTTCATTGGCGCATTGCAAGCCTTTATCTTCACTATTTTGACAATGGTGTATATTGCGCAAACGACGATACACGAAGAGTATTGACAAACTCTGCCCGAACCCTTTCCCGTTATGGGTTACTTCGGATGAGATATATAAACAAAGCACTAAAATAATAAACAGATTCGAGGAGGATTTTCTAATGGAAATGTTAGCAGCAGCAATTGCAGTAGGTTTAGGCGCTTTGGGCGCAGGTCTTGGTAATGGTATGATCGTCAGCCGTACGGTAGAATCGATTGCTCGTCAACCAGAAGCACGCGGTCCATTGCAGACGACGATGTTTATCGGGGTCGGTATCGTAGAAGTTGTTCCGCTCGCGGCTACAGTTATCGCATTCTTGATCCTTTTCTCTTAATGATGATTATAAACACGGTTTGGCGGGGAAGGCCGATGCCATCCGCGCCTTCGTTTTGTTAATCCACTTCATGCTTAACGGAAAGGAGTGACTGTAGTGAGCTTAGTTTGGGAAAATATGGTTTTTTCAATTATTGCTTTTTTAATTCTCTATCTATTACTGAGAAAATATGCTTTTGGGCCTCTGTTCGACGTCATGGAAAAACGCCGGGCATTGGTTCAGCAGCAAATGGATGAAGCGGCTAACAGCCGTACGCAAGCACAAACGTTTGTGGAAGAACAGAAGCAAGCTCTTGCTACAGCGCGCAAGGAAGCGTACGACATTATCGAGCAAGCGAGACAGACCAGCGCGCGACAAGCAGACGATATACTTTCTGGCGCAAAAGAAGAATCGGTTCGCTTGAAAGAAGAAGCGGCCCGTGATATCGAGAGCGAGAAGAACAAGGCGGTGGCTGCGCTTCGCAACGAAGTAAGCAGCATGTCCGTTGCGATTGCTTCCAAAATCTTGGAGAAACAAGTGGATGAGAAGGAGCAAGAGCAATTGGTTGGCCAATACCTGAAAGAGGTAGGGGACAAACAATGAGCCAAGAAATCGGAGTTGCAAAGCGTTACGCCAGAGCGCTGTTCGAACTTGCCGAGGATCGCAAGACTGTCTCGGAAACCGAACAGCAACTGAAAGATGTGGCGACAGTGGTATCCGACAACGAGAAGCTGTATATCTTGTTGACATCGCCGAATGTTGTGTTGGCAGACAAAATCGGGGTGCTGGACATTGCGCTCAAAGATCAAGTCTCCGACATTGTATACAATACGCTGCAGCTGCTTATCGAGCGCGGCCGCATCAATATTTTGCATGAGGTGGTTAACAGTTATATTCGCATTGCGGGTGAAGCGATCGGGCTGTTGGATGCTTATGTGACAACGGCTTATCCGTTGAATGATGCGGAGAAGCAAGCTGTTGCCGCAGAGTTCGGTCACAAGCTGGGCAAGACCATCCGCATTCATAACGTGGTCGATGCATCCATCATTGGCGGCATGCTCGTCCGCATTGGGGATCGTCTGTATGATGGCAGCTTGTCCGGCAAGTTGGATCGCATGAACAAAACATTGAAATCTCAAGCACGGTAGTTTTCATATATAGCACGGTAGAATGGGGTGAAGCGAATTGAGCATCAGACCTGATGAAATCAGCACGCTGATTAAAAGTCAAATCGAGAAGTACAAATCGGAAATCGAAGTGGCAGAAGTCGGCACTGTCATTAATGTCGGTGACGGTATTGCTCGCGTGCACGGATTAGAGCAATGTATGTCCGGTGAGCTGCTCGAATTCTCCAATGGCGTTATGGGGATGGCACTCAACCTGGAAGAGAACAACGTAGGTATCGTTATTCTTGGACCATATACAGATATTCGCGAAGGAGACCAAGTGAAGCGCACAGGTCGCATCATGGAGGTTCCTGTCGGCGAAGCGATGCTAGGCCGTGTCGTAAATCCGCTCGGTCATCCGGTCGACGGGAAAGGACCAATCGCGACAACAGAATTCCGTCCGGTAGAAGCGAATGCGCCGGGCGTTATCGACCGGAAATCGGTTCATGAGCCGATGCAAACTGGTATTAAAGCGATTGACTCGATGGTTCCAATCGGACGAGGTCAGCGTGAGCTGATTATCGGCGACCGTCAAACAGGTAAGACGACGATCGCGATTGATACGATCATTAACCAAAAAGGCAACGGCGTAAAATGTATTTACGTTGCAATTGGACAAAAGCAATCCACAGTTGCGCAAGTCGTGGAGACATTGCGCCGCCACGGTGCGCTTGAATATACAATCGTCGTAACGGCATCTGCTTCCGAGCCAGCTCCACTTCTGTTCTTGGCTCCATACGCAGGCTGTGCGATGGGTGAATATTTCATGTACAAAGGCGAGCACGTGCTTGTCGTTTACGATGACTTGTCGAAGCAAGCCGCGGCATACCGCGAATTGTCCTTGCTCCTTCGCCGTCCTCCAGGACGTGAGGCGTATCCAGGGGATGTCTTCTATTTGCATTCCCGTTTGTTGGAGCGCGCTGCGAAGCTTAGCGACGAGAACGGTGGCGGTTCTTTGACCGCATTGCCTTTCATCGAGACACAAGCGAACGACGTATCCGCTTATATCCCGACCAACGTAATTTCCATAACAGACGGACAGATTTTCTTGGAGTCTGACTTGTTCTATTCGGGTCAACGTCCTGCGGTTAACGTAGGTATTTCCGTATCCCGCGTAGGGGGAGCGGCGCAAATCAAAGCGATGAAGAAGGTCGCTGGTACGTTGAAGCTCGATCTTGCGCAATATCGCGAGCTGCAAGCATTCTCCCAGTTCGGTTCTGATCTGGACAAATCGACGTTATCCCGCTTGAACCGCGGTGATCGTCTGATGGAGATCTTGAAGCAGGGTGTTAACCAACCGTTGCCGGTTGAGAAGCAGGTTGTCAGCATTTACGTGGCAACGAGAGGGCATCTCGACGAAATTCCGGTGAAAGATGTCCGCCGCTTCGAAAATGAATTCCATGCATTCCTTGAATCCAATCACGAGGCTATTTTCCAATCGATTCGCGACACGAAAGATTTGTCGAAAGAGAATGAAGAAGCATTGGTAAATGCCGTGACGAAGTTTAAGAAAAGCTTTGCCGTTTCGGTTTAATATACAGAATCATATGCAGCCGGGCCGCGCTGCGGCGCCCCGGCAGGCATGCTGAAGAAGTCCGCTTTGCCCCGCGCAAAGTGCCAAAGGCAGGTGAAACGTAAGTGGCTATAGGAATGCTTGATATTAAACGCCAGATTAAGAGTGTACAGAGCACGAAGCAAATCACGAAGGCGATGGAGATGGTTGCTGCAGCGAAGCTGCGCCGCGCACAGGAGAAAGCGCAAGCGGCTCGTCCTTATGCGGAAAAGCTTAAAGAAGTAGTGTCCAGCATTGCGGCAGGCACCCAAGGCATTCAGCATCCGATGCTCGAGAAGCGTCCGGTCAAGAAGACGGGATACCTTGTCATCACTTCAGACCGGGGATTAAAGGGCGGTTACAATGCCAACGTACTCCGCAAAGTGTCACAAACGATCAAGGAACGCCATCAGTCCAATGATGAGTTTGCGCTATTTGTCATCGGACGCAAAGGGCGGGATTATTTCCGCCGCAGAGGGATGCCGATTGTGGAAGACGTGACGGAATTGCCGGACTCGCCAACGTTTGCCGACATCAAGTCGATTGCATACAAGGCGGTTAAGTTTTTTGAGGAAGAGCAGTACGATGAATTGAACTTGTTCTACAATCAATTCATTAACGCGATCACACAAACGCCGGTCGAGAAGCGCCTTTTGCCGCTAGATGATAACACATTCAGCGGAGGAACAGCTTCTTACGAGTATGAACCATCTCCGGAGAGCGTGTTGGAGCAGCTATTGCCGAAATATGCGGAAACGATCATTTACAGCGCACTGCTGGATGCGAAAGCAAGTGAATTCGGTGCGCAAATGACGGCAATGGGCAGTGCGACGAAAAATGCGACGAAGATGATTAATTCGCTGACATTGACATACAACCGTGCGCGCCAAGCGGCGATTACGCAAGAGATTTCGGAGATTGTAGCTGGAGCGAACGCTCAAGCATAACGGGATAGCGCAAGCTTTTCAGTAGGAGGGAACGAGATGAATAAAGGACGCGTTATTAGCGTTACGGGTCCGGTTATCGACGTTGAGTTCGAACGTGGACAACTGCCTGAGATTTTGAACGCGATCAAGATTGAACAGAAATCGACGACTCCTGGCGCACCTGACATCAACTTGACGTTGGAAACATCGGTTCACTTGGGTGACAACGTAGTTCGCTGCGTTGCGATGTCTTCGACAGACGGTCTGGTGCGTGGCATGGAAGCAACAGATATGGGTTCGCCAATTACCGTTCCTGTGGGCTCTGTTACACTGGGGCGCGTATTTAACGTACTCGGCAATACGATTGACAATGCAGGCGATGTTAGCCGTGAGATGGTCAGTCCGATTCATAAACCGGCTCCTGGCTTCGATGAATTGTCCACGCAGGCGGAAATTTTGGAGACAGGCATCAAAGTTATCGACTTGCTTGCTCCGTATGCGAAGGGCGGTAAAATCGGCCTCTTCGGCGGTGCGGGCGTAGGGAAGACGGTAACGATTCAAGAGCTTATCAACAACATCGCACAAGAGCATGGCGGTATCTCCGTATTCGCTGGTGTAGGCGAGCGTACACGTGAAGGTAACGACTTGTATTATGAGATGAGAGAGTCCGGCGTTATCAACAAGACGGCGATGGTGTTCGGTCAGATGAACGAACCGCCTGGAGCGCGTCTGCGCGTGGCCCTGACTGGTTTGACAATGGCGGAATATTTCCGTGATGAAGAAGGCAAGGACGTGCTTCTCTTTATCGACAACATTTTCCGCTTCACGCAAGCGGGTTCCGAAGTATCCGCGCTTCTCGGCCGCATGCCTTCCGCGGTAGGTTATCAGCCTACGCTGGCTACGGAAATGGGTCAATTACAAGAGCGGATTACATCGACGAAGAAAGGTTCCGTTACTTCCATTCAAGCGATCTACGTTCCTGCGGATGACTATACTGACCCGGCTCCTGCAACAACGTTTGCTCACTTGGACGCGACGACGAACTTGGATCGGAAAATTTCCGAGATGGGTATCTTCCCGGCTGTTGATCCGTTGTCTTCTTCTTCCCGTATTTTGACTCCAGAAGTCGTGGGCGAAGAACACTACGATGTTGCTCAAGGCGTGAAGAAGATTTTGCAGCGCTATAAAGAGCTGCAGGACATTATCGCCATTCTCGGTATGGATGAATTGTCAGAGGAAGACAAGCTGACAGTTGCACGTGCCCGTAAAATCCAACGTTTCTTGTCCCAACCGTTCCACGTGGCAGAGGCGTTCACGAACATTAAAGGGAAGTACGTACCGGTTAAAGAAACGGTGCGCAGCTTCAAAGAAATTCTGGATGGCAAGTATGATGACCTTCCGGAAGCAGCTTTCTTGTTTGTCGGCACAATCGAAGAAGCTGTGGAGAAAGCAAAGACGCTGTAAGCGGCTTGACGTGAAACGGGCTGCCTAAGCCAATGCGGCAGGCAGAACGGAAGGAGGAAACCGCAGTTGAGCACCTATTTGTTGGAAATTGTTACACCGGAGCGCAAAGTGTTCGAACAGCAGGTGGACATGATTAGCGTCAAGGGCGTCGAAGGTGAGCTAGGTATTTTGGCGAACCATATTCCTTTGGTCACTCCGCTTCAAATTGGTCCGATGAAGATCAAAGAAGGCGGCAGAGAGCATTGGATTGCGGTTCACGGTGGATTTGTCGAAGTGCGCAAAGACAAAGTCGTCGTGCTTGCGGAAAGCGCTGAATTACCGGATGATATCGACGTTGAACGCGCGAAAGCAGCGAAAGCCCGGGCGGAGCAGCGCCTGGCGATAGCTCAACGGAGCAAGCAAGATTCCGTCGATTTCCGTCGTGCGGAATTATCGCTCCATCGTGCCGTGACGCGGATTAAAGTATCGCAAAGACAATGGTAAAATGCCTTTGGCATTAGTAAGGGATTGTCCCCGCAAGCAGAAGCTCTGCTGCGGGTACAGTCCCTTTTTCGTTAAGCTTGGAATCATTCTGAACATGGATTAACACGTAGCACAAAAAACCGGGTGAGTCATGTCGTGTACGGAGCCCACCCGGTTCTTGTCCGTATGGTTACCCGTTTATCTTGTCTTGAGTTGGAGCGCATTGTGCAGCATGACGGCTGCTTCTGCACGCGTTGCCCGGTGGAGAGGCTTTAGCTTTCGGTCTTCATAGCCGCTGAGCACGCCGTAGGAAATGGCAGTGTATACATCTTGTTCAGCCCATCCGGACAGCAAATACGTATCTGTATACCGTTTGTACGCTTCAGCCAATGATCGCTTGGGCAAATGCGAAGCTTGGACTAGCATAACCGCCATCTGTTCGCGTGTAATCCAATCATTCGATCCGTACGTATTCTCATCATAGCCTTGTACGATACCGTACGATTGTGCCGTCGCGATAGCGTCCTTGGCCCAATGCTTGGCTGTATCTGAGTAGACGCGACCGGCACGCGGCTTCAGCTTGTATGCGCCAACGATCATTTGCGCGAATTCGGCTCGTGTCACCCGGCGATTCGGCCGGAACGTTCCATCCTCATAGCCGCTCATCGTGTGGTCGGCGATGAGCTGTGCGATCGTGCTCTCTGCCCAGTGTCCGCGAATGTCCCTTAGCGGTTCATTGGCGGCAATCGGAGGAGTGTACGGTCCGATTCCTCCCCCTGGCAGTGCAGGGTTCGCTACATCTGCGATGAAGTAGCGTCGCCCGTACATATCGAATTGAGATACAGCGTTGAACTTGCCCTGCAAGAGCGGCTCGGTGAGTTGAATAGACTGATCTTTCCACGTGTAATCATTTTCCCACAACGGAATGACCAGCACCGCTTCTTCATCCTTGAGCTGTGCCTTGAAGCGATTCGGCTGAACAGCGACAGTCTTATTGCGCAGCTGAGCTGATCCTGTCAGCACGTCCACGCTTCCGGTAACTGCATGAAGAATCGTACCCGGGATATCGCTGCTCTGGTAAAATCCTTCCCAATGCGCACCATTGCGGGTTCCGCCAGCAGGAAGCACGAGCAGTGGCTTCTTCGTATCTTCGTAGCCGCTGATGAACAGGCTCATGCGTTCCGACACCATTTGGTTCAGTCTATTCGTCAGCTCCTTGGCCTCGACTGCGATCTCTGCCGGCAACGACTGCCATTCAGCGGACTGGGACGACAAGAGCGTTCTTACGGGCTCGGTGCCATTATAGGCGGCTTCCCGCCAATCGATTCCGGCCTCATCCGCCAACAACGCTGCCCACAGTGTGACAGCACGGCTTTCTTCCTCAAGGAAGGTTAACGCGGACGGCTTCCATTGCGCAGCTTCCGCACGCAGTGAACGTCTCCATGACGCCACATCACTGGCATCAGGATGAGCAGCTGCGTACAGAGCATAGTGACTGACGTACCCTGCCGTTCCTTCGCGGATCTCTTCGTTTATGCGTGCACGTGAATCGTCAGCGGCGTATTGATGATACGTATCCCACCAATATTTTGCTTCCTGCAGACGATTCTTACGGTAAGTCTCATCCAATACGGCGCTGGTCAACCGATCGATAAGTGCCAACCGGTATTCGCGCGGTTTTTCACTCAGCGGGTATCGTGTTGCGCGTCGTTTGCCTTCGCGAGGGAAGCCCAACGTAATCACCAGCTGCTCTGTAGCAAGCCGGAAGGCTCGTTCCGCTTCCGGTTCCGTGATGGGTCCTTGCAGGCGGCTATCCACCTTCCGTACGATTACGGCATGGCTGCCTTGCCATGTCCGCACGCTCACTTGCCCGTAGTCGGGCAATGGCAGAGCGGCTTGACGATCGCTCCCCGCCAGCAGCCGGACGCTTTTCGCTTCGATGGCGTAGACCTGATCGCCATCCGCGTAGAGGAGTACCACATCAGACCATGGAACATGCGGCCAGACGTTGTTCAGCTGCGGCCAGGCCGCGGCGCGAAGCGACTGCAGCAGATCAGGTACAGAAGCATCAGCAGCTTCGTTGACATGAAATCGCCGGGGGACTTGTTCCTCGCCGGTGATTGATTCGGAATGCGGCTTCGGCTGCGGGGAAGACGTCGAGCACCCATTAAGTGCGGAGACGAAAGTGAGGAGGAGACAGGTAACCCAGATTACCCACCGATTGAGCTTCCTTCTTCCGTTCGTGTTATGTGCATCCAATTACGCCACTCCTTTGTCATAAATACATCCATTCAGCGTATCTATTGCATTTAGTGTGAAGTAGAAACGAAAAACTTATGCGATCGGACAGAAGAGATGCTTACGGCGGGGGAGCAAACCTAGCAATATATAAGTTGAACTAAATTGTTTTTAGCAGTCGGAGTAAGCCCCATTGGAGAATATACAATAAACTGTACGGATTGGGCGGCTAAACGGCATATAGAAAAAACCGGGGAGACAAGCGTACGCGTGCCTCTCCGGTTCTAAACGGTCTCCATATGTTGTATTAAGGGAATTAAAAATTGATGGCCTTAAGAATTAATGGATTTAAAAGTTAACGACTTCAAAAATTAATAATATCAAGGTTTAAGCACAACCTCAGCTTCGACCTTTTTCTTATGCATTTGATAGAACGCATCCCCGATCGTTTGCGGATCAAACGGTGTATTATGCTGAACGAACCCGCATACCGTTAATGTGCCGGCATACAGTCCGTATCCTTTGAACTCCTCGTGCAGACTGAGCGCCAGACTGCGCAGCGCGGATTTGCCGATGCCGAGCGATGCCAATGCCGCCGTCGGATGCATAGCCTGTCCGCCACCCGTAAGCAGCAGGGAGCCCGTGCCACGTGCTCTCATACCGGGCAGTACGCATTGAGCGGCCGTTAACGCCCCAATCACGTTCACTTTAAAGTCCTCGGTCACTTGTCCGGGCACCACTTCGGAAGGAAGCCCGGGTGTGTGAGCAGAAGCGTTGTACACGAGCACATCAGGTGTGCCCCATTCTGTGTCCAAGTGTGCTAACGTATCCCGTAGCGCCTGCTCGTCTCCCGTATGGGCAACCGCACCGGCGGCTTCTATATTCATGTCGTGTAAAATATCCTGCATTTGCGAAAGCGTCTGTGCCTCGCGTGTAATAAGCATGGGACGGTATCCCCGTTGTCCGAACGACTTTGCAATGCCGAGTCCGATACCGCATCCTGCGCCGACGATCCAAATCATCGGTTGTGTCATTTCATTCAACCCCTTGTTGTTAGTCCAATGTATAAGAGGTTGTTCAAAAGGTCCCCTTCTGTGAACTTTTTGAACACGCACTATTAAGTATTGTAAACCGAAGAGACAGGTAAGTTCAAAATCATTTTTCACATTTCCGACAATTGGATAAAGTATCAACTATAACTGCTATGTCCGATGGATTCAATCGAACTTGATGCGCAGGAAGCCAATCGGGAGCGTGTCAAAATATTGAAAAATATTGCTTGACGGTGATGGGAGAAGCTTTTATAATGAAGACAGTTAATATTGATAATCATTCTCAAATGGATGATGGTCATATTAAACAACAGTGTCGAAATCCCTTCTTCTTGGTTATTTTGTTTTGCAGTAGGTTCGTTAATTGTAGGTAGTTTCCTCATCCTCCGTGAGCTGTGGTACGTCCGCAGCTCCTTTTTTTTTGTGAAATGGCTTTGTGTTGTCACAAAACGTTCAATTGGAGCATTTTCTACAGGTTGTGTAAAAATACCCCTTTTGATCACGATGATTATCTGATGGCATTTCGACATCGAATCTTGCATTCCCCTTCAAGTCCAGTGCTCATGTAGTCTCGCCAATGCTCGGCTCCTCCTTCTTCAGCTTCTTGCAACCCTCTCGGTGCTGAAAAGTGTACTTTTTGCACATGCACTTCTAGTCGCTGATGCATGTGAATAGTTATATATTGAATAAACCATGTCATTCCCGAAAAAAGAGGTAAAAGGTGGCAGGAATTGCATAGACGGGGTTGGTAGGTTTTGTTATAATTGTGGCGGGTTTATTACAAATTGCACAGTTTTCTTGCAAAATGTTAGCTGCTGCGACGGAGGGGATGTCTTTGGAGTACATCAATAATTACGTCATTGTGGCCATTTTTGTCGGGCTGGGTATTTTCCTGCCGGTTGCCGCACTGACGGCTGGCCGATTATTGCGACCGAAGAAGCCTACAGAAATGAAGCAGACGACTTATGAAAGCGGTAACGATCCGGTCGGTGTCGGACAAGTCCGGTTTAACATCCGGTACTACTTGTTTGCGCTTATGTTTGTCATTTTCGATGTGGAAACCGTTTTCTTGTACCCGTGGGCGGTCGCGTATAATCAATTGGGATTGTTTGCGCTCGTCGAGATGTTGATTTTCGTTGGATTGCTGTTAGTCGGATTAATTTATGCCTGGAAAAAGAAGGTGCTTCAATGGAACTCTCATTAGAGTCAATCACGCCGGAGGAACGGCAAGAGTTAGACCGCAACGTGTTTTTTGGCACGTTGGAGCAGTTGAAGGCATGGGCGCGCAGCAATTCACTATGGCCTTTGACGTTCGGGCTTGCATGCTGCGCCATCGAAATGATGGGGACCGGAGCATCCCATTACGATCTGGACCGCTTCGGCGTTATTTTCCGGACGTCCCCCCGTCAGTCGGACTGTATGATTGTGGCGGGAACCGTCACGAAGAAGATGGGGCCGCTCTTAAGGCGACTGTATGATCAGATGCCAGAACCGAAGTGGGTTATTGCCATGGGCTCTTGCGCCACTGCGGGCGGACCTTACGTCAAATCCTATGCGGTCATTAAGGGTGTAGACCAGATTGTGCCCGTCGATATTTATATTCCGGGCTGTCCGCCGAATCCCGCCGCGCTGATTTATGGCATTAACAAGCTGCAAGAGAAGATCCGCTATGAGGCGAAGACCGGGAAGCGGGTGACCAACTCATGAGTGAAGAACAAAAGGATAAGGAAACGAAACTAGAGAGAACGAACGACGTGTCAGAACCACAATCAGAAGAATCGGTAAAGCCGGATACTGAGGTGCCGACAGATACGGCTGCAGCAGCCGAGGCGGGAACCTCCCCAACGGCGGATGCACCTGCGTCCACGGGGGCAGACAAGCCGAAGCGGGCGCCGCTCACTGAAGAGGAGAAGGCGGCTCGCGTGCAAGCAGCAGCCGAAGCGCGCGCTGCTCGTGCGAAAGCCGCTGCCGAAAGAGTCGAGGGAAGCGCAGAAGCACCCGCCGACAAGCCTGCGCGTGCCCGCGATAAGGCAGAGGGCACCGCGGCAGGCGAGGAGAAGCCGGAGCGGCCGGCACGCGCACCGCGCGCCAAGGCGAATGAAGAGCCGCCGAAGCCGAAGGAACCGTCGCCGAAGCAGCCCCTTCTTGACCGGCTGGTCGCCATGCTGAAGGCGGACGTGGCTGAGGATGCGGTGGAGGATGCTGTCATCAACTATGAGAACGATCATTTGCCCACTGTGACGATTAAAAATGAGCATTGGCTATCCTGCGCGCATCAGCTGCGCGGTCATTTGGAATGGTCATGCGAGTATTTACGCAACCTGTCCGGCGTGGATCAGGAAACGCATCTCGAGGTTGTTTACCATATGATTAATTTATCGACGAAGGCAGAAGTCGCGGTTCACGTCAAGGTTGATCGTGAAGCGCCGACGGTCGCCTCGGTCACGCCAATCTGGCCGACGGCGGATTGGAACGAGCGTGAAGCTTATGATTTGCTCGGCATTCAGTTTACGGGACATCCCGATTTGCGCCGCATCATGATGCCGGATGATTGGGTAGGACACCCGCTGCGCAAAGATTACGAGTCGTTGGATTCGGAGGTGTAACCACCCGTGATTCGCACAGAAGAATTGCTTTTGAACGTCGGACCGCAGCACCCTAGCACGCATGGAGTATTCCGTATCGTCGTCAAGCTGGACGGTGAGGTTATCACTGAAGCCACTCCGGTAATGGGTTACTTGCACCGGGGAACGGAGAAGCTGGCCGAGAGTCTGAGTTATACGCAAATTATTCCTTATACGGACCGGATGGATTATGTGTCCGCCATGACTAACAACTACGTGCTCGTGCATGCAGTTGAGAAAATGATGAGCATTGAAATTCCGGAACGAGCTGAATTTCTGCGTCTTATCGTGATGGAACTGCAGCGTGTTGCAAGCCATTTAGTATGGTGGGGGACATATTTGCTTGATATAGGGGCGATGAGTCCGTTCCTGTACGCATTCCGTGACCGGGAAATTATTATCGATTTATTTAACGAGTTGTGCGGAGCGCGTCTCACCTACAATTACATGCGGGTTGGCGGCGTCAAATGGGATGCCCCTCCGGGATGGATTGACAAGGTGCGTGAATTCCTCCCGTATATGAAGAAGCGGTTGAACGAGTACGACAAGCTAGTTAGCGGCAATGAGATTTTTCTCGCCCGCATCAAAGGGGTAGGCGCTTATGATGCCGAGACAGCCATCGCATATGGCCTTAGTGGGGCCAACCTGCGCTGTACGGGCGTGAACTGGGACTTGCGCAAGGATGAGCCATACAGCTTGTATGACCGGTTTGAATTCGATGTGCCGCTCGGCGTGAACGGAGATTGCTATGATCGTTATCTAATTCGTATGGAGGAGTTACGGCAGAGCCTGCGTATTTTGGAGCAAGCAGTGGAGCAGTTCCCGAGCGAAGGAGAGACGATGGGCAAAGTGCCGCGTGTCATTCGGCCGCCGGCCGGAGAAATGTACGCACGGATTGAATCTCCGCGCGGTGAGATTGGATGCTATATTATTTCTAAAGGGAAAGCGGAGCCGTACCGCTTGAAGTTCCGCCGTCCATCTTTTGTCAATTTGCAGATCCTGCCGAAGCTGCTCGTTGGTGAGACGATGACGAACCTCATTACCATATTGGGCGGGGTCGATATCGTCGTTGGGGAGGTGGATTGCTAATGGACGAACTACTGAAGCAGACACTTACGTGGCAGAACGGATTTATTTTTCTCGGATGGGGAGTCGTGTTTCTCTTCGTCGTTCTTGGCTTCGTCACCTATGCAATTTACTTCGAACGCAAAGTTATCGGCTGGATGCAGCTTCGTCACGGACCTACACGCGTCGGACCGTTCGGACTGCTGCAGACGGTTGCCGATATTTTTAAGCTTTTGCTTAAAGAAGATACTATTCCTCGCAAAGCAGACAGAGCGCTGTTCATCTTAGCTCCAGTCATCACTTACGTTCCGGCGTTTGCCGTGTTAGCGACGCTCCCATATAGTGCAAACCTGGGGTTTGCCGATTTAAATGTAGGACTGTTATACTATGCGGCATTGTCCAGCATTTCAACTATTGGTATCATTTTAGGTGGTTGGGCTTCGAACAACAAATATTCTCTTTTGGGAGGAATGCGCTCTGCAGCGCAGATGGTAAGCTATGAAATTCCGCTTGTCATTTCCGTCGTCGGCGTAATTATGTTGAACGGATCGCTCAGCTTGCGTACTATTGTAGAAGGGCAAGGAAACTACTTCTGGGAGTGGAACTTTCTCCCGCAAATTATCGGCTTCGTCGTCTTTATTATTGCCGGGGTGTCCGAACTGAACCGCACCCCGTTCGACTTGCCGGAAGCGGAGTCAGAGCTCGTAGCAGGCTATCACGTCGAGTACAGCGGCTTCCGCTTCGCCTTTTTCATGTTGTCGGAATACGTGTATGTGTTCGCGCTGTCGGCACTTACGACCGTATTGTTCCTTGGCGGCTGGCATCCACCGCTTCCGTTTCTCGATTTCATCCCGGGGCTGCTGTGGTTCGTGCTAAAATTCTCGTTCTGCGTCTTCTTCCTTTTTTGGCTGCGTGCGACGATGCCGCGTATTCGCGTGGATCAATTGATGAGCTTCGGGTGGAAGGTGCTGCTGCCGCTTGCCCTAATCAACGTATTTTTGACGGCGGTATACATCGAAATTTTCAACAAATAGTTCATGTTCAAAAGATCTCATTTTCAGCAGCGAGAGTGAATGCGAGATTCGATGCCGAATCGTGATCAAAAGGGGATTTTTTGAACAACCTCAAAAAGGCTAGGGGTGAAATCCGTGAAGGGATTGATAAAAGGTCTTGGCGTCACCTGGAAGGCGATGACATCAAAAAAAGTCACCTATAAGTACCCGGATGTGCCTCTGCAAATGCCCGACCGGTTTCGCGGGATTCAACATTTTGACCCGGACAAGTGCATCGTGTGCAACCTTTGTGCGAAAATCTGTCCTACTGATTGCATTACGCTGACGGGCAAGCCGAATCCGGACCCGGAGAAAAAAGGAAAAGTGATCGATACGTACGATATCAACTTTGAGATTTGCATTCTGTGCGATCTGTGCACGGAAGTATGTCCGACCGAAGCGATTGTCATGACGAACAATTTCGAACTTTCGACCTACAGCCGGGATGATCTGTTCAAAAATATGGATTGGCTGAACGACAACAACGAACTGATCCGGCAAGAAAACAATTCCGCCATGCCAAAAGGGGGCGCGAAGAAAAATGTTTAACTTCTCCATTGAATGGACGGGGGAAACGGTTGCCTTCTTCGTGCTGTCCATTTGCATAATCTCTGGTGCTGTCTTGATGCTGAACTTTACGAAAGTGGTGCATATGGTCGTTTCGCTGGCGTTCGCTTTTCTGGGGCTCGCCGGCATGTATGTGCTGCTCGACGCGGAGTTCGTTGCTTTCGTGCAAGTGCTTGTGTACACGGGGGCGATCACCATCTTAATGATATTCGGCATCATGATGACCCGGCACGACAAGCAGGATGAACAGTTCGTGCGTCCGTGGAAGGAAGGGTTGGCTTCAATTGGCTGTCTGGCCCTGTTCGGAGTTCTCTTTTTTTCCATACGAAGCGCCGAATTTCCTGTGCACGACAAGGTGTCGTTGGCAGAGGACAATACACTGAATCTTGGGAAGCAAATTTTTACGGAACATGTCATCCCGTTCGAGCTGCTGTCCGTTCTGCTTACGGTGTCCTTCATTGGGGCTATCGTCATCGCGAAAAAGGAGGCGGACTAAGATGAGCACGATGTTGGCTTCTTACTTGACCCTCGCCGCTATCTTATTCTGTATCGGCCTGTTCGGAGTATTGACGAAACGCAACGCCGTTATCGTGCTCCTATCGATCGAGCTGATGCTGAATGCAGCCAATTTGAATTTAATCGCATTTTCTAAATACGGTGTAGTGCCAAGCTTAAAGGGGCAAATCTTCTCGCTCTTTACGATTGCTATCGCGGCCGCGGAAGCGGCTATCGGCATTGCCATTCTGATCGCGTTGTACCGGAACCGCGGGACGGCCAACGTGGACGAATTTGACGACTTGAAGAGATAATCGGTAGGGAGGATACGACAATGGAATCCGTCTTTTCGCAGTACGCTTGGGCCATTCCGGTCATTCCGCTGCTCGCGTTCCTCGTGCTGACGGCATTCGGCCGCCAGATGAAAGGCGTGGCCGTCGCGATCGGCGTCTTCAGCTCGTTCGCCGCGTTTGCACTTTCCGTCCTTGTTTTGTGGGAACGGGTACAGGGATCACCGGATGACTATACCCGAAGCTTTGAATGGTTGGGCTTTGGGGCTATTCGTCTGGAATTCGGATTTGACGTGACGAATTTGAATGCGTTGATGCTCGTTATCGTCACGCTTGTGAGCACGTTAGTTAACATTTATTCCAAAGGGTATATGCAAGGGGACGAGCGGCTGACGGTGTTCTACGCCTATATCGCCCTGTTTACTTGCTCGATGCTCGGACTTGTGCTGTCGCCGAATATGCTGCAGCTCTACATATTTTGGGAGCTGGTCGGCGTATGCTCATTTTTGCTCGTCGGCTTCTGGTATGAACGGCCGGCGGCGCGCGCGGCGGCTAAAAAGGCTTTTATCATAACGCGCATCGGTGATGTGGGGCTCTTGATTGCGATCCTGCTTCTGTTCTGGCACATGCCGAACCATGCGCTCGACTTCTCGATGATCAGCAACGTGTTCGCCAGTGCCGACTCGCTTACGCAGCATGGCATTTCAGCGGGCATCGCCACCTGGATTGCCTCGCTGATCTTCATAGGCGCAGTCGGGAAATCAGGGCAATTCCCGCTGCATGCGTGGCTGCCGGATGCGATGGAAGGTCCGACACCGATATCGGCATTAATTCATGCCGCGACGATGGTTGCCGCCGGCGTATATCTCGTGGCGCGCACCTTCGATATCTTCCACGTGTCGCCGACGGCGATGACGATCGTCGCGAGTGTAGGCGGTTTTACCGCCATCTTTGCGGCCACGATCGCTATCGCGCAGCGCGACATGAAGCGTATCCTGGCTTACTCGACCATCAGCCAGCTTGGCTACATGATGCTGGCGCTCGGACTTGGCGCGGTAACCGCCGGGGTGTTCCACCTGTTCACGCATGCTTTCTTTAAAGCTCTGCTGTTCCTGGGCGCAGGCAGTGTCATACACGCGGTACATACACAGGATATATTCCAAATGGGCGGGCTTGGCCGCCGGATGAAAGTTACAACATGGACGTTTGCCATCGGAGCATTGGCGTTATCGGGCATACCGCCGCTATCCGGCTTCTGGTCCAAGGATTCCATCTTATCGGCAGCATGGGAGCACAATAAGCTGTTGTTCGTCGTCGGTGCAATCGCCGCATTTTTTACTGCATTTTATATGGCGCGGCTGTTCTTCCTTGTCTTTACCGGTCAGCCGTCGAATGAATCCGATGCGTCCAAGGCGCACGAGTCGCCTTCATCTATGACGGTGCCGCTTATCATTTTAAGCGTGTTGGCCGTGGTTTCTGGATTTGTGTACACACCGTGGACCGGTTCCTTCGGTACTTGGTTGACGGGGGAAGAAGCAGGGGAGCATGCCAACGTTATCGTTATGGTCGTCTCCGTTCTGGTAGGCGTGCTTGGAATTGGTATAGGGTATATGATATATGGCCCTGGCCGCAGTCGGCGTGATGGACTCCAAGACTCAGCTGGTCCAGTATATCGTCTGCTCGCAAATAAATATTACATCGATGAACTGTATCAAATTGTGTTTGTCCGTTCCTTGCAGGGTATAGGCCAAGTGCTGAAGGCCATCGACAAGTGGGTCATCGACGGCCTTGTTCGTCTGGTGGCTGGAATAATGGTTGGCATCGGCAAGACCTCGACCCGTCTGCAGAACGGTCAGATGCAAACGTATGGTTTGGTATCGTTGTTCGGATTTGCAGGTTTGGTTGTGCTTGTATTGGCGCTCGGAAGGAGGTTCTGGTAAATGTGGAGTGAACTTTCATCTTGGCCGATATTGACGCTGCTCACCTTCTCTCCGCTGCTCGGGGTTCTTATTTTATTGCTCGTTCCGAAAGGGCGCGTGCGAGCCATCCAAATCGTGGGCATTGGAACGACAATTTTGCCGCTGCTCCTTGCACTCGTTATTTATGGCGGTTATGACATGCTGGAACAGGGAAAGGCGCTTACGGAGCAGTCATCATGGATTTCAATACCGCTCAACATCGAATTAATGAGAGGCATTCAATCCTGGACATTTGATATACAGTACCATCTATCGATTGACGGCTTATCGTTGCCGCTCGTCGTTATGACTACCATCGTGGCATCTATGGCAGCCTTTGCTTCACTTTACCTGAAGAAACGTTGGAAGACCTATTTCATTCTGTTTCTCCTGCTTGAAGTTGGGATGCTCGGCGTCTTTATGGCGCGGGATTTGTTCTTATTCTTTATGTTTTTCGAATGGACGCTCGTTCCGACGTATTTCCTTATCGGCATATGGGGCTTCATGCACCGCGAGAAGGCGGCGAACCGCTTCCTCGTCTACAACGGTCTCGGTTCCGCGCTCCTGTTGGTCGCTTTTGTCATCTTGACGGTAACCGCTGGCTTCGGTCCGAATCCAGCAGTGAGCGATGGCAGCCAGTATATATACAGTGGCAACCTGAACGTCATTATGCAGAATTTGGGCAACCCAGAGGCATTTGTGAACATGGCGGTCGAAGGTAACACGTTCTATCTTACGGAAGGGATGCGCACATTGGTGTTCGTCCTGCTGCTCATCGCGTTCGGAATTAAGCTGCCGCTCTTCCCGTTTCATACGTGGATGCTGCGTGTTCATGCCGAGGCGCCTGCTCCGGTCGTCATGCTTCACTCCGGCGTGCTCTTGAAAATGGGCGCCTATGGTCTCATTCAGTTCGGTACGGCGCTTCTGCCGCAGCAGACGGCGTCATGGGCGACCGTCATTGCCGCCCTTGGCGTAATTAACATCCTGTATGGCGCGATACTGGCCTTCGTGCAAAAGGAATTCCGGCTTGTGCTTGCTTATTCCAGCATCAGTCATATGGGCTTCGTGCTGCTCGGCATCGCGGGGATGAACGATATCGGTCTGCAAGGAGCTGTCGTGCAGATGGTGTCGCATGGATTCATCTCGGCACTCTTCTTCCTGATAGTAGGCAGCCTCTTGGAACGCACGGGCACGACACGAATCGATGAATTGGGCGGCTTGGCGAAGAGCATGCCGTTTATATGCGGCATCCTGCTGCTTGCGGGGCTCGCATCGCTTGGCTTGCCAGGCCTATCCGGATTCGTGGCCGAACTTCTATCGTTGCTTGGATTGTTCGGAACGATGAAGTGGGCAGCCGTGCTCGGCGCCTTAGGAATTATTTTGAGCGCGGTCTATGTTCTGCGCGGGGTGCTGGCCATCTCGTACGGTCCGCTGAACGAACGGTATACAGCTTTAAAGGACGCCAGACTCGTGGAAGCAATGCCGATTATGGTATTAACCGCGTGCATTGTCTTAATCGGCCTATTCCCGTACTTTGTGACGGCTCCGATTGAGACTGGTGTGGAACACATCATTGAATTATTCAAGGTGAGGGGGTAGGCCGATGGATGCGCCAACTGTTCAACTGCTGCAAGTGGGCGATCTTGCATTGCTGGCACCCGAGCTTACGCTCGTTATTGCAGCCATACTCATCACGCTCATCGATCTGGTGCTCCCCCGCCGCGTAAATCGAGATCTGATCGGGGGACTGTCGTTACTTGGCGTGCTCGTTTCGCTTGGGTTCGTCTTATGGAAGCTTTATGAGCGTATGCAGCAATCATCAGATGCCGTTCAACTGCTGAATCACAGCTATCGTGTTGATGAATTTGCTTTGCTGCTCAAAATTGTGTTTTTGGTCGGAACTGCATTCACTCTGCTCATGAGCATCGGCAATGTGCGGGATGAAGAAATTCCGCACCGGGGAGAGTACTATTACTTGTTGCTGCCTGCTGCGCTAGGCGGCATGATAATGGCCTCCTCCGGAGATTTGATTACGCTCTATGTCGGACTGGAGCTGCTCAGCATCACATCATACATTTTGGTGGCGATGAAGAAGAGCGACCGGAAGTCGACGGAAGGTGCGTTCAAGTACGCTGTCCTCGGCAGCGTGGCATCGGCCTTTATCTTATATGGAATGTCCTTCCTATACGGCATCACTGGCAGCACTCAGCTTGGAGCAATGGCGCAGGGATTGACGGGGAACTCCGCTTCCTTCGAGGCAATCATCTATGTAAGCTTTATTTTGATGCTTGTGGGCTTCGGCTTTAAAATTGCGGCTGCACCGTTTCATGCGTGGTCTCCAGACGTATATCAGGGAGCTCCGACGCCGGTTACCGCGTTTCTTGCCGTCGTATCCAAAGGAGCGGGTCTGGCCATTCTGTTCCGCGTTTTTTACAGCTTGTTCCTAGGCCTTGGCGGACCAGAAATGGTCATCTACCGTGATTTCTCGATTATGCTGCTGGTCGTTGCGGCGTTGTCGATGATAATTGGTACGACTATGGCACTGCGACAGGCGAACGTGAAGCGGCTGCTTGCTTTGTCTGGAATTGCGAATGCTGGCTTTTTGCTCGTTCCAATTGCATTGAATCCGCTGGGAAGTCATTTGCATACATCGAACTTCTCGGAGTTTATGTATTACTTGGTTGCTTACTTATTTATGACGACGGGGGCTTTTGCTGTCCATATGGTAATAGAACGCTCCGCTGGACATGATGAGATGAGCGGGTATGCCGGTCTGTATTACCGCTCCCCGTGGATCGCGGTCGCTATGACGGTGTTCGTACTATCGTTAGCGGGCATTCCGATTACAGCTGGCTTCTTCGGAAAGCTGTACATTATTTTGGGCGCAGTTGCCTCGCAAGCGGTGTGGATTGCCATTCTCATGATGGTGTCGGGCGTCGTGTCCTTCTATTTCTACTTCGGATTTATTCGCCAAATGTATATGCGGGCCGGCAGCGAAGCTCAAGTCCGTGTATCGCTTACGCAAGGCTTCGTCATTGTGATATGCGTGTTGGCCGTTATCTCGCTTGGCGTGTTCCCGAACATGGTGATGAGCGCTATTCAACGGGTCTTCTCCCTCGGGACGGATTTATTAATACGGTAAACATGCTTCCCGCGCAAAAGATTACAGGAAGTGTATGCAAGGACATCGCTCCAGCAGTGACCTGTAGGACTTGGACTTCCTAGTCAATCTTATAACGATGTATTTTCTTAAAAGAGACCTGAAATTACTCCATCGGAGGATTTTGGGTCTTTTTGTTTTGTGGTAGGTCTTAGGACCTAAATTAACGTTTTGTAACAGGAATGGCTGCTTTCATGGCGAACCTTAACATAAGCTGTGACCTGATTGGTCATATGCCAACAAGAAGAAGAGCAAATTAGATTAGAGGTCAGGAAGAACGGCGAATACGTGTTGTATTCTTCAAACTCAACTGGCCTTGATGTACGAATTGGATGGGATTTATGATGAAACGATTGTCTCGTGCCGTCGTATCGACCTTGATCATTGCGCTTACCTTTCTGACGTTAAGCGAGACGATTGCATCGGTACCGTTGAATCAAGCATTGCAGCAAAGGTACAAGACGGAGGAAACAGAACAGCAGGGCATGAGCAGCATGAACGTGACAAAGCGTACAGCCGCTTATTCAACTGCGAATGATGAAGCTGAGGCGTGCGCGACCTCCTGGATTGTCAAATGGAAGCAGGGGCAGAAGGATGCAAAACTGCTGCAAAAAAGTGAGATTATAAACGAACAGGCTGCCGTTGATATTGCGGTGCTTAGGCCTGTAGACGAAGCTGAGACGGAAAATTGGTTGCACGATGCGAAGCACTCGCGACAGGTGGAATACATCGAGCCGAACCATACGGTACATTCATTAGCATCTGGGGTAAAACCGAATGATACGCTGTATGCGCAGCAGCATTATTTACGGCAAATCGGGGCGGATACGGCATGGACTCAAGCCAAGAGCAATTCGTCCATTATTATAGCGCTGGTAGATACGGGCATTGATTTCAATCATCCGGATCTCAAGCAAAATATCGTTAAAGGCATCAACCTTCTAGATTCAGGCTTGCCCCAGGATGACAATGGGCACGGCACCAGTGTAGCGGGTGTGGTTGGCGCCGTGGGCAACAACAACAAAGGTACGACCGGTCTGCTCTGGTCAGCTAAGATTATGCCGATTAAAGCGCTCGATTCACGTGGCTACGGCGATGAGGACAAGCTGGGCGCAGGCATATTGTATGCAGTTGACCATGGCGCGAAGGTCGTCGTCATGTCCGTCGGATTGTATCGCTATTCGAAATATATGGAAGACATTGTAAACTACGCGGAGAAAAAAGGCGTCCTGCTCATTGCGGCAACCGGGAATGACGGGGGACGATATCAGGATAAAGTAGCTGTCAAGTATCCAGCCGCTTATCCTACTGTCTTCGCTGTTGGTGGCACTACACCGCAGATGAAGGTGGAGCCGAGGACGAATACCGGTCCGGAAATCGACGTGGTTGCGCCTTGGCACGTGTTCACTACCGCATTGGGCGGCGGATACAAAGCAGAAGAAGGCACATCGATGGCAGCGCCGCAAGCGGCGGGAGTGGCTGCGCTCTTATGGAGCAAATACCCCGAGTTGAAGCCGTATCAGGTTCGCCATCATTTACGCTATACGGCGAAGGACATTGATGGGAAGGGCTGGAACCGTAAAAGCGGCTACGGTTTGCTCCGTGCCGATGATGCATTGACTGTACCGTTTCAGGAAGATGCGTTCGGGACGAATACGGCTCGCAATAAGGCGAGGGTGTTCCCAATCGACACTTCGCTAAGCGCGGTTCTCCGTACAAAGGAAGAGCATTGGTATGTGGTCGATGCGCCATATGACGGTACGTTAAAGCTTCAATTTCAACGTATTCAAGGGTCGGGAAAAGTACATGTTACGCATTTTACAGGTGAACAGGTTTCTGGGACAACGTACAGTGACGTTGGCAGCAAACAGCCTGCTATTCCGGTGAAACGGGGGAAAAATGTACTGCGTCTGTCGTCCGATGACATCATTGGCAGTGTGGGGTTAACCTATAAACTAGCCTCGCGCTTCATCGTGTATCAAGATCCGTTCGAGCCGAACGACAAGCAGTACCAGGCTTATGCCATTCCGGCTCGAACGCAAGATATCGTTGGCACGTTCAGCCATGCGGGCGACACGGATTGGTACATGATTCAACTGCCGAGCAAAGCAACGCTGCGGTTGAAGGTAAGTACGGATACGGTCCGCATCGATCCGGCGCTTGAAATTAAAGGCTCGCAAATCGATACTCGCTGGATTGATGAGCAGAAGGAAGGGCAGTCCGAAATCGCCCTGCTGGAGGATCTGCCTCCTGGGAAGTATTATATTCAGGTGCAAAATGCAGTGACGGCACGCCCGGAAGCAGTAGCCGGCGAGTATACGCTGCATGTGGATTATATGACTCAGCTTGCTGATCCGAATGAGCCGAACGATAAGATGTACGAGGCGGTTACGATTAGCGAGGGCACCGAATATAAAGGCGTCTTTCACGAAGAAGATGATGTCGATTGGTTTCAATTCATCGTCAAGAAGCCAGTCTATGCAACGTTCAAGCTGAGCCAGCTGCCTTCGAACCGCATTGTCTCAATGGCGGTTATGTCGAAGGAGCAGAAGTCTCTTGGATCTGGGAGCAACGCTTCGGGGGAAACCGAAGTGGCGGCCGGAACAAAGTTGGATCCGGGAACGTATTATATACGCCTGACGACAAACGCGAAGTTTGATACGAAGTATTATCTTCTCTCTGTAAGCACAGAGCCGCTTATCGCCGGATTGCGGGACGTAAAGGGCCACTGGGCGGAGGATTCGATTGTTGAAGCCGTGACGTCCGGATGGATGAATGGATACGGCGACGCGAAGTTCGAACCGCATCGGCATATTTCCAGGGCAGAGGCCGCTTCGGTCATCGCGAACGCCTTCAAGCTGAAGCGCGATATCGGGCAGGCTCCTGCGTTTACGGATGTGCCCTCTTCACATTGGGCTCATGCTGCGGTTGCCCGGGTAGCCAAAGCAGGCATTACCTCTGGGGTGGGGCCAAAACATTTCGGTCCGAACCGGATGGTGAAGCGGGCCGAGATGGCCGTCATGCTTGGCAAAGCGCTTGGTCTTACACCGGCGAAGGTAACCGAGGCGCCATTTCAGGATGTAGCCGCTACACATTGGGCTGCTCCCATGATTGCTGAAATGAAGCGTCAGGGCCTGATCTCCAACAACCAGGAGGAAGGGTTCGGTCCGGAGCGCTTCGCGACACGGGCCGAATTCGTGGCGATGCTCGTCAATGTGCTGAATAGTGAGAAGTAAGGGAGGAATTCGCGTTGGAGGATTCGTTGTCTCAAGTAACTTCATCCGTAGGATGGAGCGGCATGGCGCATATGCTTATTACGCTTATATGCATTGCTATAGCTTGGTGGTCGCTGCAGCATCTGAAAATAGACTTGTTCATCCGACATCCGCAAAGTCCGCAAGGAAAAATGCTGCATCTTATCCTTGCGATTATTGTGGGCCGTGCGGTTGCCCAGTTTTTTTTAGATTATTGGGGATGGACTCAATCGCTGCGCTTCTTGTTTTGAAACGATTCAGAATGGTTAAGAGGAAAAAGGACAGCGTTCCCTTACAGGAATGCTGTCAATGATTCGCACAAACAAAGCTACGCCCGACAGAGAATCAGAACTTGTCGAATAACATCGAATAAAGATGTCAACAATGGTAGATAACCCTAAGTAAAATGTGGAAGGGTATGTCGAAAAATATCGCTTGTACCTACTTGTAATACAATGGTATTATGGAGTTTGGGTGAAAAAAAAGCGTGCCATTTTTTACGGATTTATAGATGATGGGGCGAAAAAAAGCGCGGAGGGAAACATGATGAGCAAATTTATCGTCCGCGGAGGCAGACGACTGACGGGCACCGTGCGCGTAAGTGGCGCAAAGAATTCAGTGCTTCCGATCATCGCTGCTTCGTTATTGGGAGAGAAGGGCGCAAGCATCATTTACGATGCTCCTCCACTCGACGATGTCAAGACGATACACCATGTGTTGGAGAAGCTTGGAGCCAACCTTACATATTCCAATGAAACCATTCGTGTTAATTCGGAGAAGCTTCATTCATTCGAAGCTCCTTATGAACTCGTACGCAAGATGCGGGCATCGTTCCTCGTCATGGGTCCATTACTGGCCCGCGCGGGACAGGCGCGTATTTCCTTACCAGGCGGCTGTGCCATTGGAACCCGGCCTATCGATCAGCATTTGAAAGGTTTTGAAGCGATGGGTGCGGAAATCGGACTTGGTCAAGGGTATATTGAAGCGAAAGTAAACGGCCGACTCAAGGGCGCCAAGATTTATTTGGACGTTGCGAGTGTCGGTGCGACTGAAAATATTATGATGGCGGCGACGTTGGCCGAAGGGACAACGACGATCGAGAATGCCGCTCGCGAGCCGGAAATCGTTGACTTGGCGAACTATTTGAACAAGATGGGAGCCAAGGTGCGCGGTGCCGGAACGGGTGTCATTCGCATCGAAGGTGTAGAGCAGTTGCATGGGGCCGAGCATACGGTCATACCGGACCGTGTTGAGGCGGGAACGTATATGGTTGCCGCGGCAATGACGGGCGGCGATGTGTATGTCGAGGGTGCGATTGCAGATCATCTGGGTCCGGTTATTGCTAAGATGGAAGAAATGGGCGTAATTATCGAGCCTGATGAGAACGGCATTCGTGTTCGCACTGATAAGCCGCTCAAAGCTGTAGACGTGAAGACGCTGCCGTATCCGGGCTTTCCGACGGATATGCAGTCACAAATGATGGCGCTTCTGCTTGTTGCGGAGGGGACATCGGTCGTCACGGAGACGGTGTTTGAGAACCGCTTTATGCACGTCGATGAATTTAATTTAATGAATGCCAATATTAAGGTGGAAGGCCGTACGGCCGTAGTGACCGGTAGAGTTAAGCTGGCGGGCGCCAAGGTGTGCGCTACCGACCTGCGTGCAGGCGCTGCACTCATCTGTGCGGGCTTAGTTGCTGAAGGAACGACGGAAGTCAGCGGCGTTCATCACATCGATCGCGGATATGTGAACTTGGCAGAGAAGCTGTCTTCTCTAGGCGCAGACATCTACCGCGTGACGCTGGAGGAGCAACCGGTTGAGGTGAAGGAAGAGCAGGAAGTGAAGCTCTTTAACGTACAGCCGACTTGGGCGTAAGTTCAGGTTACAGTTTGCGGAACGACCCTCAACGGAGGTTTCGACAGTTGAGAAGCATATATAGTTGAATCAGAAGATGAGGCCGTCCCGGTAAGGGGCGGCTTTATTAATGAGCTTTTCTATGGACAGGAACGTACTGTGCGCTGCACCTTAACCCAGTGCTGATATATTTTCAGAAACTGCGAGCCCTTACAGGGTTCACCCCAGTATGCGCATAGACTAGAATGAGGCGAATTGCTGTTTCTACATGTATGTGCTGGTGTGGATACAACTTAGCCGTTTTGAACGGTTCTGTCCACTACCTATAACTTTATACTTCTCTTTCATTGGAAAACTTACAGTAGAAATTAACTTTTTCGAATAAAATGTTCAATCCACTGGAAAATGTCCAGTGAAATTGAGTCATTTCCGCTGAATTGTTGCTAAAGAGCTGATTCCACTGTACCTAATCCAATACAATACCCCTTTATAGCAATTGGAACTATAAAACACTGCACAAAATCCAATGGAAACTAATCTTTGATTTATGAGGGCAGCTATACGTTTCTTTTCCTCGGTCCTTTTGTCCAATCATCCATCCGTTCAGGAAGTGCCAGCGTTACGAGTGAAAAGTAGCTATTTATGTAAAGTATCATCTACCCGGAAACTATCGAACTTTCAATTCTTACGTTCAATCGCCCCTTCGTTTAGGACCAATAACGTTAGGAGTAAGCAACAGTTATTTCCATAATGTGTCATTTACCGGAGGTTACCTGGCTCTCTCAGTTCTTATGTTCATTCTCCCTTTCGTTCAGGAACTACATCCGGTATGAACTGCTATCTACTCAAAGGCTGCATATTATTCTTGGGCAATCAAAATGCATAGTTTCTGACTTAAAGGGAGAGTGCATCAGAGGAGAGAAGCGAAGAACATAGCACCGCGAGCTCGGCCATGTTTTTAGCAGCTGTATCAACTCGTCAAAACATGAAAAACGGAAACGCTAGAACCAGTGCTTCATATTTGTTACCTTCTGAATACCCAATGGTTGGTCATTGTTGCTGATCGGGGCGCAAGGAGGTACATTGGAATAAAGAAAAAAGTAGGAGCGTAACCTGTGTAGATTATTCCATTGTAGATTATTCGATTACCGAGGATTGCAGAGGAATTACTTCGAGTCTCTCACCTGTGCTGGGTTGACTGCATCACCACAGAGAAACGTTTTCTCGTATCCATTGTCCTGATAGTAAGGACGTTGTACCTCAATAAGGAGGCGATGCCATGCTGTATTTCTGGTTTATACTGGGGGCCGTCGTGTTTGTATTGCTGTTAGGCACCATCTTTTTTTATAAAAATCGAAAGAAGAGGCAAAGGGTTGTCTCGATGGCGTCCTATGCGAAGAAGAAGCCGGTGTCCGGCCAGCCGTGTTCGTATTGCAAAAGGAAAGCAGTGAAGCTTACGTTTTACGCAGGCAATCACGGCTCCGTGGTGGGAGTATGCGCTTCATGCAGGAAGAGGGCGGAGCGGCAAGGGTTGCTGCCTATTTGAATAAAGGGATGTCTCTTAAAGCAGTTTGTGCTTGAACAGGGACATCCTTTTCTGTTGATAGGAGCCGTGATGAGCAGAGGATATCCTGTTAGAAGCGCGTGTGTTGGCTAGGTGCACAAGATAGGCCGGATGAGGGCGCGCTTTTGACTATTTCCATTTCGCAGCTCTATTGGTTTCCGCGGTTCTTTCTTCTCTTAAAAAAGCATAGGTTAGAAGAAGCAGAGGTTAGACTCGCTCTTTTCGAGAGATGCTAGAAGTATGAGTACGAGTTTCAAATGGAAACACGTTCGAAACGTGAAAATTAACCTCGAGAAATGGGAGTGTTGCGGGAGAGGAGAGAGAAGCCTATGGCTATGCAGCCGAGACTGCTGCTTGAAGAGGCGCGGCGACTGGCGAGTCGCCTTCGACCGCGCCTATGGGGGGGCTTCCGGGTGCTTCGGCGTCGAGGGAGGCGACGGAGCCGGAGGAGCGCAGCCCGTCCCCGGCCGGCGTTGGTGCGCGCCACCGCATGGGCCGGCGCGCTCACCGTGCTCGCCCTGCTCATGCCGCTGCTGTTGGTGGAACCCCGCCCGCTGCAGCGGGCGGCAAGCCCCGGCAGCGAGCGCACGGCGCAAGTGGCGCCGGATGTGGCGCCGCCCGAGGCCGGGGCGGCAGAGCAGGTGCGCGTGTACCTGAGCGGTACGCGCCAGGTAGAGCGCGTCGCGCTGGAGCAATACGTGCGCGGCGTCATCGCGGCAGAAATGCCAAGCGACTTTGAGCTCGAAGCGCTCAAAGCGCAGGCGATTGCCGCCCGCACGTACATCGTGCGCCGCCTGCTGGCACAGGACGCAAGCGGCGCACCGGATGGGGCCGACGTCACCGACACCGTCGCCCATCAAGCCTATGTGCCGCTCGCAGAGATGGAGCGGCGCCCGCAGGACGCGGTGGCGAAGCTGAACCGCGCCGTGAACGAAACAAAAGATATCGTGCTCACATATAAAGGAGAGCCGATTATGGCCGCTTTCTTCTCGACGAGCAACGGCTATACCGAGAACGCGGAGGATTATTGGACCAATCCCGTTCCGTATTTGAAGAGTGTATCGAGCCCTTGGGATCAAGCGATATCCCCGCGTTATACGGAACAGGTGGAAATGGGAGTGAGCACCGTACTGGCGAAGCTTGGCCTGTCGGCCAATGCGGTACCGGCTCTATCTCGCTTACTGGACTCTTCGAACGGTACGAACCACACGCGCCCTGAACCTTCAAAGCATGACAGTAAGTTGTCAGCTGCTGCCTTTTCGAAAGATATTCGAATTCTCTCACATACACCGGGCAAACGCGTAGAGCAGGTGCGGATTGGAACACATCGGTTTACAGGCCGCGAGGTTCGGGAAAAGTTAGATTTGCGCTCCAGCGCTTTTGAATGGAAGATGGAAGGCGACAAGGTTCTCATTACGACCTTCGGATTCGGCCATGGTGTTGGCATGAGCCAATACGGCGCTCAGGGCATGGCGAAAGAAGGCGCATCGGCGGAGAAGATTGTAACTTACTATTATAAAGGAGTTTCGCTCGACAAAGCTTCGAAGTTACTAACTTTAAATCTTAAAAATTAGCAAAACACTACGTATAAAAGTGATAGCCCCGGTAACAATGGTTACTGAGGTGATCACAAATGAGTGAACAAAACCAAAACTCAAAAAACAAATCTACAACAAGTTCATCGGCAACGAGTGCAACGAATACGCCTGAAGCTTCTAAATCGATGCAAGGAGCTCAAGCGGTTCAAACATCCGCGTGGAGAAAGCTGTTGTCGAAGAAATGGGTCTTTCCCGCTTTGTACATGGCCGCAGCAGCAATCATCCTAACGTTAGTGTGGGTCTATCAAGACATGAACCAGCAGCCACTAGACCCAAATAAGGATGCGACGCAGGTAGAACAACAAGTAGATTCCGGTACATTGGCGGAAGGCAAGACGAATGATGAGGCGGTTGAAGTGGTCGCATCCAATGAAACGTTGGGTTGGCCAGTAGCAGATGCGCAAGATGTAGATGTTGTCATGTCTTTCTATGATGACAAAGCTTCCAAAGAGGAGCAAGCAGCTGCTATGGTAGAATACAAGCAGACGTTTACTCCGAACGTAGGTATCGATTTGGCTCGCAAGGATCAAAAAGCGTTTGATGTTCTCGCAGCGATGAGCGGCAAAGTAACTCGCGCCGAGCAAAACCCGAAGACAGGCTTCGTAGTGGAAATCGACCACGGAAACAACTTGAAGACCGTATACCAGAGTCTGGTTGACTTGAAGGTGAAGAAGGGCGACACCGTGAAAAAAGGTGATGCGCTTGCTACAGCCGGACGCAACGAGCTGGAGAAGAACCTGGGCGTTCACGTACACTTCGAGGTGTATGATGACAACAAGCCAGTCAATCCATCGACGCTGTTGGCCAAAAATTAATAACACCCTGCGTTGGAAGAATTAATCTGACGACGCCAGTGGAAAAGCGGGAGCGCGAGCTTGCCGCTTTTTCTTTGTATTGATGTGCGCTCCGCTTCGAAAGGGGGAAGTTGGACATCCTGTCTAAATTTTTTTTCAGGTTGAATTATTCGCCTGGGATATTCGCTCCAAGGTTGTCCCACTTCGGAAGCTATTGCTACATTTTTTCCTAATCCAGCGAGCTTTTTTGGGACAGACAAGCTTTAGCCTCTTCCATCACTCCCTCCTATTTGTCCGCAGAACCTTGACAAATTTAGTGGTTAAGCCAAGCTTGTCAGGATTCGTAACAACGCATAAGTGTCCGCACCCCTCATATAATGTACCAATTAAACCGAGTAGGGGAGGCGGGAACGTGCACGATTACATCAAAGAACGGACCATCAAAATCGGTCGCTGCATCGTCGAGACCAAGCATACGGTTCGCACCATCGCCAAAGAGTTCGGTGTGTCCAAAAGCACGGTACACAAAGATTTAACCGAACGGCTGCCCGAAATTAACCCTGATCTGGCGGACCAGGTGAAGCACATTCTCGAATACCACAAGTCCGTACGACATCTTCGGGGAGGGGAAGCGACCAAGATCAAATATAAGAAGTCGAGTACGAAAAAACGCGAGGTGATGACCGCAGGAAAGTCTTAGGTAACCCTTCTTGAAGTTGGAACCGCTGCCTATTCGATAAATAACTCCTAAAATCGATTCCGAAATGACAGGTTTCGCCCCTCATTCACATTGAACCTAGCGCTCTAAATATGATATGTTAAACGATGAGTAAATATTTTGCAGGAAACGGTCGCAATTCATCGAAATATATGAAAAAAGAATGTGGAGGCTCTCGAACTTATGTTAAGCAAGGATATCGGAATTGACTTAGGAACGGCGAACGTTCTGATTCATGTCAAAGGGAAAGGGGTCGTGTTGGACGAACCGGCGGTCGTGGCGATTGAGAGCGATTTGAAGCGCGTTCTGGCTGTTGGGGAAGATGCCCGCAAGATGGTCGGGCGCACACCGGGCAACATTGTGCCGATCCGCCCGTTGCGTGACGGGGTTATTGCAGATTTTGACATTACGGAAGCGATGTTGAAGCATTTTATTAACCGCGTCGGCGGCCGCAAATGGTACTCACATCCGCGTATTCTAATTTGCGCGCCGACGAACATCACCTCAGTGGAGCAGAAGGCGATTCGGGAAGCTGCTGAGCGCAGCGGAGCGAAGGAAGTATATTTAGAAGAAGAACCGAAAGCGGCGGCAATCGGCGCGGGCATGGATATTTTCCAGCCAAGCGGCAATATGGTCGTGGACATCGGCGGCGGAACGACGGACGTGGCGGTATTGTCCATGGGGGATATCGTCACCGCCTCTTCTATTAAAATTGCAGGGGATAAGTTCGATAGCTCCATCATGCGTTATATTAAACAGAAGTACAAACTGTTAATCGGGGAGCGTACCTCCGAAGACATTAAGATTAACATCGGTACCGTGCGTCCGGCAGGCGGAGAGCGGGAGATGGACATTCGTGGACGGGACATGGTATCCGGCTTGCCATATACCGTATCGATTACATCCAATGAGATTCGAGAAGCGCTGTGGGACCCGGTATCCTCCATTGTCGTTGCTGCGAAATCGGTGTTGGAACGGACCCCGCCAGAATTGTCGGCGGATATTATCGATCGCGGTGTCATCTTGACGGGCGGCGGCGCGCTGCTTGACGGATTGGACGAGCTGCTTGCGGAGGAACTGAAGGTTCCGGTCCTGATTGCAGAGGATCCGATGCATTGCGTTGTAAAGGGAACCGGCATCATGCTTGATAATTTGGATAGGGTCATAAAGAAAAAGTTTATCTAGTCCGATAATATACATAGTGTAGATTAATGGATCGGGAGGATCGGACATGATTAGAGGGTTATATACGGCTGCTTCCGGCATGATGACGCAGCAGCGCCGTCATGATACGGTAACGAATAACATTGCCAATGCGAATACGCCAGGCTTTAAATCGGTGACGGGCGTGTCGCGTTCATTTCCGGAAATGCTGCTTTCGCTGCAGGGCAGCGATAAGGCCTCTGGACGGGAAATTGGACGGCTGAACACCGGCGTGTTCGCAGAAGAGAGCCGCATGCTGTTTAACCAAGGAGATCTCATGCAGACGAACCAATCTGGCGATTTTGCGCTGCTTGCTGATCTGCAGGTGGCAGGCGTAGCATTTGACGAGTCCGGGAAGGGCCGCGATGCTCAAGGCAACGTCGTATTTAAGCCGGAAGCATTTTTTACGGTTCGGGAAGGCAACGAAGTTCGATATACGCGTGACGGACACTTTCGTGTGAATGCGCAGAATGAGCTGGTTACGGCGGACGGTGCTCAGGTTCTTAACCGGAATAATGCACCCATCGTGCTGGACGTACAAGCCCTTGACGATGTAACGCTGAATGCAGCAGGTCAAATGTATAACACCCGTACTGGTGCTGCAATAGCAGGGGCGGATCTGCTGATTACCCGCATTGACAACCCGAATGATTTGATTCGAACAGGCAACGGACGCTTCCGTCTGCAGAACGGCGGACAGCCGGGAGCACCGGTTGCGTTGGGCCGTGACGTGCAAGTTCAACAGGGATATCTGGAACGTTCCAATGTGGATGCGGCACAGTCCACGATCGACATGATGATGGCGTACCGAGCTTATGAAGCGAATCAAAAAATTGTTCAGTTCTACGATAAATCGTTGGACAAGACTGTAAACGAAGTTGGCCGCGTCTAATGACACTTTAGGAGGAACGACATGAATCAATCGATGATTGCCGCATCCGTGTCGATGAATGGCATCCAACGCAAGCTGGATGTGATTGCGGACAATGTGGCTAATGTCAATACAAAAGGATATAAACGGAAGACAGCAAACTTCGCCGATGTGCTTACAACGGTGCGCCAGCACGATCCAGACTATCGTCTGCCTGGACGGGCAACGCCAATGGGATATACGATAGGCAATGGCTCGCATCTCACGTCGTTGAATCGTGATTTCACCCAAGGATCTCTCACTCAGACAGGAGTGGATACTGATTTGGCGCTCCAAGGGGACGCGATGTTTGAAATAATGACTCGCGATGGCGCAACAGCTTGGATTCGTGAAGGAGCCTTTCAATATAATATAGACAGAGCAAGCGGTGAGAAAATACTTGTAACCGCGCATGGCGATCAGGTGTTGAATGCCGAAGATTTGGAAATTCGTATCGCACCCGATAGAGAGCTGCAAATCGATGAGAAGGGGCGCATGTTTGCCGTTAAGAACGGTGAAGCGCCTGAAGCGCTGGGCAGCTTGAAGCTTGTTAAGGCAATCAAGCCCGAACAGCTTGTACAGACGGACAACAATTATTATGTATTGCCTCCGAATCTGGACCGCAACACGGCCGTCCAAGTGCTGAATCTGGCCGATGGCGATCGCTCGGACCCGAATCAGCCTGCCATCTATGTTCGACAAGGGATGCTGGAAGAATCGAACGTGTCGCTTATCGATGAGGTGAATGAGTTGATTCAAGCGCAGCGTGCTTATCAACTGTCCGCACGAGCGTTGACTTCAGGGGACGCGATGTGGGGACTGGCGAATAGTCTGCGCGCGTAAATGAAGTAGGTGATAATATGAGTGATACCCGTGATAAAGATAGAAAGCTGCCTGATTTTGAGCCGCTTCAACAGGACATATCGTTAGCGCGTCTGTCACGCTCACAACATAGCGATGAACAATCGGCTGACGAAGATCCTCTTGCTGCGGCCGCTGGCAGCGTGCGTGCTTCAGGAACTTCTGGCAAGCCTGTGCTGGAAGAGCGGCGTAAGGAACGGCGCAAGGAATCCGCACGCACGGACAAAGAGAACAAGAGAGAAGCGAAAGGGCACAAGCCGGCGCGGCGTTCCAAACGCGTCAAATGGCTCGTTCGCCTGGCCATTATTCCGATGCTATGCATCTTGACGCTATTTGCAGGCATGGTTACCGGATATGTGGTTCTAGGGAAAGGCTCTCTTGGTGAAGCATTAAATCTGAATACGTGGACTCATCTGTTCCAATTGGTGTTCGCCTGATAACATCCCCACTTCGGTGGGGTTTTTTGTTTGATAGTTCATGGAGGATGAGGTTGCAGGCGCTTCGCATCGGCTTTAGATTTCGTGTTTAGGTTACGGGGCGACAGTTTTATTTTTTATTTGGGCCATGTATAATGAGTTGGAGGAACATTGAAAATGGGGGTTACTGGGGGTTTTAGGGTTGAATTTACCGAATATGCTGACGATGGTTCGATTTCTTCTAATCCCCGTCTATGTGGCTTTGTTCTTCTTCGGTGAGCGGTACGCCGCGTTTGGCATCTGGCTGTTGGCCGGATTGACCGACATTTTGGACGGATATATCGCACGCAAGCACAATATGGTGACGACTGTCGGCATGATGCTAGATCCGTTAGCGGACAAGTTGATGATGTTGACTGTCATGCTGTCTCTGCTCTGGGCAGGAGATTTGCCATGGACGGCTGCTATTGCGATGCTAGTGCGCGATGCAGGGATGATTATTGGATCTGCGCTTTTTCATTTTAAAGGGAAAAAGACGGTGCCTGCAAACTGGATGGGCAAACTAACGACGGTCTTCTATTATATTGCAATATTATTCGTATATTTTCAGTGGCCTTATGCGATCGAGCTGCTGTGGGCCGTCATTATTTTTTCATTCCTGACCTCGTTGAGGTACGTCGCCCTGTTCGTCCGCTTGAACCGAAAGATGGAAGCCTGAGCATTGCGCCAAGGGAGACAAAGCGAGAACGACGATAGAGAATAGGCAAAAGGAGCTTCCCGTCCAGCGCCTCGCCGCTTGGGAAGCTCCTTATCTCAACCTTCACGCCTGCAGTCATGAAGGATGCTCTTAGTGTTGGCGCATCGGTACTATTTTATTCAAATTAGAGAAAAATTAAGAGGAAATTAGAAGAAAGGAGAATGAACTATGCTGAATATCGAACAAATTCAAGAGATTATTCCACATCGCTATCCGTTTCTTCTTGTCGACCGCATTATTGAAGTAGAGGAGGGCAAGCGGGCTGTCGGGATCAAAAATGTAACGATGAACGAGCCTCATTTCGCTGGCCATTTCCCGGGATACCCGGTGATGCCAGGTGTGCTAATCGTTGAAGCCCTTGCTCAAGTTGGAGCGGTTGCCATTTTGAAGATGGAGCAGAACCAAGGGAGACTTGCCTTCTTCGCGGGTATCGACAACTTCCGTTTCCGCGGACAAGTTGTGCCAGGAGACACGTTGACGTTATCTGTAGAAATTACGCGTCTTAAAGGAAGCATCGGCAAAGGACAGGCCGTTGCGAAAGTTGGCGAACAAGTCGTTGCCGAGGGCGAATTAATGTTTGCGTTATCAGATCGCAAATAGATTGCCATTCATTGTGAACAGGTATGCAAAGAAAAGACCTCGTTCGGTTATTCTAAAGGAAACGACGTCAGCAAAGAGGAAGATTGCCGCATAGGTGATTCGTTCTTTTGTGGAATAACGGGGGAGGTCTATGCGCCGTCGATGTCGAAAAGACTCGGAAGCGCTCGAAGAACATGCCATTGCGTATGGCATTCGTATTGGTTTAAGGAGGGAAACAATTGCTTCAACAGTTGGAAAATTGGAACCGGCGCATGAAGAAGTGGCTGTGGCTGCTTGTCATCGTTGGGTTAGTTGCTGCCACGCCTGTCGTGGTTCAGCGTGTGCAAACCGAACATACGGCCAATCAAATCGAGATGGTGTTCAACTATCGCGATTTAGTGGACATTTCCGCCTACAAGCCGAATCCGGCAGCGTTCATTGACGAACAATTGGAACGGTTGAAAGAGGCTGGCGTGCAGTCTATGGCTATGTTCGAAAGTACGCTGGCGGAATTGAAATCTTCTCGTCGCGTGATGCTGTACAATTCCCAGGATGCCGCGATGCTGCAAGGCAAGCTCCTTACTGGGGATGAGAACTATACATATCTGTTATTCACGTCCACTTCCAATGAAGAGCGGTTATCACCAATAATTGAGAAGACGTTCATGAATTTGGGTATTCAGGTTCGCCTATGGCAATTCGATGGGAAGAACGGCTTAATCTTGGAGACGCCGATTGAGAATGCGGTGATAAAGATGATGCCGCAGGATCCTGTCGCGGTAGAACAGCTGGTAGCGAAGGGCTTCCATATCGTCCCGCGCCTGTCCGACTCGTCGGAATACAATCAGGCGGAGATGGACGAGTTGCTGCGTGGTTATGCAGCGATTGGCGTCAAACGAATCGTGTTCGACGGCGAATCTGTCAAGGGATTCAATGACGACGCGGAGAAGAAGAGCTTGACCGCCTTTGCCGAGCTGTTGAACAAATATGATATTGGCTTTGCTGCAATTGAAGGGTTGAAAGCTCCGCAGAAAGGGATGAATAAGCTCGCTTATTTGACCAAATACAATGTGGCGCGCTTGCATTCCATCAATGGTCAGGAGTCGTTCAATGAACCGGAAGTGCTGGCGGACCGGTTTACACTTGCAACGAAGGACCGCAACATCCGCATGATTTACTTGAACGCGTCGGTCAAAAAAGCAACGACCAAAGCGGAAATCGTGCACTCTATCGACAACATTCTCCACACGCTGAAGGAGCCAGGCAAAGCGATTGCTTCCATTGAAGCGAACGGCTTCACGATGGGACAAGCGGTGCCGTTTGATATTGTCGACTCTTCATGGCAACGCTATGCGAAGATGGTTGTTGTTGTGGGTGGGGTTGCGCTTATTGCGCTGATGATCTCTTTCTTTGTGCCGTATATTATGCTTCCGGTGTTTCTTATCGGTCTTGTCGGAAGTGCAGGTTTATTTGTCCTGAAACCGACATTTTTCGAGCAAGCGCTGGCGCTCGGCGTATCGATTAGCGGGCCGACGATTGCGATGATATTGGCCGTTCGCCGGGTTGAACTGAATCCTCCGGTCACAGCGTTCGGCGCTCGATTTAAGAAATCAATCGCGCTGTTTGTACGAACGACGGTAATATCACTTATTTCTGTGCCGTTAGTGATTGCATTGTTGAATAATATTACGTACAGCTTGGTGCTGAACCAATTCCGCGGAGTTAGTCTGCTGCACTTCGTGCCGCTAGCGCTTACTGCATTGTACGTATTCCTGTACCGTGGCGATTCCGTATTCAAGGAAGCGGGCCGTTGGTTGAAAATGCCGATTACCGTGTTATGGGTTGTTGCCCTGGGAGTCGTTGGAGTTGTCGGGATGTATTATCTGTCCCGCACAGGCAACGCCGGCAACGTATCATCCTTTGAATTGTCGTTCCGATCGCTGCTGGAAAATACATTCGGCGTTCGCCCGCGGAACAAAGAGTTTTTGATGGCGCACCCGTTATTTATCGTCGCGGCATTTGTCGCTTTCCGTTATCGATTTGCCGTGTTCGCGTTTATCGTGGCTGCGATGGGGCAGCTGTCCATGGTAGATACGTTTGCTCATATCCATACGCCTGTCGTCATTTCGGCTATTCGGACGCTGCTCGGTCTCGGCCTTGGACTGGTCATTGGAATTATCGGCATCTTCGTATGGACTATCATTGAAAGGTGTTGGGATGCATGGCGTCCGAAGTTACAAGGATAGCTTTATCTGGCTATTACGGATTCAATAACAGCGGGGATGAGGCAGTGCTCCTGTCCATCCTCACCGCGTTGGAGCGTGCGGGAGAGCAAGCCGGCATGAAGCTTGAGCCGGTTGTGCTCTCTGGCGATCCTGCCACCACCACCCGGTTGTATGGGGTGCGCGCGGTTCACCGTATGAAGCCAGGTGATCTGCTGGGGGCGATTCGCAGCTGTGACGGCTTGATTAGCGGTGGCGGCAGCTTGCTTCAGGATGCGACGAGCTCGAAGACGATTCCGTATTATTTGGCGGTGCTGAAGCTGGCACAATGGTTCCGCAAGCCAACCTTTATTTATGCGCAAGGCGTCGGCCCTGTTCGGCGGGAATCGTTCTATCCTTATATCCGCCATGTGTTTAACCGCAGCGCATATATCTCGGTTCGCGATAACGAGTCGGCCGATCTGTTGACCCGCATGGGGTTGCAGCGGGATCGCATGCACGTAGTTCCGGACCCGGTTATGGGGCTTCGTCTTCCCGAGGCGGAATCTGGTGATGCTTCTGCTCATGCTATGCTGCCTGTTGGTGCGGCACAAGGATTTGATGAAGCCGGGCGTCCGTATGTCGGCGTATCGCTTCGCTTCTGGAATGAGGACCGTACGGATATGACGGCTATCGCGGATATGTTGAAGCGGGTTTGCCGCGCTCAAACGGTTCATTTGCGGTTTCTGCCATTCCATGGACAGGCGGATGAAGAAGCTTCACGCTTCGTGATGGAGAGCTTAAAGGACGAGGTAAAGCTATGGAATGGCGATATGTCTGGCGCTTGCGACGAGAATACGGTCGAAGGTGACATGGGGGACGAAGTTCCTTATGGCGCATCTGCTGTAACTGGTTCATCCGTAATGAGCCTATGTCCGGCTCTCGAGCACCCGCAAGCGATGCTGCGCGAAGTAAGTCAATGCCGCGTGCTTGTCGGCATGCGTCTGCATTCGCTCATTTATGCCGCGTCACAGGAAATTCCGATGCTGGGTATATCGTATGACCCAAAGATCGACCAATTTCTTCATCGGCTTAATCTGACAGCAGTCGGCTCCACAGCCAGATTAGATGCTTCTGAGGCAGCCGATGCGATTTTGCATTCACTCGAAAATGTGGAAGCATGGCAAACTGCGCATCATCAGGTCATTTCCGCATTGAAGCAAGAGGCGGAACAACCCGCGCAACAGGTTGCAGCATGGCTGCGTCATAAGAAATAAGGTGGTAGCGACATGAAAAAAGTGGTGGATGTGCCGACCGTCTCGATATACGGCATCCCTTTTTCAAAATTAAATATGCGCGACACGGTTCAAATGTTAACCGATTCAATAGACAGCGGACAGCAATCGCTGCAGGTCATTACAGCGAATCCCATCATGGTCATGGCTGCGTTGGAGAATGATAAGTTCATGAGCATTATGAAGCAAGCCGATTTGATCGTGCCGGATGGAACGGGCGTAGTCTGGGCCGCTAATTACGTAGGCAATCCGGTGGCTGAACGCGTGACGGGGTTTGACATGCTGCATGAATTAATGAAGTTCGGAGAAGACCGTCGCTGGAAAGTATTTTTGCTTGGAGCTGCGCCCAAAGTGGTTCAGGCTGCTGCGGAGCGGCTGCGTCAACAATATCCAGCTGTGGATATTGTTGGAGTTCGCGACGGTTTCTTCGGTGAAGCGGAGGATGAGGATGTCGTCCGTCAGGTTCAGGAAGCGAACCCGCATATATTGTTCGTCGCACGCGGGGCGGACACGCAGGAGCCTTGGATTGCGAAATATCGCCATCAGCTTCGAGTTCCCCTCATGATGGGCGTGGGCGGAAGCTTTGATATCCTATCAGGCAGAACAAAGCGCGCTCCGAAATGGACGCAGAAGCTGCGCATCGAATGGTTGTACCGTTTGGTGACGGAGCCTAAGCGTTTTAAACGAATGCTGGTCCTGCCGATATTTGCATGGAAAGTGATGCGGGATAAAGAAAAGGTGACAAAAGCCCATTGAAATGTCGTCCAATCTTTCATTTTCGTAAGAATCCTTATCGATACAGCGTTGGTGTTTCCATTATGAACGGAGTATAATTCAATCCGGTAACATAAATGGGGGTTGAGAACAACCGATGATAACCGTATATGTAGTAGGTGGATTGATAGCATTGCTGTTGGCCACCGGATTAACGCCGTTAGTTAAGAAGTTTGCGATTAAGGTCGGAGCGGTTGATGTTCCGAATGCGCGTAAAGTCCATACACGCATTATGCCGCGAATGGGTGGGCTTGGTATTTATGCGGCCTTTGTTTTGACGTTGCTTGCTCTTATGCCGTTTATTCCTGACACCTTGTTCGGTTCTGCACGTGATGGCAATCTGGTTAAAGCATTGCTCGCCGGGGGTTCAATCATCGTACTCGTGGGGGCGTTGGACGATCGCTTTGAATTATCGGCTAAGGTGAAGCTGGTCGGGCAGATTATCGCTGCATGTGTGGTCGTGTTCGGGTTTGATTTAACTGTGAACTTCGTAAATGTGCCTTTTGGTGATAAATATTGGTCAATTGAATCGTGGATTGCGATTCCGTTGACGATTTTCTGGATTGTCGGTGTGACGAACGCCATCAATTTGATTGACGGACTCGACGGATTGGCGGCTGGGGTATCCGGTATCTCGATTGCGACGATTATGGTCATGGCTGTCTTTATGGGAAATCCGGCTGTCATTCTACTGTGTGCAATTCTGCTTGGCAGCATTGTTGGATTTCTATTCTTTAACTTTCATCCGGCCAAAATTTTTATGGGTGATACGGGCTCGCTATTTTTGGGCTTCAGCTTGGCGGTATTGTCCATGCTCGGCTTCAAGCAAATTGCGATCGTCTCATTCATAACGCCGCTTCTTATTATCGGCGTGCCTTTATCGGACACCTTCTTCGCGATTATCCGCCGTTGGTTGCAGAAGAAGCCGATTTTCGCTCCAGACAAGGGGCATTTGCATCATTGTCTGCGCGAGCTAGGATTCAGCCACCGGAAGACGGTGCTTATCATTTACGGCATTGCCGCATTTTTCGGGATGCTCGCCATTATCCAATCGTTCGCGGCATCGCATGATGCGAATTGGGTCACCTTCGTCGTCATCTGCATCCTGCTCATCTCACTGCAGCTTGGAGCTGAAGTCATCGGCATCGTCAGCAAGACGAAGCGTCCGATGCTCAATATGCTTCATCGCCTGCGCGTGAAGGCGCATGCGGATTCACGCACGAAGTAACACAAAACTTTTATATGAAGCTTGTTCTCCTAATGTGAGAGCAAGCTTTTTTTGTTTCCATTATTGACGTATCTCTTAAATTTGGACAGCTCAAAGCCGATAACATGTCTATATGATTATATTGGTTGAATAAGGCATAATGGAGGCGATACAATGCGTGCGTGGTTAAAACCCCTTTGCATGTTGCTGGTCGTTGCCTTGATGTCCACGGGAATACCGCTGGGTATCGTAAAGGCGGCAGACGATCAAGAGGGAGCAAGATATTTTCACTTTTCTAATCTGAGCACAGTAAAGGATCATCCAACTCAGGTAAACACGGAAAATATTGAAGTGAAAGGTACGTTTAATGGAGTATCTTCAAGCTCGATTGGTTACAAAGTTGAATTAGAAGTGGACGGAAAGGTTGTTCATACAACGTATGGAACGGATGTAAAGCCGACTATTACAGGCAATTCATTCGTATTCCGCGCGGTTCCTTTGCGGACGGGATTAAACATTGTGACGGTTACGGGGCTAGGGCCGAACGGTAATACAGTTGAAGCCAGCGCTTTCGTTGAATTCAGCAACGTGCCGGCCATTTCCGATATTAAGCTGTCTGACGGACGTGCTCTGGAATCGGGCGCGCCGCTCATTGTGAAGAGCGATACGGCAGGTCTGTCCTTGAAGGCGCCAAATGCCTCTGAAGTATCTGTAAATGGCCGCCAGATGTTCAATGGTGGTGCAGGTGTCTTCGTTTCATCTGGCATTAAGCTTCAACCAGGCTTGAATGATATTATCATTGTGGCGACGAACGGCAACTTGACCTACACGATTACGCGTCAGGTGATTTCGTTCAACGGCATTTTGACAGGCTTTGATACCTTCATCGGGGACAAAGCGATTGATCATACGTCGAATCACTATGTGACGGGTTCGGTGGGCGGTGTCGTTAAAGGAAAGTTTATCGTCCCTAAGTCGCAGCAAAGTACAACGCCGAACGATCCGACAATGGAAATCCTCGTAACGAAAGATGGGGATCCTAATCCTCTGCTTGATGAAAAAAGCGGTACGACGATTACAAAAGTTGACGAGAGCTCGTCCTATATCATTTATGAATATATAACAGATGGCTCGGTCAACACCTCTGCAACGGGCAAACATTCGCTCAAGCTGACGGTTACGTTTGATGGCAAGACGAATGTATTCAACAATTTCTTCATTATAAGAGACAGCAGCGCCGCAGAAATCGTGGACGTGAAGCAGTTGTTCAATCCGCAAGAAAGCGGAGGTGGAGTGACGTTCGGAGCAGAAGCAACGTTCGCACAAAATAGCACAATCTTTGAAATGCCGCTCTATTTGAAGCTGCAGCTGAACAATTTTAGCAGTCAACCGATTACGATCACGGATTGGCAGAACGGCAATGAAGTTAAAAACCCTACCTTCCAGGCTGTGACTGGATTGACGACCATCAACAGCGAGCCGGTTATCCGCATCGATGCTTTGCCTGCTGGCGATCAGACTTTTAAAATTGAAGTGGGTGGCGAAGTATACGAAATCAAGGTGAACTACGCGCCAGGTCCTTACATTAAGTTGACCAACGTGTTCGATGGCAAAACGTTCGATAATGCGAAGGGTCTCCCGAACATTCAAGGGCGTTTAGTTAACTTCAACCTTCAGAACACGTCTGAAATGGATCGAACGTATATTACCTTTAATGGTAAGAAAGAGAAGTTGTCAGGCATCAATGCAGGTAACGGGGAGTTTGACCATCCGTTGGGTGGCGACCTTGTTGCGGGACCTAACAAGATTACGATCGATGGGGTGGCCAACGGAGTTCCGATTAGTTACACCATTACGATTTTCTTTTTTTCGAAGGATGTCCCTGCGATTGTGAAGATCTATCCGGTGCCAGAAGCGACGGATCCGACCAATCCGAACAAGGAAGACACGGAACAGAAGTTCAAATTAATAAAAGATTTCGAATTTGTCACAAAAGAGCATTCGGCTGATGTATGGCTTGAAGTGCAAAATGCGACGGGAATGAACATTTATATCGACGGGAAGCTCTTAACGACGCTCGAAGAGAAGGATTTCATCAATGGCAGTCCGAATACGAAGCCTTCTATCATGTTTAAAGAGCAAAACGTGCAAACGGGTTCCTACTTATTCTTAATGCATGGATTGGAATTTCCGAAATCCGGCAAGAAGAACGTGACGATCGAGGCACGCAAAGGCGTTACTACGGCACGTCAAACTTTGGAAATTACACGCGAGCAAAATACGTTTGAGTTGCTGTCGCCGAAGCTTCCGGAAGAAAGCGTCGTGAATCAGAACTTCCTGAAGGTAAGTATTCGTGCGGAAGGTGCGGATAAGGTGCTTATCGGGAAGCAAGAGCTGGTCAAAGGCGAGGAAGATATTTTCCGTGGCGAAGTGACGTTGAAGAACGGTAAAAACACGATTAAATTTACGGTCATGCAGGGCAAACAAAAAATTAATGGCAACTTTGAAGTGAATTATGCCAATGCGGCGCTCCCTGGAGCTCAATACAAGGCGTCCATCGGCAAGAACGGGAAGCTGTCCGTATTTGGAGGCAATCTGGTGCTGCAGCTGCCTAAAGGCACGATGCTGCGCGACATGAATCCGCGCCAAGGGCAAACACCGAAGGAAATACAATTGTTCGATAAGCAAAGCGTGCTGTTCGGTATTTCTGATCCGGATGATGGCAGAACGATCACTCGCGAGAACCAAGTCGGTGTCCGTAAACCGATAACCGGTGGAAGTGATGAGTTCCTGGATGGTGTCATGAGACGAATCGATCCAGATGAGTTTGCACGCAGCGTGCTGTTGCCTAAATCTCATTTTGGACTTGGTTCCCAATTGTATTGGATTGACGCAGGATACTTCAACTCAGAAGACAGCGTCCTGAATCAGGACTATAAGCTGGCTAGCGCGACACATCCTTATGATGAAGCGAAAAAATTCTATGAGCGTGGAGATCGGATGTGGCTCGAGCCGACGCATCGTGGAACAATTACTTTGAAGTACGACCCTAACATTGTAAATGAGCAAGCTCGCAATGTAGGCATCTGGCGCTGGAACAACACGAATAAGCTGTGGGAGAATGTTGGCGGCAAGCTGGATACGAAGAAAAAGACAATTACCGCGCCTTTTGACGGATTCGGATATTACGGAGTATTCAGTGTGCGATTCAGCTATGACGACATCATTTCGCACCGTTACGCTCGTCCGAGCTTGGAGCTCATGCTCTCGCGCGGCTTTATGAAAGCGAAGAATTTGAACGAATTCGGCGTGTATGACAACATTACGCGTGGTGAATTCGCAACGATGCTCGTGAAGATGCTGAACATTCCGCTAGACTACGATGCGGACAACCTGACGTTCGATGACGTATTGAACTATGAAATACCAGATTTGCTGTGGGATTATCGCTATATTGAGACTGCAGCCCGCAAAGGGATAGTTCGCGGACTGGCTCCGCGCTTGTTCATGCCGAACGGTGAGTTGACCAGACAAGAGGCAGCAGCCATGATTGCCCGTGCGATGAACTTGAAGCTTGGCGAGACAGAGAAAGAACAGGCGAAGATGCAGAAGTCATTCACAGATGCCAACACGATTGACTACTATAGTATAAGTTCTGTATCTGCGGTATCGAAGGCAGGCATTATTGCCGGCATTCCGAATGAACTGCAGGAAGGTCAGAAGAAACCGACCTATCGCTTCGATCCGAGATCACCTCTGACGAGAGCGGATGCGGCAGTGATGGGTGAGCGTATTCTTACCAAATTGAAAAAATAATCAAAAATCGTTGATTTGCTTGTTTTACTTTTGTATATTGCGGGTATTGAAGAGAAGAGCCGATCTGTCACTCGGCTCTTCTTCACATGCCGCCTGCTCATTCCCAATACTGAGAGGGGATGTATGAAATCCATAATGGTGGATTTACTGTAACGGGCTGGTAAACATTAGTGCGTGACGGAATACAGCAGGGAAGCTATACTATGGATTGTAGTCGCTGATGCATACATAAACGATGTCCGATGGTATAGCAAAATGTATAGCAGAAGCAAGCAAATGCTTGTGTACATGCAATGTTTTTGTGGTTATGATGAAATCTGCGAAAAAATAATTTTATTTTTTCACCGAGAGCGCAACTTTTTGCGAAGTGGTGCGTTTAATATGATGAAGTCGAAAACAGTGGTTAAATTCTATATTGTTCCCTGTATTTCACAAAAATATGCTTTACGCTGGGCGTTTGTCATTGTATAATGTCTAGAGTGGTATGAGTATTTCTATTTATTCTCATCTGTTCTTATTTTGATTACTAGTTTCTGTGGCATGTCCTTGTGTTACAGACTTCTTTTTTGAATACATTTCGCTCTTACTCTGGGAAGGGGGTGAATCGGCGAATGAGGGAAATGAGCTATCAAACTTCTACGCAATATTCTCAACAAACGAAGCAATTTAGAGGAGGAGAAAAAAAGGTTATGAAGAAAAGATTGGCCCTGCTGCTTTCCGTTGCTATGGCGTTCTCCATGTTCGCTAACGTAGCATTCGGTGCTGACGCAGCTAAGACGACACAAGAAAAATTCGACGCATTGAAACAACAAGGTGTATTTAACGGCTATCCAGATGGAACTGCTGGTCTTGACAAAGAAATGACTCGTGGCGAGTTCGCTAAAGTCATCGTTAAATTGCTCGATCTGAAAGAAGTACACGGCGTGTACTCTTACAAAGATAAGAACTACGGTGCTTCCAACTGGGCAGCTCCTTACATCGAAGCAGTTACTGCTGAAAACCTGATGCAAGGTAAAGACCTGGAAAAGAAATTGTTCGACTTTAACGGTAAAATCACTGTTGAAGAAGTAGCAAAAGTATTGGTTGAAGCGTTGAAATTGGAACTTCCTAAAGACGCTCAAAACAATGCTTCTGCATGGGCAAAAGAATATTTCCAAGCAGCTGTTGACGCTGGTTTGATCTCCAAGGATGCAAACCCTAAAGCGAACGCAACTCGCACTCAATTGGTAGAAGCATCTTTTGCAGCTGACGAAGCTTTGAAAGGACCAAAAGTTGAGTCCTACAAAGTAATCGACAGCAAAACTGTTGAATTCACAATGAGCGACAAAGAAGTTGTTAAAGTAACTTTGGAAAAAGCTCTTGAATCCAACAAAGAAACTGAAGTGAAATTCACTCACAAAAACAAAGAGTACACTCACAAAGTTACTCGCGTTGTAACATCGGCTCAAAAAATCGAGTCCGTTACAGCTGATAACGTGAAAGAAGTAGTTGTTACATTTGACGGTTCTCTTGAGCAAAAGACAGCTGAAAACAAAAACAACTACGAAGTGAAAGATATGAAGATTGACAGCGTAACATTGTCTTCCGACAAGCGTTCCGTTACAATCTTGCTCGAAGAAAACGGTTCTGACATGAAGAACCAAAAAGAAACAGAACTGAAAGTGAAAAACGTTCGTAACGAAGACGGTTCTAAAACGTTCAGCGAAACGAAAAAATTCACTCCAGTTGATGTAAAAACACCAGAAGTTAAAGAAGTTGTTGGTTTGGGTACGAAAGCATTCAAAGTTGTTTTCTCCGAGCCGGTAAAACGTGGTGACGCAGTTGCATCCAGCAACTACAAAGTTGATGGCAACATGGTAGCGGGCAGCGTTGACTACATGTATCCAAATGTAGTAATCGTGAACAAAGATTTGTCCGTTGGCGACCACAAATTGAGCGTCAGCAACATTACAGACTTCTCTGGTCTGAAGAGCATTCCTACTGACAAAGAATTCACAGTAGCAGAAGATACTTCCGCTCCTGAAATCGTGTCTGCAAAGACTAACGATTTGAAAGAACTCGAGATTGAATTTAACGAAACAGTTAAATCGATCGAGAAACTTTATCACAACGTATCCGGCAACACAGGTAAAATCACTTACAAGGATAACAAAGTGAAAGTTACCTTCAGCAACCAAATGTACAACGGAGACAACACTGTCTATGTTAAAGGTGTAACTGATTACAGCGGCAATAAAGCTGACCGCGAAATCAAAGTTAACCCTACATTGGATACTACGCGTCCAGAAATCTTGAAGTTGGAAGTTAAAGAAGTTGGTGCGTTGAACAACCATAAATTGGTGCTTGAGTTCAACAAAAAATTGGATAAAGACTCTGCAACTAATACAGTAAACTATACGTTGAAAGATAGAGACGGCAAAGTCTTGAAAAACTCCAACGGTGTAGACGCTGATGGACATCCAATTATGAAGCCATCCTACGACGAAAAAGATAACAAAGTGACAATTAACTTGAATAGTAAATTGTCCAACCAAACAGACTACATCTTGGAAGTAGTTGGCGTTCGTGATACGGCTGCATTGCAAAACACAATTGCACCATGGTCGCAAACATTTACAGCTAAGCAAACTTCTAAAACGGGAATCGTTCGTTCTTGGTTCACTCAAGGTAACGGCGAACAAAACCTTTACGTTCAATTCAAGGACAACATGAGAACTGATGGCGACGGAAGCGTGTTGGTTAAAGAGAAATATCTCTTCAACAACAAATCCATCACTGATCATGAAATCAATATGGTAAGTGGCGACACAGTTCGCATCACTTCTAAGGCTGACAAACTTCTTACTGCAGCAGAAATTGCGGATACGACGAAAGACTTTGCTTTGTCCGTAAGCCAAGTGAAAAATGCCAACGGCGATTACATTAAAAATGGTGATTCGTATACGTTGACATATAGCGGTAAGTTGAACAAAGAATTTGCAAATAGCATCTCCGTAAAGAACGCAAAAGTAGTTTCTCGTAATGAAATTAAGGTTGAATTTGCTGGAAAACTCAACTATGTAAATGTAGATGATTTCTATGTTACAGCACTTGGTTCTTCCTATACACCTTCAGAGCATGAACAAAGCAATGATGGTACAGTTCTTACTCTGAAATTCAACGGAGATCAAACGTTACCTACTAGCCTTTCTGGCGGAAAATTATGGGTTAGAGATAGCGTAACTACTGCTGACATTCTGAATGTTCGTGTTCAAGCAGGAGAAACACCTCTTACTGATCTTAACAATGTAAGACCAGAAGCAGTTTTGAGTTCACTGTCTGTTACTCCTACAGCAACTACTGCAACTTATCAAGCAACCATTCGCGTGACTGGAGATGTTAAAGTTGATAAGCCTGCTGAAGGCATCTTCACTGTAGAAGTTAATGAAGGACTAAAAGCTGTTGACAGAGTAACTAAAGTGAGTGTTTCTAACTCAGACAGCAAACTCTTGGTGATTGAATTCACTATGAAGAATGAGCCTGGTAAACTTATTAGCCTGACTAAGGACGACTTTGTCAATGTTAAGATGAGAGACGAAGATAACAATGTAAATAAATACATTGTTGACGCTAATGTCCCTACAAGTGCTCCTCAAGTGGCAATGAAAGGTTTCACTACAACAGCTCAATTCACTGAGAAGAAGTAATATCTTAAAGAAAGCCCTTCGGGGCTTTCTTTTTTTATACAAAGCTTACAACAATGTAACCCAGCAAATCGCGCGAAAAGCGAAACTTTCGGCTTCCCCCTAGCGTTATAATACATAGAAGAAACTTTCGATATAGGAGGAAGCAGATTGAATAAGAAAAAAACGATAGCGGCCGTACTTTCGCTGTCTTTAGCCTTAGGCACATTCACAGTCGTAGCTCCAGAAGTTCAGGCAGCTCCAAAGGCCTCCGACAAGCAGACTCAAACGAAGACAACAACGAAGACACCAGTCGTGAAAACTTTGGACAAGTTGAGTTCAATCAAACTTACGGGCAAAAGTTCCGTAAAATTAACCGATGTCAACATGTATCGACAGGATGAAAGCAATATCTTGTCTTATACGTTGACGTACACGAACAATGAAGCTCGGAGTATTCCCCTTATTGATTATTGGACAAAGGTACGCACGAAGAGCGGCACTGTTTACTCCAGCAATTTGACAGATGCCGACAAAGATAAGAAGGTCATTCCGGCTCAATCACAGCTAAGTGTTACATACTATGCAAAAGTGGCTAAACATTTAACGGTTCACGATTTGAATTATGACATCATTAAATGGGATTTTAGCCAATCTAATTTTGAAAATCGTATAGGATCGTTCCAAATTCCAACCGGTATAACAACTTCAACCGTTTCTGGAGGAACTCGCACGGTACGGATGAATGATGTTCCGATTAAGACTAGCGTTGATCGGGTTAATGTTTTTCCTTCTGATGAATATCACTATGTTAACGTAGCTGTCAATGTCCTGAATGCCGGTGTTAAAATGCTGGAGAACCCTGCTTACAAATATGCGGTGAAGACGACTAACGGCAGCAGCTATATTTTAGTTCCAGATGGAAGCAGCAAAGACTATAAGCTTCAACCTGGAGAGAAGAAAACATTGAACTTTATGACGACCATTCCGAAAAGTGTAAATGTTGACAAGCTTGAACTTCAAGTGCTTCAGGAACAAGCTCCGGCGAAAGAGAATGAAACAGGAAAAGTGAATTTGGCGGTGGGCACATTTGCGCTTCCGAAAGCGAGTGACGGAAACTCAGGTGTACCTGCTAACAAAGACAAAGTCATTACGATGAATGATGCAAAAGTGAGCACGAAAATAACGACGGGTTGGGTAAACCAAAGCTATTTCCAGAACGACATTACATTGACATTTATGTTCGAGAACTTATCCAACAAACCAGTAACCGTGCCAAAATATGAATTTGAGCTCCATGGCCCGAAAGGCTTTTCAACTCCGATTCCAACAAAATCGTTAGAAAGCTTGACGTTGAAGCCGATGGAGAAACGGCCAATTACGTTGAATGCATCAATCTCCACAGATATCGGTACGGATCAATTAAAATTGCATATGAATCGGCCTGGGGATACGAGAGAAAAAGACGCGAAAGATACAGTTCCAAATGCTTTTAAATATCCGGAAGGTATTTACAATGTTCCTGTTCTGCAGTCCATGCAAAATAAAACAGGCAGCGAGTATAACGTTCAACATAGCAAAGGAAACTTAGGGATTACGATTGATTCGCTCCAACGTTTGCCTTGGACAGATGGAAATATCGTTTCGGCCAAAATGACAATTAGAAATAAAGAGTCGAAATCAATCCAGTTGCCTGCACTTGAAGGTGTATTTAAAATTGATGCTGCAGAATCTGGTGGTAAAACGCAAGTCGTGACTTCCAATGGTGCGCTTATCATCGGTCCAAAAGAACATGTAAATGTGTACGTTGTTACGAAGCTTCCTTCGAACCTGGATTTCACGCAAATTCAAATTGCTCTGCTTGAGAAAATTGGGGAATCCGACAGCGCGCAACTTATTCAATTCACGAACATCGGAAGTTTGCCAGATGTTCCAGTAATCGAATATGGTTCTTATTTCAATCTTGAAACGGAAGGCCGTAAGGCAGAGATTATGGCTCGAAAGTCGAAGGTATATGCTGGGAATTCCGAACAAATTGTTTATACGGATCTTGAGATGAATAGTCGAGAAGGGATGCAAGCGACGTTGTCACAAATGGTCGGTTACTATCGAACATCCGACGGGCGCTATTATAAAGCCACTATCGCGCAGATCGACCGGCCGACCAGTCCAGAAGGCAAGAACGTTGTGACAGCATGGGCTAAGTTGCCAAGCTCTGTCAATACGAAAGATATGCAGCTCGTATTAGGTGAAGGCATTAAAGAGAACAAGCTGACGGCACCAAAGGAAGAGTCGGACGGTTACGTTAACGCGGTAGCGATGAACTTGGAAATCGGTCAACTATCGCTCAAACGGTACTTCGATAATTTGGACTTCTTCCCGTATTCGTTAACGATTAACGATTTCTATGCAACGATCAACAATTCTGCCCTGAAAATTGACTTCAACTATGAGTTGAAAAAGGATATGCAGTATGATATGGGCGAATATGAACATAAAGTCGTGCTGGAAATTACGGATGCAAGCAACCGCAGATTCGAAAGAGAGTTAGAAATTGATAAAGATGGCGGATTGAAAGTCGGGAAAAACTTGAGCTATACGACAAGCTTCTCCGATGCGCTCTTTGAACGAATCCAAAATGGGGGTTATCAAGTCTCCATCTACGATTCTTTCAAAGGCGAGAAAGTTAAGATTGCCAGCTACGGCAGCGCCTATAACATCAGAAACGCCCGTACTGCAGACTAACTGTCTGGCGGCTTTCGCGAACCCCCTCACTGCGAGGGGGTTTTTGGCAAGGGGCACAACATTTCCTTCGGGTCGTTCCGGCTGACGGCGGCACACTATACCTAAAGAATGCAAACCTGAAGGAGGAGCTTTATCGTGAGTAAAAAAACGTTAGTTCCAGCGAGCAAAGATGCCTTATACCGTCTTAAATATGAAATTGCGGCCGAGTTAGGCTTGCCGGTCGCTCAGCATGGTGTGCACATCGGCATGAATACCGAATTCGCGGGGGAGTTGGGTAGTATACCAGTGCAACAGACGACCAACAATGATGATTGGGGGCATCTGACGTCACGTGATGCCGGTTCCGTTGGCGGTGAAATTACGAAACGCTTGGTTATGCAGGCTTTACAGAAAAAATAGGAAGTCCAACTTTCATTTCATTCATTGACAGGACCGGACAAATACAGTAATATGATTTTTCGAAGGCTGGTATACAACCTTTTCCATGATGGAAAAGGTTACTTTTTTGTTTAGGCTGCTCGCGGGAGAGCCATATTAAAGGTTAGGAGGTCGAGTCCTATGTCATTGAAAGGACGCCACTTGTTCACATCCGAGTCCGTTACAGAAGGACACCCGGATAAAATATGCGACCAAATTTCGGACGCGGTGTTGGACGCCTTTTTGGCCAATGACCCGTATGCTCGGGTCGCGTGTGAAGTATCCGTAGCTACAGGCTTGGTTCTGGTTATCGGAGAAATTAGCACGAAAGCGGATTATGTTGATATTCCGTCTATCGTTCGCAATACCATTAAAGATATTGGGTATACGCGCGCGAAGTATGGATTTGACTATAACACCTGTGCGGTGTTGACCTCGCTTAACGAACAGTCTCCTGATATTGCGCAAGGGGTTAACGCAGCCATTGAAACGCGCACAGAAGATATGAAGCAAGAGACAGAAAACATTGGTGCGGGTGACCAAGGTTTAATGTTCGGCTTTGCGACAAATGAAACACCTGAACTGATGCCGCTTCCGATTGCTCTGTCTCATCGTATTGCACGTCGCTTGTCGGAAATGCGTAAAGACGGCACATTGCCTTATCTCCGTCCGGATGGTAAAACGCAAGTGACGATCGAATATATGGATGGTAAACCGGTTCGTGTCGATACAATTGTAGTATCTACTCAACATGCCGAAGATACTTTGCTTGAACAGATTCAACAAGATATTAGAGAGCATGTCATTGCTCCGGTCGTTCCAAGCGAATGGTTGGATGACAAAACGAAGTATTTCATCAACCCGACAGGACGCTTCGTTATCGGCGGACCGCAAGGCGATGCCGGTCTGACAGGCCGTAAAATCATCGTAGATACCTATGGCGGTTATGCACGTCATGGCGGCGGCGCATTCTCCGGTAAGGATCCGACGAAGGTAGACCGTTCTGCAGCTTATGCAGCGCGTTATGTGGCGAAGAATATCGTAGCTGCCGGCTTGGCCGACAAATGCGAAATTCAATTGGCCTATGCTATAGGCGTAGCAAACCCGGTATCCATCAGCGTAGATACGTATGGTACAGGGAAGGTAGACCAAGACAAATTAGTGGAACTCATTCAAAATAACTTCGACCTGCGTCCAACAGGAATCATTAAAATGCTCGACCTGCGTCGTCCGATATACAAGCAGACGGCAGCATACGGACATTTCGGCCGCAACGATCTCGATTTGCCTTGGGAACGTACGGATAAAGCAGATTCGCTGCGTGAGCAAGCTGGAGTAAAATAAAGCGTAATGATGGACCTTTTCTCGTAGTATGCGAGGAAAGGTCTATTTTGTTTTTATCCGATTAAACTATCTCTTCTAAAAAAACGGCCCCTTCTTGCCGACAAATAGAGTAGAATTGTCTTATCGGAAGGAAAGGAGCATTCTTCATGAAAAAATGGCTTTCCGCCCTGCTCGCAATCGTTCTCACCCTGGGAGCGTTCGGATGGGGGCCAGTCATTGCGGAAGCAAGTACTTCTGCAAATGATACAGCACTAGCAATTATCGCGACGACACCGACAAATGGACAGTCTGGTGTTTCGGCAAACCCTGCTGTCAGTTTTACATTTAACCAAAATGTAAAGATAGTAAATGGAAATGTGACTGTAACGCAGCAAGGAACGGGCAACAAGCAAATATTCAATAAAGATGGAGGAAACGGCATTGGCAAGGTGGTGTCCACCGACTTGCAGACCTACCAATTAGAGGGCTTACAGCCCTTGCAGCTAGGCGCCACTTATGAAGTATCGGTAGATCCTCTGCTTTTCATCAGTGAGGGCACGAACGAATTTTATAATGGCATGAAGTGGTCATTTACCGTAAAGCCGCAACCTGGCATTGAACGGGTATTACCCCAACAGGGAGTTGCTTCGGTTAATCCAAAGCTGGAAATATCATTTAAGCAACCGGTACAAGCTGGGACGGGGAGCATTCGTATTATTCGTTATAGTAATAACAGTGCGTTAACCCCAATTCCGGCAAAGAATTTTACGCTTGATTCAACAGGTCTAGTTGCCAGCTATCAGTTGAACGAGTCTCTTGAAGCCGGTACTGCTTATTATGTGACGGTTGATCCGGAATCTTTTAAAGATGCCGAAGGAACTCCGGTAGAAGGATTCACGTCGGCAGACCGTTGGTACTTCGAAACGGAGCGCGGAGCGGATACGACACCACCTGTTATTCAGAGCCGGGTGCCTGAGCGAAATGCAGTATCGCCGTTGCAATCTAAGATAGAAATGACATTTAATAAGCCTGTCTTTCAAGGGAAAGGGGACATTCTTGTTAAGTCAGACGGCAAACCGGATGTGCGTATTCCGGTAACCTCAGCCATTGTAGGTGGGGGCACGGCAGTAATCAAGTCTGTTAGTACGCTCACCTTTGAACAGAATCGAACGTATACCGTTATCGTGCCGGAGGGAGCATTCCGCGATCAAGCCGGCAACTTGATGAAGGAAGATACGTGGACATTCCGCGCTCAAACCATAGACACATCAGCACCGACGATCTCATATTACGATCCGTACACAGGCAGTACTGGGGTATCTACGTCGAAGACACTGACTGCCACGTTCAACAAACCGATTGCCTATTCAGGTACGGGTGTGGAGCTTCGCCGTCAAAATCAAACGACGAGTGAAAAAATCAATGTTTCTACTTCCGGTAGTGAGCTGAGAATTACACCGGCTTCCAGACTGCAGGACAATATGGTTTATACGGTCAACATTGCCAGAGGGGCCGTTAAAGATTCATCCGGCAATGAGTTTGCAGGCGCGTCTAACTGGACGTTCTCAACATCGGCCACCGACCGCACTGCACCGGCGGTTGAAAGTGTCAAGATGTATAGCAACACGCTGATTGAGATTCGTTATAACAAGTCGCTGGATTCGAGTGTTAATCCATCGTCTAGTGAATTTACGGTTACGGTTAACAACGGGGAGCGGAAAGTGAATAGCGCCTCAGTATCGGGCAATAGCGTATACGTTTCGCTCGTAAGCGGGGTCGCTGTCGGTCAGGACGTCAAAATCAGTTATGCCGCACGATTCCGTATGGTACGCGACACGTATGGCAATGCGGCGCCTTCGTTCGGCAGTCGTGTAGTGGAAAATAAAGTGGATTCGTCCCTGTCCAAAATCCGTGAAGCATCGATCTATAGCGATAAAATGTATATTTACTTCACTGATAATTTGAAAGACGTATCTTCTTATGCAGGCAGCCAATTTACCGTTACGTATGATGGCTCTTCGGTCGGTATCGATAAAATATCAAACAGCGGAAACGTGTTGTACCTGACCATGAACCGAACGGTATCAAATGGTGAAGTGGTCAAAATAAGCTACACTCCGGGCAGCTACCCGCTAGAGGATAGAAACGGAAGCAAGATCGGAGCGTTTGAAGGCGAATTCGTACGCAACTCGTACGATACGAAGCCGCCGGAGTTGACGGAAACGAATGTCATCAGCAACAAGCTAACCTTGATATACAATAAAGCGTTGGATAAGAACAGCGTTCCGCTGAACAACCATTTTTCAGTTCTCGTTAACGATAAGCCTAGATATGTAACAAAGGTGGAAATTAAAGCTAACCGGGTAGAGTTGACATTGCAATCTGCCGTGGCTACGAGTGATACGGTTACCGTGTCCTATGTAAGAGGATACCCAGCGCTGCGCGACTTGAACGGCAACTTGGCGTCCAATGTGAACCTTGCTGAGGCTGGCAACGTCACCGACAGTGAAACGCCTGTGGTGCAGTCGGCAACATGGAGCTCACCTTCTGTCGTGCTAACGTTTAATAAGAAGCTGGAGAGCATGCAGGCGTCCTCTTACAATCAGTTCTATATCCGAGCAGGGAATCAACTGCTGTCCGTCAAACAGGTGACGGTAAAAGACACTAAGGTTACGATTGAGCTCTTGAATCCACCAGCGCAGACAGACGCGCTGACTGTGTCCTACAATACGAGTTCTAAGCCGATAAAATCGACATCGGGCGTTGAAATTAAAACGTTCAGCAATATGAATGTCTCAGTCGGCCTGGAAGAGTTGGCAGGCGCCAACTTCGTCAAAGTGGCAACGGACACTTCATTTATCGATTCCATGATCGTGTTATTAGACGACGTGGCGCAGAAGTCTTCGGATAGAACGAGCAGCGGTCAAGTGGTCAATCGCTACACACTGGACCAGAACAAGCTGAAGACGGCGTTTCAGTTCCTGTCGAGCTCATCTGGTACCGATAAGCAGTTGATGTACGAAGTGCCTTCAAGCGAGTCTGCAGCTCGCGTGGCGGTTCCGTTGAGCGCGTTCGACTCGGCTTATATTAGTAAAGATCCGGTGATGTTCGCAATCAAGTACGGGAATACCTTGTACGGCATCAATATTAGCAGGGACAGCATCATTCAAGTGGTGCAGAACATTAAAGGCTCTCTTGCTAATTCATCGCTATTAATTGAAATAGAGCCTGCCCAGTCGCAGGGGACCAATATTCAAAATACGTTGGGCCGTACCCAATCGACAGCCCTTGTGCAAGGACATCGCTTTACGATATTCGGTTATACTGGCGGCAACCAGTTAAACGGTATGACCGAAGTGAAGATGGATGCAGTTATTAAAATGAGAACGTCGGATTCTGTGACGGCGGGAAGAACAGCCATTGTGGAATATCAGGCAAAGGATAATCAATTGTCCTATGTACCCACGAAGCTAACCCGTTCCGGTGTAGTCACTGTCGCTGAGGTGCGTGCGAAGCAGAGCATGCTGGCTGTGTTTGCGATTGGGAACAAGGTGTATATTGATATTCCGGGGCATTGGGCACAAGCCGATATGACGGCGCTCACCGCCAAAATGATTATGGATGGCCGAGGAAGCACCAAGTTCGAGCCAAACAAGCCGATTACACGTCAAGAATTTGCAGTATCCATTTCAAGAGCACTTGGATTGGAGCCGAGTGAAGAGTCGGCAAAGAGATTCCGGGACATCAACAGCTCGACATTGGATGGAACATACGTTGGAGCGGCTGTGAAGGCCGGAATTATAACCGGATTCCCAGATGGCACCTTCAAGCCGGACGATAGCATCACTCGCGAACAGATTACGCTCATGATGGTGCGCGCTGCCCAAGCTGCCGGTCACCGTCTGCCGAACTCCTCGACAACCGTGCTGAGCATGTTCAAGGATAGCAAGCAAATTACGAGCCTAGGCGCCCCGACTGTAGCTCAAGCCGTACAGGCTGGTCTTATCCAAGGTGTATCGAAAGATAAGTTCCAACCCAAAGGATCGGCAACGAGAGCGCAAGCGGCTGTTCTGCTGAGACGTCTTTTAAGCACAATTGACTATATAACTTTAGAGTTCTAATATTTTTTAGCAATATAGTAGATTTCTCTTACTATTAATTTCAGCCCTATCCGTTGTCTATCTGACACAAGGATGGGGCTTTTTGTCATTCTATGACCCGGGAAATATACGAATTGGTAACAAAACCGCAACTTTTTGTCGATTTTAATAGTCTATATATTAGAAGAGTTGAATAAATGGGGAATCGATACATATCAGTCATCATCTATTAGCTGGGAAATGGGAGAGTTGGATATGATGAAGTCACCTGCATCCGCCATACGGATGCCTAAGGGTCGTTGGGGAACGAAAGCGGCAGTCGTAGTGCTGTCGGGAGCGCTGCTGATTCAACCGATTGCGGGTTGGGGAACTTATGTTTATGCAGATGCATCAAGTGGGACAGTAAGCAACGCATCTATCAATCAATTGCAGAAGCTGAGCGAAGAAATTATTACTTCAGGCGCGAGACTCGTAAAATATCAATATGCGACCAAGCGCGGCAGCAAGACATACAAAACGTTGATCAATGTCATTGAAGCGGATTTGAAAAATCAATATTTGAAGCTGGATGTTATGACGGGCCAGAATGGGAAAACGGCGACAAGCCAGCCCGTGACGAAAATGACGAAAGATACCGGAGCTGTCGCAGGGGTGAACGGGGACTATTGGATGATGGGCTCGGACCGCGTTCCGATGGGAGGCTCCATTTCCAATGGGGTCCTTATTACAAGCCCGGCGGAGCTGCAAGGAATGTACGCGTTTGCTGTATCGAAGGATGGCAAGCCTAGCATCGGGCAATATCGCTTCGAGGGGAATATCACTGCTTCCGACGGCGAGACCTTTCCACTCTCTGGCATCAACAAGATGAAGTATGACAAAGAGCCTGGCAAAGTCCATAGCCATACGAATGCGATGTATATTTATACAAGCGCTTGGAAAGGGACAAAGCGGCCGAATGACACCACATCGACACCTACGGAGGTATTGGTCCGCGATGGAGTCATAGAGCAAATATCCGAGATGGCGCCGCTTCCGATAGACGTGCCGGAGGATGGGTACATTTTACGCGCTCATGGAAAGGCAGCGGAGTTCATCCGGCAACATATGCAGGTAGGAGCACCTGTTCAGTCCAACTATCGTCTTGTTTCCCAGTCTTCGGGACAGGCTGTCGATCCGTCATCCTTCCAGATGATGATAAGCGGTCATACGCTGCTTGTGGAGAATGGGAAGGCATCGGCCTTTACTCGGGATACGAGCGGGATTAGCGGCAGTTCGGTGACGGCGAGAACGGCGGTAGGCTATTCGAAAGACGGGCGCTACGCCTATATTGTTACTGCGGAATCCAACAGCGTCAGCTCAGGGCTCACACTGAAGGAGTTCCAGCAGGCACTCATGCAAGCGGGCGCATGGAAAGCGGTGAATCTGGATGGCGGCGGCTCCACGACGATGGCCGACCGACCGCTCGGAGAGACTGAAACGAAGCTTACGCACGAAACGAAGGAAGGCGGCAACAACATCCGCTCCGTCGTGAACGGCCTGGGCGTCTATACGACGGCCCCTAAAGGTCAAGTGAAGGGCATGACGCTGCGCGGAGAGAAAACGTTGTTTATCGGGCAACGTGCTACGTTCAGCATGAAGGGCTACGATGAATACTACAACCCGGTAGTTGATTTTACTGGCGTGGATATCAAGTGGAGCGCGTCTGATAATAAGCTGAAGTGGGACGGAGATGCGTTCGTAGCCAATAAATCGGGAAAAACACAAGTCGTGGCAGCATCCGGCGGAGCGAAAGCGACCGAGGAAGTCGAGATAATCGGCGCCGATCAAATCGCTGAAATGCGCATCGCAACGTCTTCTGCTCCATTGAGCGAAGGCTCCAATATTAAGCTTCCTGTGAAGATCACGCTGCAGGACGGCCGGAATTACACGTTGCCAGCCTCGTCCGTGAAATGGGAAATGAGCGGCTTCAAAGGTACGGTGCAAGAGGGCAGCCTTCACGTCGATTCAGTGCCGGAAGGCACGAAGATTGGGTATGCCATAGCAAGCTATGATGGGTTGCGCACGATGATTCCGCTGACGGTTGGGGCAGAGAAGCTGTTTGAAGACTTTAATGCCGTTAACTATCCAGTCTCTTTCTCTGGATTGCCGAGTGGGACGACGACTGGAAAGGTTGCTGTTGAAGGAAGCATCGGCGATCGCTCAGCGAATGACAAAGCGTTAAAGCTCACGTATGACATGACGTCAGGCACGGGCAACAAGTTTGCCTATGCGGAATTGAACGGCTCTACAGGAATCGAACTGCCGAGCGGTACGAGCGGCATGAAGCTCGACGTGTACGGCGATAAGAGCTTTAACAATCTGCGGATGGAAATCCATGATGCGAACAAGAAAATTCATTATGTCAATGTGCAGGAATCAATCAACTGGGAAGGCTGGAAGACGCTAGAGGTCAACCTTTCTTCCGAGAACATTGCTTACCCGGCGAAGCTGAAGCGTCTCTATCTCGTGAATTTCGCCGATGGGCAGGATGAGCGCGCTCCGCAAGGGATGATCGCGATTGACAACTTGAGAGCGCAGCTGCCGGCTGGGTCGTCTTCGATACTAAGCAATGCAGCGATGGATCTGACGGTGAACAGCAAGTCGGCGAAGATTAACGGCGAGACGAAGAGTCTTGACGTTGCTCCTATGGTCCTAAATAGCTCGACATACGTGCCGGTCCGCGTCATCCTGGATGCGTTCGGTGGAGAAACGAAATGGGACGGAGCCTCCCAAAGGGTCACCATCCTGCGCGGGGACCGCTTTCTAGAAATGAATGTCAATCAGAAAACTTTTAATCAGAATGGCAAACGACTTACGTCAGATGTCGCACCTGTTGTCCGCAATAATCGAACTTTAGTCCCGCTGCGGCTCGTATCGGAACAATTAGGCCTAACTGTAAAATGGGAACAAAAAACGAAGTCCATTACCATACGTTGATGTGTTATGATAAAGGGTGAATATCCTTTCATCCTTTACGACAAGGAGACGGAATGTAAGTGGAGAATCAAGTCGATGTGATTGACCGCGTAATTAAAAATGCAGTGAAAGTAATGGAAGATAGCAAGTATCAAATATATGAGATTTTGGACTCGTCACGCCATGAAGCCATTAACATGTGTAATGAGCTTCAAGAGGTGATGGACCAGACGGCGGAAATATGTGATAAAGTGGACGAGCTGGAACGAAACTATCGTCTGGCTCGTTTGCGTTTGACTGATGTCAGCCGTGACTTCGTACGCTATACGGAAGACGATATTAAGCAGGCTTATGAGAAGGCGACCCAGCTGCAGTTAGAACTTATGATTTATCGGGAGAAAGAGGGCTATCTCAAAACACGGAGAGATGATCTGCAAAAGCGTATGCGATCCGTTGAAGGTTCAATTGAACGGGCGGAAACGATCGGATCTCAGATGAGTGTCGCCCTCGAATACTTGTCGGGAGATTTGAGTCAGGTCACTCGTATTTTAGAATCGGCCAAGAATCGGCAGCTGCTCGGTTTGAAGATCATTTTGGCCCAAGAAGAAGAGCGGAAGCGCATCGCGAGAGAAATTCACGACGGACCAGCCCAGTCTCTGGCCCATCTAGTGCTTAGGACGGAAATTGTAGAAAGAATGCTGTTGAAGCAGGATTTTGAACTGGTGAAGAACGAAATAGTAGATTTGAAATCTCAGGTTCGTTTCGGTCTGGAGGAAATACGCAAAGTTATTTTCAACTTGCGTCCGATGGCTTTGGATGATTTGGGGCTCGTGCCGACACTGCGCAAATTCATTCATGATTACGAAGAGAAGCACAGAATTAAGACGTCTTTCGAAATTAGAGGACTGGAACGGCGTCTGAAATCGGAAATGGAAGCTGCCATTTACCGACTAGTGCAGGAGGCGTTCACGAATGCAGCGAAGCATGGGCATCCATCTCATGTGACGTGCGAATTGACCTATGACGAGAACGAGGTTCGACTTGTCATTCGAGATAATGGATTTGGATTCAAGGTGGAAGCCCTGGAGACGAAATCAAAAGAGCATATGCACTTCGGAGTGCTAGGCATGAAAGAACGCGTGGAATTGCTCGAAGGTCATATGGACATTCATTCAGCTGAGAACCGCGGGACTCGAATCGTGATTCAAATTCCGACGAATGTGGAGAAGAGAGAGGAGTAAACCTATGGAGAATCGTAATATGGGAAGATCACAGATTAAAGTACTCCTTGCTGACGATCACCAGCTTTTTCGTGAAGGACTGAAACGAATTTTAAATATGGAAGAGGATTTGGAAGTTATCGGGGAATGCGGTGACGGCATTCAAGTCGTCGAATTTTGCAATCAGGAGATACCGGATGTCGTGTTAATGGATATTAACATGCCGGTGGAGAACGGGGTGGTGACTACCGAGCGACTTCGTGATATTTTCCCTGACGTGAAGGTAATCATCCTATCCATACATGATGATGAGAGCTATGTATTCGAGACGCTGCGCAAAGGGGCTTCAGGTTACCTGCTGAAGGATATGGAGGCGGAATCGCTCATTAATGCGATACGATCAGTCGTTGGCGGGTATGCTTACATACATCCTAAGGTTACGGGCAAGCTGATTCAACAGCTGCGACGCATGACGTTGCTGGATGGCAGTGGAATCGTAAATAACCAATCCGGCCGGGATTCGGGCGTGAAATTTATTGCCGCGGAAGATAACCCGTTGACGAGACGGGAGGCCGAGGTGCTCCGTTTAATGGCGGAGGGCAAGAGCAATAAGATGATTGGCGAATATTTGTTCATCAGTGAGAAAACGGTGAAAAACCACGTCAGCAGCATCTTGCAGAAAATGGAGGTTGATGACCGGACGCAGGCGGTTATTAACTCTATTAAGAATGGTTGGGTTACGCTGTAACATATTCTAAATTAAAATGCATGTTCAAAAAGTTAACTTTTCAGCACCGAGAAGGTTGCATAAACCCGAAGAAGGAGGAGCGGAATGTAGACAAATCTACATAAGCACCGGATTTCGAGGGTGAGTGCAAGATTCGATGTCGAATCTGCGTCCTGATGCACTTCGTGATCAAAAGGGGACTTTTTGAACGACCTCTATAAAAGGCGACGCATGTCCGTCACCCTGACACCCCTTGCGGCATACACTTGGTAGTAAGGAGGTGGCCGCATGATCGCAATGCTATTATGGATTGTTGGGTGCTACGGGTTGGCGGTAGCGGCCGTTCATCTGGCGCATAAATGGCAGAAGCTGCTGCGTGGTGCCGCACCGGCTCCATGGATGCATGTCGTTATCGTGACTGAAAATGATGAACGCCATATGGAATGGTTGATGCGGGCGTATAGTTGGTATGCATGGCTGAAAGGGCGTCGTTTGCACTTTACCGTTGTCGATTGTGGTTCCACGGATGCAACAATCCATATTGCTGCGCTTGCGGCACAAGGACACGGCGTCAGCTGGCAAGGGCTGTACATTCGTCAGGATGAGCTGGAAACGGTTCTTATGGATTTACAGCAGCGGCAAGCAGCAGAGGAAACGTTGATTGTCGTTCAACCGCGTCGAAAAGAAGATTGGATGAAGGTTCCCTTTGTGACTGGCAATGCGATGTAGACGGTGGTGGCGCCGATGGATTCGGCGATGCTGCGCATGCCTTAGACATCGCTAGTCCTGTTCGCACCTGCACATCATCTGTCTAGTTTTCAAAGGGTATCTATGAGTCACGATTCTTGTGAACGGATACATCGAGGACATCTTTTTGCAGATTTTTGTAATAATGGGTTGCCAGAAAGGGCGGAATCGTATACAATTTTATACAAATACGATAGGCGCTGAGCATGAAGCACATGCCATTCCGATTAACGGATGGGGTGTGCTTTTTTTGATCTCGTGGACCAGACAACGTGAACAGGCCGACATCACCACTGTATGCTTCAGGAAAGCGCCGTGCGAATGAAGGAGAGAAAGAGGATGCAGGTAAGAATCTATGCCGTGCGAACGGAGTGCGGGTGGAACACAGGTATGACTCTGGATTGGCGCGTGGATGCAAGCTATTGGTTGTCAGAGGATGGGCGCAAGGCGAATGGAACGAAGCTTGTAATACTGCAGCAGGCTGTCTCGATTCAGGTTGGTTTGTCGGTACTCGAACAGTTCTTGTTCGTAAAAGAGATGGATGAATGGGGAAAGCGGAAATGGATTCAATATTTTGCCGAATTGCTTATACCGCATCGCGAGACGTTGGAAGAAAGTGCGCAGCTGCTGCTGGCGGAAGAACATCTGGATGTGCTAATTGTCGAGCCGCCGCATTCCGAGCCTACCTCGAACACGTACGTTAAGGAGCATCGAGATCAAGGATACTTGGTTGCCGAACGTGCGGCCATCTATATGGGAGAAGAAGAGCGTGCTACAGGCAACATCACCGATGTGCATAGTCAGCAACAAGAGGAAAGAACAGGGGCGCAGCGCGCTCCTCTTTCTTTGTTTGCGGAAGCGCGGCAATTTGCAGATGTGATGTGCGGGCGATTGCTGTTGGACGAGGAAATCGTTCAGCTTCTTCGTCACAAAGGGTGGGAGCGACTCGTTCCGATGAGACATGTGCTCATTCAATTTGGTTGGCTGCAAGGATGGTTGGAGTTACGTTCCAGCATTCAATGGAGCCGGGAAAGTGATGCTCATGATCGAAAGCGGAGGAAAGGGATATGGTGGCTGGGTACATCATCACTGTGGCCATTCAAAGATAAATCCACGGCAGCCTATTGCGGTCGATGCGGGAGCACGGAAGGATTGAATGCTTCTTCCTGTGCATCGTGCGGCTCCAAGCGTTGCCTGACGTGCACACAATGCTTGAATCTCGGCCGCAGCCGCTCCTGCGCGCTGCTCATTAGAGGCGTATTACAGCAGGAAGCGGACAGCCGTCAGCAAGCAGCGCCTGTCGAAGAGAGACTGAAAAAGTGGAGCTTGGCCCCGGCGCAAGAAGCGGCGAGTACACAGGCCTTGAAGTACATTCAGACACTCCGGGAGAAGGTGCGGCGTAATCAGAGAGACAAGTTACTACAGGGGAAAGGAGCGTTCTTGCTGTGGGCGGTGACAGGGGCGGGGAAGACAGAAATGATATTTCCACTGATCGAGGATACGCTGCTGCACGGCGGACGAGTGCTTGTAGCGACGCCACGGCGTGATGTGGTGTTGGAGTTGAAGCCCCGCATTGAGAAAGCATTTCCCGTTCAGAAGGTGGTCACCCTTTATGGCGGCAGTCCTGAGCGTTGGAACGAAGGCATGCTCACACTTGCGACTACGCATCAGCTGCTTCGCTTCGCAGAAGCTTTTGAGCTCGTCATTATTGATGAACTCGATGCGTTTCCGTATCACAACGATCCCATGCTCCATCGGGCTGCGAATCGGGTATGCCGTCCAGGAGGCGTGTTCGTCTATTTGTCTGCCACGCCTCCGGAATCGATGCAGCGGGACGTAAGGCGCGGGAGAATGGCTCATGCCAAGGTTCCGGTCCGGTTCCACCGTCATCCGCTGCCTGTGCCAGCTCACATTACGATGCCTGCTGTCGAACAGTGCCTCACTCGCCGTTCGCTGCCTGCTCCGTTGATGAAGCGATTGATGCATTCAGTCGAGCGGGGAGCCCAAGTGTTCATCTTCGTCGCCCGGATTCGTCAGGTTGAACCGATGGTCCGATTATTGAGCAACCAGTTGCTTGGAATCCCTGTAGGCGGCACTTCTGCGGTGGATGAACTGAGAAGTGATAAGGTGATGCGATTTCGGGAACGGAACATTCGCGTGTTAGTGACGACGACCATTTTGGAGCGGGGAGTGACGGTGCCGAAGAGCGACGTTTATATTTTGGATGCGCATGACCGCCTCTTCGATGCCTCGTCGCTTGTTCAGATGGCAGGCAGGGCAGGTCGATCGAAGGATGATCCCGCAGGCAGCGTCGTATTCGGTTCGGCCCAATGGAATGAGGCGCAGCGGAAAGCCGTGTATCAGATTCGTGAAATGAACCGGATCGCAAGGCGAAATGGCTACTTGCTGCCTGATGAGGAGAGGAGGAAGCAGGTTGGTTAGCTTGCCGCAATGGGGCGAGTGGATGGAGAAGGCCTATGGGAGATTGCTGCAGCCGCGAGTGAGCGCTTGTTTCGTCTGCAACAACAAAATAAGCGGTCCGTCGTCCTCTACGACTACAATGGAACCGCGCGCGAGCAGGCTGATGCAATTGCTGTGCTTAAAATGCATTGCGACAATTCCGTGGATTCAGGCTCTAGGCTGCCCTTCATGCGGACGCAGCATTCGCTGCACCGACTGCATGCGGCATCCGCTTCCGAAGGACGGGTTATCCGCCAATCGCAGCGTCGTGCAATATGATGAGCAGATGAGGCAGTGGCTCGCCGAATACAAGTTCAGAGGGGACATCCGTTATGAGCGTGTTATGGCGAATATGATGATATCGTCGTATAGTCTGCTGTTCGAATCGGTGTGGACTAGGCGCTCGAGAGTACGGAGACCACGACTGCTTTTGGACGCTGGGGATAGTCTACTGCCGGACCTCATCACCTATGTTCCCACCAGTGAGGCGCGTCTGCGCGCACGCGGGTTCAATCAAGCGGAGCAGTTGGCGCTAGAGTTAGGTCGAGCCTGGAAGATTCCGGTCCTACCACTGCTTGCACGGGTACAGGAATCCGAGAAGCAGAGCATGCAGTCGCGTGGCGGGAGGGCGAGTAATATCGCGCACGCTTTTGTCATGAAGGAACAGGCCCGGAACGACTTGATTGCCACCCTGCGAGATCTTCCTGTGGAACGATGGAAGAAGCTTAACGAGGTGCGCTTGTTGCTAGTGGACGACGTATATACGACAGGCAGTACGATTCGCGCATGCGCGCGGGAGATTGCCGTCTGGAACAAGAAATTTCGCATTCCCGTTGCGCTCGCGAGCTATACTTGGGCTCGAGCGTGAACGTATCTAAAAAACTGCTCGTCAACTGTCGATGAATAGGATATGATGAGATCATATGCAGCAAGCATCGAAGGGGGCGAAAGACATGGAATTGAGCAATTGTCCGCGCTGCGGAAGACTGTTTGCGAAGGCGTTCAGAGACCTCTGTCCGGCTTGCTTGAAGGAGATCGAACAGGAATATGAACGCTGCGTTGCTTATTTGCGTGAGAAGCGTCAAGCCGCGATGCAGGAGCTGAGCGAAGAGACGGAAGTAAGCGTGCGGCAGATTACCCAGTTCATTAAGGAAGGCCGCATCTCGGTATATCAAGCACCGAATTTGACGTATGAATGCGAATTATGCGGCAACCCGATTCGGGAAGGTCACATGTGCGAAGTATGCAGAACGAGGTTAATCCGAGATATGAATGAAGCGCGACAAGAGACGAGTGCAACTGTGGAGAAGCCTTCATCCAGTAATCGGGCTTATAAAGTCATTGACACGAAGCGGGAAAGATAGTATAACTTCTTTCAAATAATACTTAATATATCTTGACAATAAGCCGATAATCTTAGTAATGGTTATCGGCTTTTTGATTTTTAATGAGGTGAATCGAGATGAAAATTAATGAGACGCAGCGTCTTGGAGCGATACATACTTATCAGAAGCAGCAGGCAATGAACCGTGCCTCGCAGAAGCCTTCCCGCAAGGATGAGTTGATCATCTCCACGGAAGCGAAGGAAATGCTGGATGCCCAAAATCGCGTACAGGATACAGGGCGCAGCGAGCGACTTGCGGAGTTGAAGCACGCAGTAGCTACTGGCACGTACCATGTAGAATCGGATAAGATTGCGGAAAAACTACTTCCCCTGTTTAAAAAAGACGTCGAATGAGCGGAGGACCAAACGTGAGTGCATCAGCATTAATAGATGTATTGAGTCGAATGGAAACGGTCTATCAGCAGCTTGAAAGCATTGGAGAAGCGAAGACGCAGGTCATTATTCAAAATGATATTAAAGAGCTGGTTCGTCTGTCGAATCAAGAGTCAAAATGGTTGAAAGGCCTTTCCGCTCTGGAAGAAGAAAGGGAAGAAGCTGTATACGCTTTTTTACAAAGTAAAGGAATTAAATCCAAATTGAAGCTCACCTTGACCGAGATTATGAAGCTCGTATTTGATGCTCAAGAACGTACTCAGATGATGGCGGTGCAAGAGAGGATTGCCGCTACACTTCAGCGTTTGAAGCAAGTGAATGATCATAACCAAACGTTAATTGAACAATCATTGCATTTTGTAGAGTATCAATTGAATCTTTTTATAGATTATTCAGAACAGGACATGCTGTATCATCGTCCTGAACAACCAGCCTCGAGCTACAGCAGACCTGGCATGTTGGATACACGTGCTTAGATAGATACAGAAAGGAACGAAGTGAATATGAGATCAACCTTTCACGGGCTAGAAACGAGTAAGCGCTCCTTGTTTGTTCAATCGACGATGATGCAGACATTGGGGCACAATATTGCGAACGCATCAACGGACGGATATACGCGCCAGCGCGTCAACGCTACCGCAACCCGCCCGTTATCGATGCCTGGCATGTTCAATAGCGTGGCGCCGGGACAGCTCGGGACCGGCGTTCAGTATGACAGCATTACCCGCATCAGAGACAGCTTCCTCGACGTCCAATTCCGCAGAGAGAACCAAACGCTAGGTGCCTGGAGTATTGTCGATAACTCCATCCGCTCCATTGAAGGCTTTTTTAATGAACCTACCGAAAATGGAATGCGCGGCGTCATGGATAAGTTCTGGAACTCCTGGGAAGTTCTTAACCGGGACCCTTCCTTGCTCAGCGCGCGTGTAGAAGTAGTTGGCGCGGCCACGAACATGACGAATATGATGAAGCATATCGACGAATCGTTGACAAAGCTGGAGAATGACATCAATTCCAGTATTAACATCAAGGTCAATGAAGCGAATGACATCATCAACAACATAGCCAACCTGACTGACATGATCAAGCGTGTGGAAGGCACAGGGGATAATGCCAACGACTTCCGGGATCAGCGCGATCTTCTCATTGATAAGCTTTCAACGATAGTTGACGTTCAAGTGACAGAAGGCGAGCATGGCGACATGACGATTTTGGCAGGTGGCGTCACAGTGGTTGAGAACGCAGAAGCGACACCGATTACCGCCGATATTGCAGCCACAGCCGGTCAATTGCAAGGTTATGCCCTATCGTTGGGAGAAGTAGGGAAAGTTCGCGATCAGATGAATGCGATGGTGCAGACGATGGTTACAGGCAACGTGCAGGTGGAATTGGCTGCGGGATATGTTGCCTCATCCAACTTGGTTGCGAAGAGCTCTGTCGAGCTAGAAAATGGCATGACCATTCCACCGGGAGGCACTATTCCGGCAGGGGCGCGTCTGAAGAGTGCCGCACAGGTTGAAGTGAGCGGCTTCAATGGCCTGCATTCCTTGGGATATTCGCTATCAGATCCGGCAAAATCGGGAATTCCGTTCTTTACTTCCACTGATGGTGGCAACTTCTCCATCTCCAATATTCAAGTGAATCCGGAAATTACGAATGATGTAAGCAAAATAGCGGCTTCGGGCCGATACGATACGGCAAACGGACAAAACATAACGGTCAAAGGGAACAGCGTGATTGCCCATGCCCTGGCTTCCTTGCGTGACAAAACATTCAATTACCCGAGCGACATGACTTCATTGTCCACTGGCTCGATTGATGACTACTATCGCGCTATGATGGGCGACATGGGGACACGAGCGGCTAATGCAGAGCGTAATGTGAAAGTTCAAAACGATATGGTGGATTCAGTCACGTTCCGCCGTCAATCGGTAAGCGGCGTATCCTTGGACGAAGAAATGGCGGACATGATTCGATTCCAACACGCTTACAATGCGGCAGCCCGCAACATGACGACCGTCGACGAAATGCTGGACAAAGTAATTAATCAAATGGGCGTAGTTGGCCGTTAAAAATACACAATATTTATTACCATGAATAGCAAGGAGGACTTGAAATGCGCGTTACGAGTTCCATGCAAAATACACAGTTGCTGCACAATTTGCGGTATATGAACAGCAACATGACCGATTTGAACAACAAGCTTTCTACAGGACAGAAAATTCATAGACCTGGTGATGATCCTGTCGGTATCGGTTACCAGATGCGCTATGACAGCGAGTTGAATCGAAACGATGAATTCACGACGAATGCCCAGATGGGGACGGGAATGCTAAAAACGATGGATTCACTCATGCAGCAAGCGAGTGATGTCTTGAAGAGGGCGCGTACGCTTGTGCAGCAGGCTTCGAACGGAGCGACTCCTGATGATGCACGACAAGCAGTTTTGGCGGAGATGAAGCAACTGAAAGAGCAGTTGGTCATGATCGGGAACAGCTCGTACAATGGACGATACTTGTTTAACGGCCAGAAGACAGACCAGCCGCCATATACCAGCGATGGAGCAGCAACTCAGCAAACGGATCAAGGCATATATAAACTGAACGTGAGCCCTGCGGTTACTGTTCCGGTAAGTATTACCGGGGAGTTGATATTCGGAAGTGCGGTTGATACGGCAAAACCGATAGACAAGAATAACGATAACATTTTTCAGACTATGGACGATATGATCAAATCTCTGGAAAATAACGATGTTCAAGGGATGTTATCAGGTTTAGGACGAATTGATGCTTCATCTGATAGGATGAATACGCAGTGGTCAGAAGTTGGTGCGCGCATGAACCGGTTTGAATTGATGGAGAACCGATTGGCAGATGACAAGGTGAGTTTGAAAGAACAGCGTAAGGGCGTGGCGGACACGGATATGCCAGGCGGAATTATTGAACTGAAGACGCAGGAAAATATATTGCAAGCTGCATTGGCGACAGGTGCACGAATTATGCAGACCTCGCTCATTGACTTTATCCGTTAATCCGGGAAGGGCCTGATGATTGTGCGTATATCTGAAGTTGTAAAACAAATCCAATCGAATACGTTCCGCTACGAACCAGCGGAATTACACATTCGCAATCATTCCGCCGAGATGGATACCAACTGGGAGCAAGTATGGGATGAACTCGGCCTAAAAAAGCCGCTAGGTGTGGCTCGTGAAGTTCGGGAAGTGTCACAAGAGGCGGCGTTGCAGGCAACAGTGCAGTATGCCCAAGAAGGGGATCGGCTAGGCAACATTGCCAAGCAGAAGACGACATTCGGGCAGCTCGCCTTCGAACGGTACATGCAGAAGGGACAGAAGGAAGTTCGTATATACGCACTGCCTTCTCAAGGAGTATCTATAGATGTACGGATATTTCCGCCTGAAATTCAAGTGCAGACGAAAGGTGTTGTCCGAGATTGAAATCGAAGAGTGAGTATGTAACGTCAACAGTCATTCACAGCCCGAGTTATGGGGAGCTTCACCCTCAGCCACATCAAATCTATGAGTTCGTCAAAGGAATGGTCGGCTTTCAATCGATTGTCGCTTATGCACTCATGCCTTATGAAGATTCGGTGTTCTATATTTTACACGCAGTAGATGAGGATCGAAGCTTCATATTAATACCGGCGGAGAATGTTCAAGACTACAGCTTTGCGATTGACCAAGCCACAGTGGAAGTGCTGGAGATAGGGCAGCCTGAAGATGTGGTAACGATGCTTGTCGTGAACATCATTGACGATGTCATAAGCGTAAATTTAAGGGCTCCAGTTCTGTTTTCTCCTAAGACACAGAAGGGCTGTCAATACATTATCACGGACTCTAACCTTCCTATTCGGCACTTTATTCAGGGAAGGGGAGAATAAAATGCTCGTTCTGAAACGGAAAATCGGAGAAACCGTCATGATTGGCGACGAAATTGAAGTTCGTGTTCTCGGTGTAGAGGGAGAATATGTGAAGCTTGGATTTGCAGCACCGAAAAATGTGCAAATTATGCGAAAAGAGCTGTACGAGAGCATTGCAGAGGAGAACAGTTCTGCGGGGCTAGTCACACTTACAGCCATGGAAATGAAAGATATGAAACAAATGTTAAAGCACTTTAAAAAGTAAGTGTATTATATAACTTGTAGATTGAGTAATAAAGGGATATTTATACTATGTGAATCTAATGAGGTGGATATAGATGAGCAGCATTCATCGTACAGACGCCAACGGGTTAGACTTACAAGTTCATCGTGCGACGATCCAATCAGTGAGAAATGCACTTAGCAAAGACCTTTTGGATGAATCTAACGTTGTTCAAACAACTGCCAAAGTATTCGATTATGAAAAGCTACAGCCTGAGGACAAGCTTGATTTGCAGAAGAAGGTCGAAGAATTAAACGAATCGATTGCTAATTCAGGAAAAGAGATTCATTTCAAGTATCATGATGATGCCAAAGAACTGTATGTCGAAGTAGTAGATAGGAAGACGAAGGAAGTTATTGCAAGTTTGCCTCCGGAGTTCTTGATCGAATTGTCGGTAAAGATGAAAGAATTGATCGGATTGTTTTTGGATAAAAAAGTATAAATTTCAGGATGAAAGGTGGAGATAAAGATGTCTATGAACATTTGGGGATTGGGCTCAAATATGGATACCGGCTTAATGATTGAACAGCTAATGAAATTGGAGCAAATTCCTTATACGAAATTACAGGAGAAAAAAGAGAATTTTACTAGTTTCCAATCCTATTTTCGAACATTGAATACAAAGCTGTCAACACTTAAAGATAAAGCGTCTGAACTTACTTTGAATTCCAATTTCAATCTGACAACTACAACGAGCTCTGATGAACAAACCGTTAAAGCTACAGGTTCTGATAAGGCGATCTCCGGAAATTACCAAGTATCAATCCAAAAGCTTGCACAGTCACATGTTATCCAATCCAATAGCTTTAAATCAACGAATTTAGAATCTGGTTTGGCAGGGCAAAAGATTACTATACAAGAAGGAAAAGAAACACTCGAATTTGAATTAAAGGGGAAAAACAATGGAGAAATTCTTGAAAATTTAAAAAACGACATAAATCGGAAGTCGAAGTCAGTGCAAGCAACTGTAGTTGAAACATCACCTGGCGAAAAAACGATAGTATTCACTTCAGCAAAAACAGGTGAAGAGAACTCTTTCAAAAAAGATTCCGGACAAGGTGTTGTTTTAGGCGGAGATTTGACTTCTTTAGGAATATTTGATTCCGCTACGAATTCATTTAACACGGTACAAGCTGCGCGAGATGCGGAGTTGACCGTCAATGGATTACAAATAAAGAGCGCATCCAATGAAATTAAAGGCGTTATTGAAGGAGTTACATTAAATCTAAAAAAAGAGAACTCCACCGCTATGATTTCTGTCGGCCATGATTCCGACAAAGTTGTAGAAAAAGTTAAGGAATTCGTTAATTCATTTAATGAAGTCCGAAAACTAATACGCGACAATGTCGGAAAGGGAAAGCCTCTGCAAGGCGACTCTACGCTTAGACAATTGGACTCAGAATTATACAATTGGATGTCTGGGAAAATTGCCGGCTTAGCAACAACAGCAGACATTGGTATTGAAATCGATAAAGGCAAAAAAGCTGAAGAAATGACGGGACAAATATCTTTTGATGAGAAAAAATTTAAAGAACAATTAAATCAAGATCCGGATAAAGTCATCTCCATGTTCAATGCTGAAGGAAAATCAGGAAAAGGGATTGCAACGATTTTTTCTGAAGAATTGAAGCAATGGACGAGCAAATCAAATGGGTTGATTCAATCTCGAATCAAAGGATACGATTCAGATATTACATATGTAACAGATTCGATGGAAAAGATGGAAGTGCGGTTGCAGAACAAAGAAAAACAATTAAAGAGACAATTCTCTGCTATGGAAGTTGCGCTTGGGAAATTGAAAAATGAGCAGAATTGGCTGCAAGGTCAATTTAATAGTTTAACTAGAAAAGACTAAAAAATGAAATAATCAAGGGGAGACAATACGTGTACTCAAATGCTAACGGTTATTTGGCGTATCAGAAGAACAAATACGAGACGGCATCCCCCCATAGGCTAACGTTAATGTTATATACCGGTGCGATTAAATTTGTTAATCAAGCTGAACTTTCGCTCCAAGAAGGAGATTATATCAAGGCACATCAGCATCTGATTAAAGCCCAAGATATTATCTATGAGCTAATGGCATCTCTTAATGAACAAGAGGGCGGAGAAGTAGCAACTAACCTTAAAAATTTATACTTGTATATTAACGAACAACTTGTACAAGCGAATCTAACGAAGAGCGTAGAGCCAATTTTAGAAGTTAAACCTTTACTTCAATCAATTAAAGAAGCTTGGGAAGCTATCGGCAAAGATGTTGCCGTTGGTTCTTAATGGAGAAGATATGACTAGATTGGAAGCGTATCAACAACTTATTGCGTTAACCGAGGAATTCATGCGGGAAGTTAAGTACAATGCTAACTGGGATGAACAAAATTTTAACTTGTTTGAACAAAGTTGGAATAAATTAAAGGCTATAATTGAAACACAAGCGCAAGAAAAATCAAGTGATGAGGAAATGGCACTATGCAAACAGTTAAAGCATACACATGATTCTCTGATCGAATATATTTCAAACAAAAATTATCAATTATCAGATGCTGTACAAGGTGTACGTAAAAGTCAAACCTTGTTCAATGCGTATTATGGCTTAGGCAGAATTGATAGCAGTTCGATCTACTTTGACGAAAAAAAATAATAAGAAATATGTAAGTTTTCTATAAACAATTAATGATCATATGTCGATATAAATAATAGCCGCAAGGAAGTGGCAAATTATTAATCACGGAGGATGATTATAATGTCGATGTTTATTAACACGAACGTAGGTGCCATTAACGCGCACCGCAACCTGGGTATCAACAACTCTGCTATGGGTAAGACAATGGAAAAATTGTCTTCCGGTTTCCGTATCAACCGCGCTGCTGACGATGCTGCCGGCTTGGCTATCTCGGAAAAAATGCGTTTCCAAATCAACGGTTACAATCAAGCAACGCGCAACGCACAAGATGGTATCTCCATGATTCAAACTGCTGAGGGTGCGCTGACAGAAGTTCACTCCATGCTGCAACGTATGAACACGTTGGCAAACCAAGCTGCAACAGGTACGTATGAAGATAAAGATCGTGATAAACTAGATCTTGAATTCAAAGAATTGGTTAAAGAGATCGATAACATTGCGGACAATACCAAATTTAATGGTAAAGCTCTTTTCGATGGAAGTACTACAAAAGTAGGATTCCAAGTTGGATTCGAGAAAGATGTAAAAATCGAAGCTGAATTCGAATCTACTAAAGCAGATAAATTAGGTGTTAAAACTACTGATAATATCAAAACATCCGGTGCTGCTTCGACTGCAATGGCAAATATCCAATCTGCAATTAACAGTGTATCTGCAATCCGTGCAAAACTTGGTTCTGTACAAAACCGCCTGGAGCACACAATCAACAACTTGGGCGTAAACGCAGAGAACCTGTCCGCTTCCGAATCCCGTATTCGCAATGCTGATATGGCGAAAGAAATGACAGACTTCACTCGCAACCAAATCTTGGTTCAAGCAGGTACAGCGATGTTGGCACAAGCTAACTCTGCACCGCAAAGCGTTCTGAAATTGTTGGGATAATCAATCATTTCAAAATCCTTAAACCCTTTTCTGGGTTTAAGGATTTTTTTATGTTCTTAACTCTGTTATAAGTTCAATTCGCATGCCAAGAAACCGATATAAGTAGTATGACGATGTCGAAAGGTTGCGATTAAGAATGAAATTTGAAATAGATGGTCATATCGTGAAAGAATCTGTTGATGCAGTAGATCTCCCAGAACTGTTGGAAAATTCGCTGCGGCAACTAGCTAGTCAAAACAGAAGACTATCCGAAATCAGGATTGATAACGTTCCTGTCTACACAGATGTGTTGTCTTATGTCAAAAGAGCAGAGATGACCATTGAGTATATTCAATTACTTACAGTTTCCGTTCATCAATATGTGATGGACTTAAGTAAGCAAGTTAAAGAGTATTTACCGAACCTCATTGCAGGGATAAGGGGAATCACAGATCAATTTTATGGAGAAGTAACCAACGAAACTTGGAGTTATCTTATTGAAATCATTGAAGGAATGAATTGGCTTAGTCAATCGATGCACACTATTGATGAAGAAATCAAACATACAAGCAAGCCAATTTTCAAGGTGAACATTGAGTCACACATGCTTGCAAACATGAGAGAACATTTCGAAACTATAAATACTGCGTTGGAAAACCAAGATTATGTAACCGTGGCGGACATTTTTAAATATGAGCTTACTGCTCTTTTTGAGGAGTTGTTAAGTCAATTGCAAGAGGTGCCTGAATCCTATGTGTAACAGCCAGTATTACATCCTGCCTATATTTGAGGAACAGTATCCAGAATTGGTAACTGCTTTGGAGGAATCAGCAGGCAATGAAAGCATTTCTGTTCAATTAACAGATTGCAAAAACGGAATGAAAAATCTGCAGTTGATACAGGAAGAAACAGGCCGTAAGGTCAACATGTATAGTTCGTATAGTCCCGATAACGAGATTCAAAGATGGTTAGAGTCGATTTCTCCTCAAATTGAGCACAGTGAAAGTGTTATATTGTTTGGTTTAGGGTTAGGTTATCACTTGGAAGTTCTAATTGAAAGGTTTCCTGACAAATTATTTTTTGTATACGAGCCTTCTAACCAAGTAGTCCGGCATTCATTTGGCAGTACACTTGTGTCACAGTTACTATCAAGAAACAACGTGAAATTCTCGGCTGTTCAGAAGTGGGACCAATTGTTCTATATGATGCATGTGTATAGTGAAGAGTCCCCAGCATTGGTGGCAATACCGTTTTATCAACGGGAGTACAAGGATGAATTCGAAAAATTTCAGACTCAAATGAAAAATATGCTTGTAACCTTGAAAATTAATGAAAATAATGATATCAAATATCGAATACAGTGGATAAGAAATACGGTTCTTAATCTGCCAGCCATACTATCAAGACCATCTATTAAGAAGATGAAAAGTAAACTTGAAGGTAAGCCTGCAATAATTGTTGGATCCGGCCCTTCTTTGAACGAGGACTTGAGTCTTCTTAAATCACTTGAGAACCGGTTTTTTATTATCGCTGCGGGAACAAGTACACAAGCTCTGGAACGTGCAGGAATAACGCCACACTTAATAGTAACAATGGATGGCGGCCATTTTAATAATGTAGCTTTTAAAAATGTAAAAGTAACAGAGGTTCCCAAACTGGTTGTTCCACAAGTGCATCATGGTATTGTTGACCGACACATCAATTCTATATATCATGCCTTTTTAGACAATGATTTGATTGCAAATTACCATGTTCCATTTGAAGAAGAAATTGCACCTGTCTTCTATTCAACTTTCTCCGTAACCGGTACAGCGATACAAGCAGCGAGCTATTTTGGCTGTGAACCCATACTTATGACGGGGCAAGATCTATCTTATCCGAACATGTCCTATTATGCAGAAGGTGTTACGCATCTCAATGCTAAAATACAGCAATCGGATATAGCCTTAGCTACTGAAACGGTGGAGAACGTTAATGGTGATCTAAATGCAACAACACCTAAATTGTATATGACTTTGAAGGATATTGAAAATTTACTAGCATTACATCAAGATAAAACATTCATTAATACTTCCCGAAATGGTGCCAGCATTAAGTACACGAGATGGGCACCGCTACAAACTGCTTTAGAGCAATATGTTTCTTCAGAATTTGAACCAGAAACATTTACTGATCTTATAGAACAATTAACGTGTTGCTATACACTTGAGATACAAAGAAGCATAGCTAAGAAGGTATCAGAAGTTCCACAACAACTTGAGCTGTTTAGAAAAAAAAGTATAGTATTGTTAAGAGACTTGAAGAAGCTGCGGGAGTATAGTCGAACAAAGCCTCAGAAATGTATAAGTATCCAAAATAACGTTCAACGAGTATGGTCTGATTTGTATACTAACGAACTTTTCAAAGCTATTTTCGAAAAACTGTTGCAACCTTCTCTTCGACATATGGATCGTGAGTTGATGCATCTAACCCCCGACTTACCGATAAGGAAGATAAGTGATATACTTTACCAGGCCATTGAACCAGTCATTAATGATTTATTAGGGCAACTGCCAGCCATCGAAAAAATTTACAAAGAGGGAACAAATCGTTTACAAAAATCTGGCCATCTAGCAAATGAAGGTTAAGGAGCATCTTGAATGTACAAAGACAAAAAAATTCTCATCATTGGCGGAACCGGTACAATCGGGACATATCTTACAAAACAACTTCTCGCGTATGAGCCTAAAGTTATTAGAATCCTTAGTCGTGACGAGTATAAACAATATCAGATGAGTTTAGATTTCAAAGAACATATTTCCCGTTTGCGTTTTCTAATTGGTGATGTAAGAGATGCTCAGCGTGTGACACGTGCCATGGAGGATGTGGACTACGTGTTTCATTTAGCAGCTATGAAGCATGTTCCCCTTTGCGAGTATAACCCGTTTGAAGCGGTGAAAACTAATGTAATTGGGACACAAAACGTAATTCAAGCAGCCATTCATAATCATGTCAAAAGGGTCCTGTTTACAAGTTCGGATAAAGCCATTTGTCCGACAAATACTTATGGTGCAACCAAGTTAACGGCAGAGAGATTAATTATTGCTTCTGATTATCAAAAGGGTCCCAAGCATACGGTGTTTTCGGCGGTCCGATTTGGAAATGTGATGGGTTCAAGAGGATCGGTCATTCCACTATTTAAAAAACAGATATTAGAGCAACGCAAAGTAACCATTACGGATCTTAATATGCTGCGTTATATGATGACTCCTTCTGAAGCTATTTCATTAATGTTGAAAGCAAATGAGATAGCACAGGGTGGGGAAGTATTTGTATTAAAAATGCCAATCATTAAGCTGAAAGATTTGGCAGAAGTGTTGATAGAGGAAGTATGTGCAAAATACAATATTTTCGATCAGATTTCAATTGAAGAGATAGGGATTAGACCAGGGGAGAAAAAATGGGAAGAACTAATTAGTGATGATGAACGATTAATTGCTGATGAGACGGAAAGGATGTATATCATTCCGCCCTTTCATAAAAAAAATAGCAGCTCCGCAAAACAGGAGGTTTGTTATACCTCTCCGCAAGATGAGCTTCCTATTAGTAAGGAAACATTGCGTCGCTGGATTCGGGAAGAGCAGCTTATTTAGCTGCATATAGCGTTTCCAACCAATGAAGAAAGGGAAGTAGATATGAACTTTTCTGCAATTATTCCAGTTCATAACGGAAAAGCGTTATTAGAGCAAACTATTCTTACTTTATTAAGACAAACTGTTGCTCCAACCGAAATTATTGTCGTAGATGACGGGAGCACTGATGGAACTTCCGAATTGTTACATCAGCTTGCGCAAATATACTCTAACATAATTCCAACCTTTCTAAATGAGAATAGAGGGGTTTCCTATGCCCGTAACTTAGGAGTAAGTCATTCCACGGGCAATTGGTGTCTGTTCATAGACGCTGATGATTTAGTTGACTCATTGCTTTTAGAGAAATATATAAAGCATATTCATGAACTGGAAGAACAGGGAAGCTCTATAGATATGCTATTTTGTGCCTATGAACAAATAGATGAAAAAAATAATAAAATCACTTCGCCAAGCAGATTCAGACAGATAGACTCTTATGAGTACCTTGGATATCTATTTTATCGAAATCCAATTGTAAGCACTTCCGGCGTTGCGATAAAACGCGAAGTGTTCCAACACTTAAATGGCTTTAATCAAGAGTTTACATACAGTGAGGATTGGGACTTATGGTTACGAGTAGCAGAAAAAAATGTTGTGTCCTACATTGACGAAGTTCTTGTTCAAATTCGACGCCATCCTAACAATACCTCACGGGTTATAAATAATATGCAATACGGGGAAAGACTTGTCTTAAAACAGTATACTCCCGATTTTATAAAAAAGGCTATATTCCAGAGAGGATTATCCGAAGACCAGAATAGGCTTGATTATGTGTCAATTGCATACCGGCTTGATTTGTGGGATGAGGGCTATAACGAGTTGAACAAGGTGAGTAAGGATTCTGATTCTCTATATTTTTATAAGGGCTTGTATCATCTTAATAGACAAGATTATAAGAGAGCAAATGATTGTTTTATTATCACATATCAAATGAATCATAACCATCTAGCAGCACTTAACAACTCTGCTTGTTGTTTGTGGATGATTGGTGACGAGGAACAATCTGTAATCATCCTTCGCAAACTAGTTAATGAAATGCCGGATTATATGGATGCGGTCTTTAATTGTAAACAACTCTCGAGAGAGCCTGCTAATAAGACTATTGACCTTCGTTATACGTGGAGGGAGTTGCGTAAAGTATTAACTGTTTATCAGAGTTAAAAAACTTATAGGGGATAGTTTATATGTTAAATATTATAGTGTTTGGAACGGGAAGTAGTGCGGAATCTCTTTTTGCTAAATTAGATTTTAATAAGATTAATATAAAATTTCTATCGGATAACAATACTTCTAAGCATTATCTCCAATATAAGGGGTATTTGATCCTTCCACCCGAAAAAATTAGAGAAACAGAGTTTGACTATGTTTTTATCGCTAGTCAGTATTCCATCGATATCTTACAGCAGTTATTGGAATTGGGGATTCCTTATAACAAAATTATACCGTATGACTATGCAAACCATAGTAGGTTGAATATGAAATTTCATGAAGAAGCTTTCCAAACCGTGATAAAAAGAAAAAAAACAGACAATAAGAAAATGAAGATAGCAGTTACTAATTACGGTTATTCTCATTATAATGGATATGCTCTTTATCAAAATATACCAAAATATATTAAGTCGAAATATCAAATTGACTTGATAACAAAGAAAAATGTAGAAGTTCTTCAAGACTATGATGTAATTTGTTCATCATGTTTTGATGGTATTTATGATTCTAATCACATAAATATTGAGATGTGGCATGGATTTCCTATAAAAAGAATGGGAAATATGCATGAAGAATTAATTTCCGATAAATATCTTAACTTTCAAATAAAGCGTTCAAGTGCAATTAATTTAATATTGTCTTACTCAGAACTATACAGCACCTTTTTTAATTCATGTTACCCAAATAATATAACTAAATATAGAGTTAGTGGGATGCCTCGAAATGATTTGCTATTTAGAGAAAATGGTTTGAACAAGATAGAGAAAATCTGTAATAAAAAGATTGCTGATTGTAATATTGTCTTTTACTTACCCACTTGGAGAAAAAATGAGCATGTTGTTGATTCGAGTAAGGATTGGATAAGTCTATTTGGGCTTTCTGATGAAAGTGAATTGGAAATAATTAATATGCTCGAAGAACAGAACCTATTTTTAGTTGTTAAACTGCACCCGGTTGAATATAGAAAATACAAAGACTTGGATATTTTCAAACATGAAAGAATACATTTACTTACAGAAGAAGCTCTATCGTCGCATGAAATTCATTTGTATGAATTATTATCATCCGCAAAGATTTTAATTACAGATTACTCGTCCATATTTTTTGATACTTTATTAATAGATACGCCTGTTATATTTACACCTACTGATGTTACTGAGTATAAAAAGAATAGAGGATTTCTCCTTGAACCTTATGATTATCTAACACCCGGTCCTACTGTCGCTTCTATTAAAGAATTAAATGTGGAGATAAAAGCTTATCTTGACGGGGATGACAATTACAAAAAAGATAGAGAACTAGTAAGAAAATTAGTACATAGATATACTGACAGCAACTCAAGTTTAAGAGTATGGGAAGAAATAGACAATTACCTGTCAAACTTATAGTTATTTGATTAAGACGAAGTCAAAAAGAATTGGCATCCACCCCTTGAGAGGTAGAGCGAAGGAATGCAAGGGCATAGACCTAGTGTGATATGGGAGGGGAAAGAATGAAGAAAGTTGTAACTTACGGAACTTTTGATTTGCTACATTACGGACATATCAATTTACTTAGAAGAGCTAAAGAATATGGTGACTATCTCATTGTGGCCCTTTCTACTGATGAATTTAATGCTGTTAAGAATAAAAAGTCCTTTTTCTCATTTGAAGAAAGAAAGCTTATATTAGAGTCGATTAAGTATGTGGACTGCATTATTGAGGAAAAATGCTGGGAACAAAAAGCTGAAGATATTGTGAAAAATAAAATTGAAGTGCTAGTGATGGGTAACGACTGGGAGGGTAAGTTTGACCTGCTGAAAGATTACTGTGATGTCATTTACTTACCAAGGACACCTGAAATATCAACTTCAAAAATAAAAGAGGATTTGAGAATGTGCAGATAGGACACCATCGATAGGGGGATTTTTTTATGTTCGAAAAAGTAAAGGTAATGATATTTGGAACTGGGGAAGGAGCAAGAAGAGCTCTTGCTATATTAGATTTGGATAAGGTTGAGATTCTTTGTTATATAGATAACGATTCCTCGAAGCAGAACACTCTTTACAATGGTATCAAGGTTATAAGCCCAGAAGAAGTAAAACATAACTATGATTTTATTGTCATAGCAAGTATGTTCTTTGAAGAGATATTTTCTCAACTGATTGAATTAGGGGTGGAGAAAGGTAAGATCATAAAGATATTTAAGGAAAAAACTAGTACCTCAAAGGAAATGGTAAAACAACTGTTTGAAGAGAATAAGGTGTACACCCAATTAATAAAGAAATCTTGCCTCGAACATTATTACAATAACTATGCAGTGTGCGATATGATTATATTGGAGAAAGATAGAAATGAACTTTTATATAATTTTCCAGATTTTGTTATAAAAGGATTAGACTATGTTAGAGTCTCTACATTGGAATTGATCTCGCGAGAAATATACTCTAACAATATTGAAGGGGCAGTTGCTGAATTGGGTGTTTATAAAGGTGATTTTTCTAAAATTATTAATCATCTTTTTAAAGATAGAAGACTTTTCTTGTTTGATACTTTTGAAGGGTTTAGCCAAAGAGATGTGAATTTTGAAAAAAATCATCAATTATCGAACATTAAAGTTGGGCATCTATGTGATACAACAATAAACACGGTCTTATTAAAAATGAATAACCCAGAAAATTGTATTGTCAAAAAGGGCTATTTTCCAGAAAGCGCACAAGATATTAATAACGAAAAATTTGCATTCGTAAGTATTGATACTGATTTATACACTCCTACTCTAGAGGGCTTGAAGTTTTTCTATCCGCGGTTAGAAAAAGGAGGGTATATATTAATTCATGACTATAATCATGTCAAATATAAAGGTGTAAAAAAAGCCGTCAAGGAATTTTGTAAAGAAGAAGGACTTAATTATGTACCTTTAAGTGATTACTTTGGAAGTGTTGTAATAGCAAAATAATAAATATGCCCTTTATATTCATAAATCCGGGTTCCTTTTAGCCATTCGATAAAGATTATAATTTTTTCAAATGATCACTTTTTATAGCGGGATTTTTGCGAGAGGCAAGTCAAATTGCTATTAATTCGAGTAATTGAGGGATGAAAAACTAAATGAGGATAATACAAGAATATGTAAGTAGGAATTATGACAGAGTAATTGGTTGGGGAACCAGCGGATACTATGAAAAATACTCCAAAGAATTGAGTGTCGAATTAGATTATTTAATAGATAACGATCCAAATAAGAGGAATCAATTACTTGATGGTAAAAAAATATATCCACCATCAATTTTATGCAACGAAACTCCCAAAAAAACTTTAGTTATTATATTTTCAAGTTTTTACAATGAAATTAAAGAAACCATTCATCAGTTTGGTGACTTTTATACTATTAGCGGTAATCAACTGATTGGATTTGGTCATCTGCTAATGAAGAGTGAAAACAAATTATTGGAGGACGATGAATTAGACAAGGGTATTATTATTAGTATATCCAGAAATAATTTTGCGTTGTACCTTGGCGGCACAAGCAAATTTATAAGAGAACAGATGATTCTTTACAAAGAAAAAGGATGCATTAATCTTCACTTATTTTGGCGTATATATAACATTAAAGGCTTCAATGGGAGTTTTTTAACAGTAGTTAAAAATGGATCGGAAATTGGGCTGTTTACTATTGATCAATTCTTTGAAGCTATCAATAATATTAAAGCATTAATTGTTCATAATCTAATTGGTATGGAATTATCAGTGCTTGATACCATAATTAATAAACTGGATTCAAAAGTGCCGATATTATATTATCTACATGATTTTTCTTGTATATGCAGTAACATTAAGTTGATGCATAATGATGAGACTTTCTGTCATGGTTATGAAGATGAATGGAAGTTGTGTGCAAGTTGCGAGAGTAACGAACAAAAGAAAAAAATATTTGAATATCACAGTACTCTTTTTTCTATTAATAATATTAAATTAATTGCTCCTTCAAACCATACAAAATACGCTGTAACCAAAGCATTTAATCTAGATGAAAAAAAGATTGCTGTGATCAACCACCAGAAGCATACAATTGTAAATAAAGAAAAAATATCAGTGAATAATAAAATTAAAATTGCATATGTAGGTTATAAACACATCCATAAAGGTTGGGAAATATTTAAGAAAATCTTTTTTGAGTTTAAAAATAAATATGAATTTTATTGTTTGGGAACCAATGATGAATTTATTGAGGGAATAAATTATATAGATGTTTCCTTCATTGAAAATGGCGAGCTAGCCATGGTTAATAAGTTGGTTGAACATTCCATTGATGTAGCTTTTCTATGGTCTGTTTGGCCAGAGACATATTCATATACATACTATGAAAGCTTCGCAGCTGGATCACTTGTAATCACTAATGTATTAAGCGGGAACATTGCAGATCAAGTTAAAGTAAATCAAAACGGAGTTGTTTTTAATAATTATACTGAGCTAAGAGACTTATTATCGAATGAAGAGGAGCTACGTAATACGATTTTGAACAACAAAAAGATAATAAAAAATTTGAGGAGCAATAAAGAAGACATATTTGAAGAGATTGATATTGTTAAGAACATAAATAATTTAGAACTGTGAATAGAAAATTAGAAAAGCTGTAATAAATATAAAATAGTAAATAGTTAATTAATGATATGAGGATTTTAGCTATGAATGCATTAGTAATGAGCATATCAAAAAAGTTCTGATACTCAGAGCAATTAAGAAAGCACTTAAAAAGATAACAAAGCTTTATTATACGGAGCTGACATAGATGAATATTGTTTGGGCAAGTATTTTTGTGGATGTCTGCCTATCAATCAGCTGATAAAACTGAAGAGTTTAATGCTGACGCAGAGAGTGACAGTTTGTTAGATAACACTAATTTAAATTAGTGTTGAGGGATATAGTGTGATGCGAAAGGTCGTTATCTTTAGTACAGGTAACAGTGCTGAATCGCCGTGATGCTGCAATCTACATTCTCTAGTAGAACTTCTTAGGCTGTAAAAGTCGAAATCTTGAGAATAAGCGGGAAAACAGGAGAAAAATATTACTTTATAGTGGAAGTTATAATTGTCATATTGATATCATTGATTACGGAAATTTATAAATATTACACAGCTCATTGCAAAGTGGTATCTCCTGAACTTGAGGTACCACTTCTATGTATCTATAGCTGCTTGGTCATACGCTGGTAGTGTTACCGAGTAAATCATTGCCTCTTAAAAGTAAGCATTTATAATAATGAAAAGAGGAAGGGAATACAATGTACAGCATAATTATTTTTGGGACGGGCAGTAGTGCTGAAGCAATTGTTAGTCAATTAAACAATAATAAGGCAAGTATCATCGCTTTTATAGATAATAATATAGAAAAACAAGGGATGCTGATTCATGGAATTCCTGTGCATGCCCCGCAAAGTTTAAAAGACAATGATTTCAGTTATGACTATATAATAATTGCTAGTCAATTTGTTTCTTTCATTTATAATCAATTGTTGGAACTGGGAGTTGATTCGAGAAAAATAATACCTATCTATTCGGAGCTGCACACTTCCCAAATAAAAGAGTATATCGATAATATATTGAATGATATGACATATAACGATAATCATGAGATAAAGAGAATATCCATGGTTTCCATCAATCCTTCGGGATGCAATAGCAGAGCCTTATATCACCTGGCACCGGGATATATTAAGGATAAGTATGAGCTTGTTCTAAGGGAAAAAGGAAGCCTGGATAATGTTGAGGATGATGCCGTCATTACGACACATAGAAATGTTGCCCTGAAAGGAAATAAAATAAACATAGAGATGTGGCATGGATTCCCTTTAAAAGGGATGGGCAGGATGAACCGAAATGTAAACCAAGAAGATACAGGCTCTTCAGAAAACTGGAGTTCAGCGCATTTAATTTCATCGTATTCAGATATATATACTACACTTATGAATGCTTGTTTTCCTACAAACGTCACACAGTACACCGTGACCGGAATGCCTAGGAACGATTATCTTTATCGAAGTAAAGGGAAAGACGGTATAGTTAAAATTTTTGGCGATGTAATAAAGGATAGAACGATAGTTTACTACCTGCCGACATTTAGAAAGAAGACAACATATTCAACTAGAAATTTTGAAGAAGGCAATAGAATATGGAACAATACTTTTGGCTTTGAACAGTTTGATGAAGTCAAGTTCACGAATTTTTTGGAGCGACACAATATATTGTTAGTATGCAAACAACACGCATTTGAGGAAGCAGTCTACTCCCATGTCATTTCAGACTATATGAGGAACCACGTTTTGCAATTAACCAATCAGGCTTTAGAGGAGCAAAATTTAGATCTTTATGAAGTTCTTAATGCCTGTGATGTGTTAATAACAGATTACTCTTCCGTTTATTTTGACTATCTATTGCTGGATCGTCCCATTATTTTTACACCTCTGGATATAGAAGACTACCGTAAGACACGGGGATTTTTATTAGAACCGTATGATTTCTGGACACCTGGTGAACATGCGATGAGTCAAGAGGGTCTTGAGAAAAGCCTGCTTCTTGCTCTTTCAGATCCAAAAGCCCATGCAAAACAGAGGGAAGTGGTTAGAAATATAATTCATACGTATCGAGATGGCTGTTCTACCGAAAGAGTATGGCGGTGTATCGATGAACTTATATCTAACTATAGAACTCGATAATAAAGTATATAGCTAAGAGAGAGGGCTTCCGTAGATGAATGTATTAGTTATGAGTATATCCCGCAAGATTCCAATGTTAAAAGCTGTAAAGGAAGCAATGTTGCGCTTTAATGCACAGTCAATCCTTTATGGCGCCGATTCAGATAATTCTTGCATTGGCAAGTATTTTGTAGACGTCTTTTGGCAGTGCCCACCTATTGATAGCTTGCCATTGAATCACCTGATTGAATATTGTAAAGCCAATCGAATAACGATTATATTACCTAGCAGAGATGGGGAATTGATATATTTTTCTAATCTTAGAGATGAATTACATGCTCACGGAATTCATGTGATGATATCAAATGTTAACTCTGTCCGTTTATGCATAGATAAATTGTCATTTTATCATAAATTAAGCGAAAATAATTATCCGGTCATCCCTACATTTACGAATATGAATTTCAATAGCGAGCGTTATGTCGTTAAGGAACGCCATGGATCAGGAGCATTGCACATGGGAATCGGATTAAATGATGAGGAAACACAACAACATGCTGTACGTTTGAAGTCCCCAATCTTTCAACCGTATGTGAGCGGATTAGAATGTAGCGTAGATATTTATTTGAACAAACAAAGCATTCCACATGGAGCGATTGTTAGACAGAGGATTCAGGTTGTGGAAGGGGAATCTCAAATAACCTCCTCGTTCCATCATGAATATATCGAGAAGCTGTGTTGCGATATAGCGCAATTCCTTCAACTTAAAGGTCATGTTCTCTTTCAACTGTTGATTGATAAAAATGAGAGTATTCATATTATTGAATGTAATTGCAGGTTCGGTGGAGCTTCAACACTTAGCATTTCTATGGGACTGGACAGCTTCTATTGGTTTATGATGGAGAGTACAGGGAAGACCTTGCACCATGCGCCCTTCCTTAGATCTTCAGCAGACAAAACGTTGATTCGGCATGCGGAGGATTTCATACTGTGAAGGTATTCGTATTTGACCTAGACGACACGCTATATGATGAGAGCACTTTTGTGAGAAGTGGATTTATGGCAGTGGCAAATTATTTATGGCAAGAATTTGGAATTCATGGAGAAGAATCTTTTAAATTGATGTGGAATAGTCTCGAAGAGCATGGCAGGGGATTGGTATTCAATGAAACTTTGAGGCATTATGGCTTGGAGCGACAACAAACAGTTCGTAAATGTCTCTCTGTATATCGGTTACACTCCCCCGATATACATTTACTCCCAGATGCAGAGTCTATCTTGCAAGATTTAAATGACCGATCCGTATACATTGTTACGGATGGACATAAAATTGTTCAATATAATAAGCTGGCAGCCTTGGGCTTATATACGAGAGTAAATCGATGCTTCATCACATATCGCTATGGTAGGAAACATGCAAAACCGTCGCCCTACTGTTTTAATAAAATTGCCCAAATAGAAAAAGTCAACACATCCGATATAGTATACATTGGAGATAATCCGAATAAAGATTTTGTCGGGATTAAACCGCTTGGATATCGAACGATACGAATTAAGCGAGGCCCTTACGCTAACTTGTTGAAATCTGATGAGTTTAATGCTGAGGCAGAAATTGATACATTAACAGATATTATTAACGTTATACAATATTGGGGGAGGTCGAGGAGAACACAATGAAAACCATTATCATCATTCAAGCCCGAATGGGCTCATCACGTCTTCCGGGGAAAGTGCTGATGCCACTGGAAAAGCATCCCGTGTTGCGCTATGTAGTAGAGCGTTGCAGAATGGTAGCCGATGTAGATGATGTTATCGTCGCCACCTCTACGTTGCCAGGAGATGACAGAATTGCTGACTGGTGCGTGGCCAACAATGTATCCTATTTCCGTGGATCGGAAGATGATGTATTAGCACGATATTACGAATGCGCTTGCTCATTTTCTCCTGATTATGTAATACGAGTAACTGCCGATTGTCCTTTTGTTGATTATGAAATGGCGTCGGAGATTGTGCGGACGATGAAGCGAATGCCTTCGGATATTGTGCTCGTGCAGGGTGAACTTCCGCGTGGATTGGTAGTTGAGATGATCTCGTTCCGTGCTCTGAGGCACATATACGAACATGGGCATGAACCGAGACACCGGGAGCATGTGACTTATTATGCGTATGAGTCCCCACATGATTTCTCAGCAACAACATATGATGCTCCTGCGAACCGACGCTATCCAGAATTGCGGATCACACTGGACACCGAGGAGGATTATGCTTTGTGTCAGGCTGTTGCGGAACACTTCAACGGTGAGGTGGGAGTATCGGCAGCAGAAGTGGTGTCATATTTAAATGAACATCCGAAAGTAGCGGCTATTAATGCTCATATCGAGCAAAAGCTTATAATTTAGAAGGTGGAATAAACCAGGATGTTTCAAGTAGTGATTAGAGTGGATGCATCAGAGGAAATAGGTTTAGGGCACATTATGAGATGTATTACACTAGCGCAAATGTTGCAGGGGCATTTTGATGCAAATATTATTTTCGTATGTAATAGTAGCATACCAACATTCGTGGTAAATCAGATTAAAAAAAATAATTATACAGTTATATTCATGGATGGGGATCTTAATACATCAAGAAAAAACAATAAAATTGATGCTCGGATATTCATCGAGGCAATACGAAAATATGGGGAAATAGATTTGGTGATAGTTGATCACTATCAATTGGATATAGAATGGGAGAAAGAGATTCGTGCGCATACAAAATGTATATTAGTAATAGATGATTTAGCAAACAGACATCATGATTGTGATGTATTATTGGACCAGAATCTGACTAATAACATGAGTAAAAAATATGAAAACCTCCTCCCAAGACATTCGCTACAACTATTGGGTCCTATGTATACATTGTTACGGAAAGAGTTTTTTAATCTATCAGAAATGATAGATAAAAAAAAACGTTGCCGCAACGTATTCATTAATTTTGGAGGAAGTGATCCCACGAACGAGACAATAAAATTTCTAAGAACATTGAAACTCCATATAGAGGAGTTCCGTGAGGTGTCATTTTCCGTAGTTGCTGGTCCATCAAATTCTTGTCAGTTGGAAATTAAAGAACTGTGTAACCATTTTCCAAATGTGATTTACTATCCGGAATCTAAGGAGATTCCAGAGATGTTACTGAATTCTGATCTCGCTATAGGGGCTGGAGGGGTTTCGCTCTGGGAGAGATCCTTTATGGGGGTACCATCGATTGTAATAGCAGTAGCAGATAATCAGATTGAAGCTATTAAAGAAGCTGAAAGATTGGGGATGGTGTGGTATATAGGAGTTTCTAATGAGGAGTGCAGTAAAAAAGTATTAACTAATCTACGGTATATTTTAAGGAACCCTACCAGATTAAAAGAGAAAAGCAGCAATAGTTTGTCGGTCATGGAGCCATTAAGAGGCACAAAAATCCATCCACTATTATTAACATTAGAAACAATCATGACTTGAAACCTTGAAAAATCTTGCAGTATATAAGGATGGAGGGAATGTTTTGATCCTGGAGACTATTGTACATAACTTATCCCTTATTGATGAGCAACTGATGAATAAAAATATTATCATCTTCGGCACAGGGAAAGGTGGAAGACTTACACATTTTGTTTTGAAGACAATGGGATATTCCATTACATACTTTGTTGATAATGATCAAAGCACGTGGAATAAGAGTTTGTTAGGGAACACCATCCATTCTCCTGCAAGTTTATTGAATGAACAGAAAGATAATGTAATTGTGTTAGTTGCCAGTATGTACCATCAAGATATTTCCGAACAATTGGTTTCAATGGGTTTAGTTCTCAATGAAAATTTTAAATTTGCTTTATTGGATGAAGCAGTCATAGAGAAGAAACAAGTTCAGACAAATACTACGAATATAAATTATGAGAAGCATCGAAAAACTCATTACTACAAAGGAGTAGAAATTGGAAGATATACATACGGATATGATAAATTAGAGTTTATTCATGTGGTCGAGAAAATCGGTTCTTTTTGTTCCATCAATAGAACCGCATATATTGGTGCTAATCATCCTGTCAACTATATCTCAACTAGCCCTATCTTTTATCAGCCTAAAGGTATGGTTATTGGTGGTGGTGAACTTCTTGGAGTTTTAAAAGACGAAGATGTTCCTAATTTTTATGAAATAACAAACAATAGGAAAATTGTCGTTGGAAACGATGTCTGGATAGGTGCATATGCCGTTATACTTCCATCAATAAAAATCGGAAACGGTGCTATTATAGCTGCTGGAGCAGTAGTTAATAGAGATGTACCAGATTACGCTATTGTAGGCGGTGTTCCAGCAAAAATTATACGATATCGATTTACAGAAGAAGAAATTAAGAAGTTAAATGAAATTAAATGGTGGGACTGGCCTGAAGAGGAGATCATAAAGAATGCAAGGCTCTTTATGAATAATAAACTTTTCTTCAAGAAGTATTCTAACTTTCTTTAAGAAGGGTGAATCATGGATTTATATCTGAACAACCGTATAATTGGCAAAAATCATAAGCCTTTCATCATTGCCGAAATGTCAGGCAATCATAATCATTCTTTGGAACGTGCCTTGCAAATCGTCGAGGAAGCCGCGAAGGCTGGAGTAGATGCTGTTAAGCTGCAGACCTACACAGCCGATACGATGACGTTGGATATCCACGATGGAGACTTTTATATTGACGATCCAAATAGCTTGTGGAAAGGCAGTTCGCTTTACACGCTTTACCAAGAAGCTTACACCCCGTGGGAATGGCACAAGCCGATTTTTGACCGCTGCAAGGAGTTGGGCTTGATTGCGTTCAGCTCACCTTTCGATCAAACGGCGGTCGACTTTTTGGAAACGTTGGACGTTCCGGCATACAAGATTGCTTCCTTCGAAAATACGGATCACCGTCTTATCCACAAGGTGGCACAAACCGGAAAACCGATTATCATGTCGACCGGCATGGCGACTGCAGCTGAATTAGATGAGTCGGTGCGCGTAGCACGGGAAGCGGGATGCGAGCATCTTATTCTGTTAAAATGCACAAGCACGTATCCGGCTTCTCCGGAAAACACGAACCTGATGACCCTGCCGCATATGGAACAATTGTTTCAATGCCATGTAGGATTGTCAGATCATACGATGGGCGTAGGTGTATCTGTGGCAGCTGTGGCGCTTGGAGCTGTCGTAATCGAAAAGCACTTTACTTTATCACGTGCGGACGGTGGTGTAGATTCGGCATTCTCCATGGAGCCTGCCGAGATGAAGCAGTTGATCGAAGAGAGTAAGCGCGTATGGCTGAGTCTCGGTCAAGTCAAGTATGGCCCGACTGATGCGGAGAAGCCATCACTCAAACATCGGCGCAGTCTGTATGTTGCGAAAGACATGAAGGCGGGGGAGACGTTTAAAGAGGAGCATATCCGTGCCATTCGCCCAGGTTCTGGCTTGCCGACAAAATATGCTGATCTTTTCATCGGGCGTAAGGTAAAGTGTGATGTCAAAAAAGGAACGCCAGTTCATTGGAATCTATTGTAGTTAGCTTCATTTGCGCCTAGAAAGGGGAAACATTATGAACATCTTACTAACCGGCGGTGCCGGGTTTATCGGCCGATGGGTAGCGAAGAGGCTGCTTGAAGACGGGCATCGTGTATGGATATTGGACGATCTGTCCAACGGTCGGGAAGAGAACATTTCTGAACTACGCCAACATCCGGGATTTATGCAATTCATTAAAGGAACAATTATGGACGAGGGCCTGCTTGGGTCTTTGTTTGACGATCAACGCTTTGAAATATGCTACCATTTGGGAGCATCAATTAACGTGCAGGATTCGATTGATGATCCTAAAACGACATTTAACAATGATTCAGTAGGAACGTTTTATATTCTCGAACAATGTCGAAAGCATCGCACGAAAGTAGTATTTATGAGTACATGTATGGTTTATGATCGATGCACGGATGAACGTGGTATAACTGAGCTGCATCCGACGAAGCTAGCATCTCCTTATGCGGGAGCGAAAATCGCAGCCGAGAATATGGTGCTATCCTACTATCATGCATATGGGCTGCCGGTAGTTGTTGTTCGTCCATTCAACACTTACGGGCCATATCAGAAGACTGGTGGCGAAGGTGGAGTAGTTGCAATCTTTATTAAACAGAAGCTGAATGGCAAACCTCTCAATATCTACGGTGACGGTAAGCAGACTCGCGACTTACTGTATGTTTCTGACTGTGCGCAGTTTGTAGTGCAGGCTGGCTACAGTGATAAAGTAAATGGTGAAATTGTTAACGCTGGGTTAGGGCGCGACATTTCAGTAAATGAATTAGCGTCGCTGATAGCTGGCAATCCAGATCAGATTTGCCACATTGAACATATTCATCCACAAAGCGAAATTGCAAAGCTGTTGTGTAATTCAGACAAAGCCAAACAATTGCTGGGATGGGAACCGAAGGTCACGTTGGAGGAAGGTATTCAACTTACTCAAGAGTGGATTCAATCAACGGATTTAATATAGCTTGGGCAGCACTAGGGGGCGCATAAATAGTGGCGAATACGAATGAAGGCAGCCGAGAGTCATTTATTCCTTATGGACAGCAGTGGATTGATGAAGACGACATTGAAGCGGTTGTTAGGACACTTAGAAGCCCATTTATTACACAAGGGCCGGCTATCGAACAATTTGAAGCACGAATAGCGAACATCGTCGGTGCACGGTACGCTGTTGCTTTTACGAACGGAACGGCTGCGCTACATGGTGCATGCTTTGCTGCCGACATTGGTCCTGGGGACGAGGTCATTACGACACCTATTACGTTTATTGCGAGCTCCAACTGTGCCTTGTATCAGGGTGGCAAGCCGGTGTTTGCGGATATTGATATGAATACGTATAACATTGATCCTGATGAAATTGAAAAAGTGATGACAGACAGAACTAAAGCGATCATTCCAGTCGATTTCTCCGGACAGCCTGCCGAAATGGATCGCATCATGGACATAGCAAAGCGCAAAGGACTGACCGTTATCCATGACGCTGCTCATTCATTAGGTGCTGTGTTTCATGGAGTTAAAGTTGGTGTATGGGCAGATATGACGATGTTCAGCTTTCACCCGGTTAAGCATATCACGACTGGTGAGGGAGGTATCATCGTAACCAATGACGAACGATTCTATCGTCGCTTGCAATTATTCCGCAATCATGGCATGACTCGAAACCCGGAAGAATGGACGCGTAATGATGGCCCTTGGTACTACGAGATGCACGAACTCGGCTATAATTATCGCATGACGGATATGCAGGCAGCGCTTGGATTATCACAGCTGAATAAGTTGGATGAATTCGTGGAGCGACGCAAACGGATTGCAGCCCTCTATAATGAAGCATTTGGAACACTGGATGGAATCGTTATTCCACAACAGCACAAAGATGCGGGTTCAAGCTGGCACCTCTATGTTATACGTTGGCAACCTGAATACTTTGTGGCGGACCGTCGTGAGATATTTGAAGCGCTGCGGCAAGAAGGCATCGGGGTACACGTTCACTATATTCCGGTGTACAAGCAACCTTATTATCAAAGGATTGGATATGACATGGAGCTTTGCCCGAATGCGGAAATATACTATCAGACAGCCATGTCCATTCCGGTATTTCCTAAAATGAGTGATGAGGATATCAATAGAGTTATTTTGTCCGTTAAAAAGATACACAATCAATATTTAAAGTGAAAGTAAAAGTATTGAAACAGAGATAAATTAATGGATTATTTTGATTGACAACGCTTCCATCCGGTGATATAGTCAAACTTGTGAAGGACAAATCTTCACGGCATTTGAAGATGAAGGGAATGTTATCGACATGCAAGGTAAAGTAAAATGGTTTAACGCTGAGAAGGGTTATGGCTTTATCGAAACTGCAGAAGGAAACGACGTATTCGTTCACTTCTCCGCAATCCAAACAGATGGTTTCAAAACTTTGGAAGAAGGTCAAGCAGTAGAATTCGATATCGTGGAAGGCGCTCGCGGTCCACAAGCGGCTAACGTAATCAAATTGTAATCATTCCGGCGTGAGCCGAATTATATATGATTCCGATTAGCTCCACACCCCAGGCTGTACAGCCTGGGGTTTTTTTGTTTGTAAGGTAGTGGAGTGACACATGCTGAGGGGATCATTCTTCGTAAAATCATTGTTTCACCCCTTCCAAACAAGGGTATAAAAGTATACGGAATTGTAAACGAATTGTAACCGTTTTTTTCGTTCCGTGCCCAAATATATGTTATAATATAGACATCAAAGGAGGAGTGTCCTATGAATTATAAAGTTCGAGGTCAGAACATTGAAGTTACAGACGCGCTACTTGACTATGTCGAGAAGAAATTAAGTCGACTGGAACGGTATTTTGAAGCTCCCCCTACCTCAGACGTCAACGTGACGTTGAGCGTGATTCGTGATTTACACATTGTTGAAGTAACCATTCCATTAACTGGCTTGCTTCTCCGGGCGGAACACCGCAGTAAGGATATGTATTCTTCTATTGATTCCGTTGTGGATAAGCTGGAGCGCCAAATTCGCAAGCATAAGACGAAGGTGAACCGGAAATTCCGCCAGTCGGGAAACGCGGACCATCTGTTCAGCGACGAAGTGACACAGCTCCCTGCGGGTGAAGAGGATATGCTCGAAGTTGTGCGGACGAAGCGATTTACGCTGAAGCCGATGGACGTGGAAGAAGCTATCCTGCAGATGAATATGATCGGACATAATTTCTTCGTGTTCTCCAATTCGGAGAGTAAAGAAGTGAACGTGGTGTATCGTCGGAACGACGGCCGCTATGGGCTAATAGAACAAGGCTAAGAACGGGACAGCGAATCTGGAATTGAGAATTAGCAGAGACTGCACCTGATACCAAAAAAGGACTGAGCCTAATTCCACAACGGAATGGGCTCTTTTCGCGTATAATAGAGGTAGTCATTGCTCCTTTGAACATAATTAATATAGTATTATGAAAGTTTCATATCACTTACGAAATCAGCCAGACTCCCACCATACTGCTGTATCGGCATGAAAATGTACGCAAAACGTATGAAAACTTGCCTGGCGGCGGTTGCGGGACCTTGTTGAAACTGTTACAATTTATTGCAAAACAAGTCATTGTCACCGTTCTTTCTCTACAGACTGACCTGAGGGGGAGCGGCCATAAAATCACGATTGGATTTGCGTGAAAGGGGTTAACCATGCTAGGAATTGTGAAGAAGATATTCGGCGACGCCAATGAACGCGAAGTGAAGCGGTTAATGAAGACCGTGGAGCTTATCAGTGGTATGGAACCGGAATTTGAAAAGTTGTCTGATGATCAACTGCGCGCGAAGACAGATGAATTCCGTGAGCGCTTGGAGAAGGGCGATACGCTGGATGAATTGCTGCCAGAGGCGTTTGCAACGGTGCGTGAAGCGTCGAAGCGTACGCTAGGCATGCGTCACTATGACGTGCAGCTCCTGGGCGGTATGGTGCTTCATGAAGGTAAGATTGCAGAGATGAAGACCGGTGAAGGGAAGACGCTCGTCGGAACGCTTCCTGTTTATTTGAACGCGTTGTCAAGTAAAGGCGTACACGTCGTTACGGTCAACGATTATTTGGCTACGCGTGACAGTGAAATGATGGCCCAAGTGTACAACTTCTTGGGGATGACTGTCGGCTTGAACTTATCCGGTATGGACCATGCGATGAAGCAAGAGGCATATGCCTGCGACATTACGTACGGGACAAACAACGAGTATGGCTTCGACTATCTGCGCGATAATATGGTGCTGTACAAAGAGCAGATGGTGCAACGTCCGCTCAACTTCGCGATTATTGATGAAGTGGACTCCATTCTTGTTGACGAAGCGCGTACACCGCTCATCATTTCAGGACAAGCGGCGAAGTCGACGGATCTTTATTTCATTGCGGATCGCTTCGTTAGCAAATTGAAGCATGAAGAAGACTACACCATCGACGTGAAGACGCGCCAAGTCGCGTTGACGGAAGTGGGTGTATCGAAGGCGGAGAAAGCGCTCGGCATCGAGAACTTGTTCGACGTGAAGAATGTTACGATGAACCATCACATTCAGCAGGCGCTGAAAGCACATTCGATTATGCGCCGTGACGTTGATTATGTCGTGAACGAAGGCGAGATCGTCATCGTCGACGAATTTACGGGCCGTATGATGGCGGGACGTCGTTACAGCGATGGATTGCACCAAGCAATCGAAGCGAAGGAACAGCTCGAAGTACAGAACGAGAGCATGACGCTGGCGACGATTACGTTCCAGAACTACTTCCGCATGTACCGTAAGCTGGCCGGGATGACCGGTACGGCGAAGACAGAGGAAGAAGAATTCAAGAGCATTTACGGGTTGGAAGTTATCCAAATCCCTACTAATAAACCGAACCAACGGAAAGACTTCCCGGATGTCGTCTATAAGACGGCGAACGCGAAATTCAACGCGGTCGTAGAAGAGATTGTGCAGCGTCATCAGAAGCAACAGCCAGTGCTCGTCGGTACGGTATCGATTGAGAACTCTGAGCTGCTGTCCGACAAGCTGCGCAAAAAAGGCATTAAGCACCAAGTCTTGAATGCGAAGTACCACCGAGAAGAAGCGGAAATCATTGCGAGCGCGGGTGAACCGAATCAGGTTACGATTGCGACAAACATGGCTGGTCGCGGTACAGACATTATTTTGGGCGAGGGCGTATCCGATGTCGGTGGTCTTCATATCGTCGGTACGGAGCGTCATGAGAGCCGTCGTATCGATAACCAGCTGCGTGGCCGTGCCGGTCGTCAGGGTGACCCAGGCTCTTCGCAGTTCTATCTGTCGCTCGAAGATGAGCTGATGCGCCGCTTTGGTGCGGATAACGTACTCGGCATGATGGAACGCCTTGGATTCGAAGAGGATCAACCAATTGAATCCAAGCTCATCACGCGTGCTGTAGAGTCCGCTCAGAAGCGCGTCGAAGGCAACAACTTCGACCTGCGTAAAGTCGTCCTTCAATATGACGACGTCATGAACCAGCAGCGCGAAATCATTTATCGTCAGCGCCGTGAAGTGCTGGAAGCAGAAAATATCCGTCAAATTGTTATGGATATGATTAAGCCGTGCGTGGAACGCGTAGTCAGTGTGCATTGCAACGAAGACGATATTCCAGAGAACTGGGAATTGCAAGAAGTCGTTGATAACATGCACCGCAATATGTTGGATGAAGGGACCATCACGAAGGATGACCTGTGGGGCAAAGAGAAGGATGAGATTATCGAGTTCCTCTTTGACAAAGTGATGGCTAAATATACGGATCGTGAGGAGCGCATCGGACCTGAACTAGTACGCGAGTTCGAGAAGGTCGTCGTTCTCCGTGCAGTTGACTCCAAGTGGATGGACCACATCGATGCAATGGATCACCTGCGTCAAGGGATTCACTTGCGCGCCTACGGTGGTACTGACCCACTGCGCGAGTACCAGTTTGAAGGCTATGAAATGTTCAACAGCATGGTCGCTTCGATTCAAGAGGAAGTGTCCACCTACATCATGAAGGCGCAAGTTGAGCAAAATGTGGAACGTCAAGCGGTCGTAGACGAGAGCAAAATGTCGACGAATGCGGAGCCTGGGGAGAAGCGCCCGGTGACGAAGGAAGAATCCGTCGGCCGCAATGATCCTTGTCCGTGCGGCAGCGGCAAGAAATATAAGCAGTGCCATGGCAAGCAAGGATAAGGCTGCGAAGCCTTAAGCGAATACTAGCTAGCCAATTGACGGAGCATATCCGTCACGACTCATACAACTCCAGCGACGGGCGGCCTTTGCCGCCCGTTATTTGGGGAGACACTATGGACCGAGGTGAATTACGATGATCGACGCATCCGTACGCCATAATTTGCGAGACATCGCCGCGAAACTTACAAACCTTAGGGGGTCTCTTTGACCTCGATCTGAAGCAAGAGATGATTTCCAACTATGAGGAAAAAATGTCGGCTCCCGACTTCTGGGACGATAATGAGCGGGCGCAGGGCATTATTTCCGAATTAAACGCCGTCAAAGGCAGTGTGGAAGAATATCAGAAGCTGATGCAGGATTATGAAGACGCGCAGATGATGATCGAGTTGGCGGAGGAAGAGGACGATGAGTCCTTGGCAAACGAACTAACGGCGAATGTGGAACAGATTCTCACCCGCGTGGAGAATTTCGAACTGCAGCTCTTGTTAAGCGAGACGTATGACAAGTTCAACGCGATTTTGGAGCTCCATCCCGGAGCGGGCGGCACCGAGTCGCAGGACTGGGGCCAAATGCTGCTGCGCATGTACACGCGCTGGGCGGAGAAGCGCGGCTTCAAGGTCGAGGTGCTGGACTATTTGCCAGGCGATGAAGCGGGCATCAAGAGCGTGACGCTGCTTATTAAGGGCTATAACGCGTACGGCTATCTGAAGACGGAGAAAGGGGTACACCGTCTTGTGCGGATTTCCCCGTTCGATTCTTCTGGCCGGCGCCATACCTCGTTCGTCTCTTGTGATGTCGTACCGGAAATTACGGACGATGCCGACATTGAGATTCGTACGGAAGATTTGAAGATTGATACGTATCGTGCCAGCGGCGCGGGCGGTCAGCATATTAACACTACTGATTCCGCCGTGCGGATTACGCACATCCCGTCGGGTATCGTTGTGACATGCCAGTCGGAACGGTCGCAGATTAAGAACCGCGATCGCGCGATGACCTTGCTTCGTTCGAAATTGTACGAACGCAAGATTGAAGAACAACGGCAGCAGCTTGCTGAGATCCGTGGCGAGCAGATGGATATTGCATGGGGCAGCCAGATTCGCTCCTATGTGTTCCATCCGTACAGCATGGTGAAGGACCACCGGACGCAGGTGGAGACGGGGAATGTCGGCGCTGTCATGGACGGCGATTTAGATGCGTTCATTGAAGCCTATTTACGAACTTTAATACAACCATCGTCAGAAAATTAACATGCAGCACACCGACAGCAAACCTGCGCCGATTTCAATCGGGGCAGGTTTTTTGCTGTGCTTGATCGCTTTAACTTAACAAAGGCTGCGCATACTATACTATCGGTTCAGCCAATGTTGTCCATTGGAATAGGTGTAGGGTAATGTCCACACATACAAGCACATCTATTGTATAGAGAGGTATTGCCGATAAAGGAGAGAAACCATGTCCAACTCATCGAAGTCATCGAAATCATCTTCCCATTCATCCAAGAAATCTCGGCGCGGCGGCGTGCTCATACCTTATGAGCATCCGATGCGTACTGTGCTCGACTACGTGCTGCTACTCGTTGGCGCCTTCATTATGGCTTTAACTTTTAATGCCTTGCTGCTCCCGAATCAGATTGCATCTGGGGGGATCTCTGGGTTATCCATTATTTTCCAGAAACAATTCGGTTGGAATCCGGCCTTTACGCAATATGCATTCAATATTCCATTGTTTATCACCGGTGTATTCTTCTTGGGTAAGCAATTCGGTGTACGAACCTTCATAGGCTCGGTTGCACTCCCGACGTTTATTTTCTTAACTGCTCATATCGAACCGGCGACAGACAATCCGCTGCTGGCGGCTATCTTTGGCGGCATCGGTCTTGGTCTAGGACTCGGGATTGTATTCCGCGGACGCGGCTCAACGGGAGGAAATGCGATTTCGGCGCAGCTTCTGCATACGTTCGGGAAGATTAACCTGTCCTTGGCGGTTGCAATCTGCGATGGAGTCATCATTATTTTGGCAGGCGTGCTATTGTCCTTCGAAAGCGCCATGTATGCGCTGATTGGCTTATTTGTGACCAGCAAGATGATCGATATCGTTCAGGTCGGCTTGGGCTATACAAAGGTGGCGTTCATTATTAGTGAAGAGGCGGATCAGTTGGCAGAGGCGATTCTCCATGATCTGGACCGCGGCTTGACGAAGCTGAAGGGGGAAGGCGGCTATACAGGCGAGGGACGCACCGTGCTCATGGTTGTCGTTGGGCAGACGGAGGTCTACAAGTTGAAGTCGATCGTCCGATCCGTTGACCCGCAGGCGTTTGTCATTATAAGCGATACGAACGAGGTGCTGGGAGAGGGCTTTCAGATAACTCAATAATTATAGTAAAAGCGACAATAACACGATTAGGTGTTATTGTCGCTTTTATATCAACCCATGATTTCATAAACCTTATCCATAATTTCTGATTTTTTAGTCTTTATTGCTTGTCTATAATGCACCTCTATTTCAGTAAGTAAATCATTATTGATTCCCGATTCGTTTATTTCTGTTTTCATCTGATCCATTAATTTGGAAAATGTATTGTCAACCTTTTTTTCTAGCTTTTTGGCTGCACTCATGTAAATCGAAGATATATCTATTAGAGAACGTGAAGATTTACCCTCTTTATGATCTTTGTATTCCTGCCAAGCGTTTTTCGTTAAAGTATCTAGACGATCTAGCGCAGCAGATTCTAATTTTTGAAACACTGGTTCAAACTTGTGTTTAACTTGTTCCTCTGGAGTAAGAGGAGCAGTAGCAGTAGGGATTTCACTTTGACTTTCATTTGTTTTCTCGTTTTGACCTTCCTGCTCATCTGGTTTATATGTTGTTTCCTTATTGTTAGAATCGGGTTCGTTTTCAATTTTATTATTCTGTTGTGATATTGGGAGGGGGTTATCCACAATAATATCGAAGTCAAAGAAATTATCCTCGACTCCAATTTCAGTTGTAGCAACGTCCCTAGAGGTATAGTGATGATATGCCCAAAACCCTAATCCAGATAATCCGACAATAACTGCAGCTGTAATTAAAAATATCTTTTTCATACACAATATGCCCCTTATCCTTGTTATAAACAGTCGAAAACTGTATAATGTTGTATAGGTCAGTTTAGGTAGTATATGGTCCATCTAAGCTATGAATGCGATTTTAATTATGAATACATGAATATACACTTTTTCATTCTATAAATTGAATAGTAGTTCAAATTCAGATAAATGTCTATATTCTAATTAAAGTTAAAATTATAATTTTCCGGAAATGTCTCCTTTCCGTTATCAAAGGAGGTACTCGGTCGTGCTGTGGGAAAGAATCCTTAGGCATGAATTGCCAATGGTGCGACGTGAGGTTGGGTTAGATGCCCGTATAGAATATTCATACTATATTACTGTACCCACAAAAGCAAACCTTCGGTACCTAGTACTGAAGGTTTGTTTTTGTTTTTCTTTTTTTAAGATTGTATTAAAAGTTTAAGTGTTAACGATAAATATTTTATATATCAGACAGTAATAGAATAACTACTTTTGATGCTTAATTCATAGGCATTAAAAGTAGTTATTTTATGATTGTGGACGGTGGAGGCGAAGCGGTTGAATCGGGAATTAAGGACATTAGGGTATAACTAGAGGGCGCTTGATGATTATTTTGATGGTTGTATGGAGTTGAAATCTCGTTTGTAAAACTTGTAATCGCTTATAAAAATTCTACAGTGATGGCAGTGAGGATACATGAAAAAAATTCTGATTATATCCCAAAATTACTATCCAGAGATCGGAAGTGCAGCAAATAGAATAAAAAACATGTATGTGGAGTTAACAAAAAGGGGGTATGAGGTTACAATATTAACATCCAATCCAAGCTATCCAAATCGAAACATATATAAGGATCCACAATTTTGGGAACAAGAAAGTTTGGAGAAAGATGTAATAAGGATACATACAAAGGCCCGCAAGTATAGTCATAGCATATTTAACAGACTTTTATTGTATTTAGAGATGACGTTGAAATTTATATTGAGCATTAGAAAAATTGATGGGAAGTATGATTACGTAATTGCGACAACGCCAGCAATATTTATTGGGGTTGCAGGTTTAGTGGCTAAAAGAAAGTTTAAAGTACCTTTAATACTCGATATTAGGGATTTGTGGCCAGACTCCTTAATAGGAGTGGGTGTATTTGCTTTTAAGCCTTTTATTAAGATTGCTAGTTTATTAGAAACAAAGTTATATCATGACGCGGATCATATTCTTATCAATAGTGAAAAATTCAAGCCTCATATTATCTCCAAAGGAATAAATGCTGATAAAATATCATTTCTACCCAATTCTTTAACTGAAAGTGAGTTGTTCTATCAAAGCAGTTCATTAGCCCAAAATAAAAAAGAATTAACAGTTATTTATACAGGAAACATTGGATTAGCACAGGATCTAAATCTATTGATTGATGTAGCAGTGAAAATGATAGATAAATCAGGAATTAACTTTAAAATAATTGGTTATGGATTTAGAAATAAAGAATTAAGAGAACTCATAAGTAAGAAGCAGCTAAAAAATGTTCAATTCATTAAACCAAAAAGTAAAACAGAGACCATTAAAGCTATCGATGAGGCAGATATTGCTTTTCTTAGCCTTACGAACCATGAGGTATTCAATACAGTTCTCCCTGGGAAAATAATGGACTATATGTGTATGCGTAAGCCTATTATTGGAGCTATATCAGGCTATGCTGCAGAAATCGTTGAAAAAGCTCAGTGTGGATACGTTTCTCGAGAACGGAAAGTAGACGAAATATGTAGTTATATTTTAAAACTAGCCGATAATAACGAATTAAGAAGTTTATTGGGTGAAAATGGATATAAATATGCTTTTGAAAATCTACGATGGAAAACAAATATCCCTGTTTTAACAGAAATAATGGAGAAGGAATATGTCGAAGAATGTATGCATGTTCGTATGGAACCACTTCACAAATGACGCTCGCGTATTAAGGGAGTGTACGTCATTAGCTGAAGCCGGATACGAAGTAGATTTAATATGTATTCACGATTGGAAACGATGTGATCTGCCGAAGTGGGAACAGCGGAAAGAAGGATTTACGGTAACGCGTGTAAATAATCGCCTTCCACTCCTACAGAAAGTATTTGGGGCGGCGAATCGAGTAAAACAATTCGTAATTAACAATATGGTTATAATGCTACTATTTGTATTATTTACAACTTTTTCATTATGGAAGTTTCCTATAATAACATCTTTTTTACTACTAGCTGCTATTCTATTCTCTGCAAAAAAAGTAAGAACTTTAACCATGCGTTATTATATCCTAATGCAAATGGTGAAAAGTGGATTGAAAAAGAATTATGATCTGTATCATTCTAATGATTTAAATACACTGCCACAAGGATGGCTGTGTGCGAAAGTATTCAGAAAGAAAAAGCTGATTTATGATTCTCATGAAGTACAAACAAGTCGCACAGGATATAATAGTAAAATTTATGGAGTTATGGAAAAATTCTTTATTAGATTTACAGATGTAATGATTATGGAAAATCATACACGTGCCAAATACGCTGAAGATTTATATGGATTCTATCCAAAAGTTATTCATAATTATCCTTTCGTTGCACAACCTGAAGAAAGCGATAAAATTGATTTACATAGAATATTGGAAATTCCACAAGGGGAACCAATTCTTTTATACCAAGGCGGTATTCAAACGGGAAGAGGATTAGATAAGTTAATACAAGCAGTTCCGATGTTTGAAAGAGGAACAGTTGTATTTATCGGTGATGGACGAATAAAATCAGATTTGCAGAAAATGGTTTTGGAATTACAACTTGAAAATAAAGTGAAGTTTATTCCTAAAGTTCCTGTGAATGAATTGTTACATTACACTAAAAACGCTTATTTAGGTTTTCAAATATTAAATAATGTTTGTTTTAATCATTACTCAGCCTCATCTAATAAATTGTTTGAGTATATGATGAGTGGCGTACCTGTTGTTGCTTGTAGCTTTCCTGAAATTCAGCATGTTGTAGAGAAAGAGTATACAGGTATTTGTGTTGATTCTCATGACCCTGCTTCTATCGCAGAAGGTGTGAACTACTTACTTAACCGTCCCGAAGAGAGGGAAAAAATGAAGGAAAATTGTTTTACTGCAAGGAAAAATTATAATTGGGAAAATGAAAAAGAGATTTTTTTAGATATATATAAGGGTTTGCAATAGAGTAATGAATAAAAAATTTTCTAATCTGTACGTTATTATAGGGGTTAGAAGATGGGATTGATGGATGGTGACAAAGTCAAAATTAAGTGTAGTAATTGCAAACTATAATAAAGAGCAGTATTTAGAGCAATGTCTTAATTCTGTTATAGGTCAAACTTTGGAAAATATTGAGATTATTGTTGTAGATGATGGATCAACTGATAACAGTTCGGAGATTTTGAAAAGGTATGAAAAGCAATACAAGTACATAAAGGTGTATACACAGGAAAATGCAGGCGTAAGTGCTGCACGTAATACCGGGCTGAAATATGCACAAGGGGAGTATATTACTTTTTTAGATGCAGATGACTATGTGAATCCAATGGCTTACGAGCAATTATATAAACTCGTAATTAAAGAAAATGCAGATATTGGTATTGCGAATATTGAATGTTTTAACGAGTATAAGAATTGGCCGCTTTCTTATATGAAAAAGATATTTCTGAAGCGGTTACCTACTGTCAGACATATTGCTACACATCCAGAATTGCACCTTACACCATCTGCCAGCAATAAAATATTTAAAAGGGAGTTGTGTAGACAATATAACATCTCTTTTGATGAAGGATTGCAGGCAGGAGAAGATTTATTATTTACACAACATTGTTTGCTTGTAGCTAATCGAATTGTTGTAAAGGATATTTCTCTTCTTAATTATAGAGTAATAGATAGTGGAGATAATTTATCAAGGAAAACGACTATATCGTTTTTTCAACAATTAGTTGCACTACAAAAGAAATTAGAAAATTTGTATGAGATACATCAAAAAAAATCTTATATACAGTTCATCGAGAAAAGGCAGTGGAAGTTCTTTGTTGATTCTATCATTTTAAAAGGTGCAAGCTTTTCGAAGGAACAAATTTCTGAAGTTATTCAATTGGGAAATGAATTTCTATCAATTCTATGCGGTTTGGATGCTACAGAGGACTTAGATGTACGTGATCAATTAGTGACAGAAATAATTATGGAGCATGATTCCATAGCTCTAGAGAAATTTTTAATCATTATTCAAGATGACTCTATTTCTAAAGAGATGATTTGTGAAGATAAACAATATTATCATTATTTTTATCGTTTTTTTCCTCAATATAAGACTTTTTTACAAGTTAGAAATTTGGTATTAAACCATCGAATCGAAGGCATAAAACTTCGTCAATCAGTTCTATCGATTAGTGGATATGCATTTATTGAAAACATGTCTACAAAGCGAATACAAAAAGAACTTGTATTTCGTAGAAAAGGAAGTACTAAAACAATTCAATTAAGTAATTCGTTACGTACCGATGTAACATATCTTTTTTCTAACAATACAATTGACTATAATGATGCTGGTTTTGAAACAGTCGAAATTAATATAAGTGATTGGTTAGAAGAAGGAGAATGGAAAATATCTATACGCCTCATCAAAGGAAATACTGTTGTTGAAGAGCCAATGAAGGTGCTATTAGCACAGTTGCGCAATAATACAAAGCATTTAATTTCAAATCTATTTGAAATTAGAATGCTGTATAAAAATAGCGAAGCTGCGATTTGTATTCGTAAATGTAATTATATGCAGAAAGCAATGAGTAAATATCGTGAAATCAAGCGAGCAATGCGATATGATGTTGGCCTTTGCAAGCGGAAACATTATGCCGCTTTTTTTGCGATTGTTGCATATAAACTATTTGGTTTTTATTTTCGTAAAAAGAAGATATGGTTAATCGGAGAGAGAGAAGATACTGCACAAGATAATTCCTATCATTTGTTTACATATCTTCGAAAGAAACACCCTGAGATTCCGATCTTTTATGTTATTGATAAGGAATGTAATGATTATAAAAATGTCAAGGAACTAGGAAATATAATCCAATTCGGAAGCTTTAAACACACATTCTATTTGTTGAATTGTAATAAGACGATAAACAGTTATTCAGAAACAGCGAATATGTATACGGATGCTTATAAACATATTTTAAAGTATTATCCGGAATGGCAACGAAATGAGAAAATCTTCATTCAGCACGGTGTGATTGGCGTAAGCCGGGTAAATCATGTATTAAATAAAAATAGAATGGGCTATTCCTTGTTTGTCGTATCTTCTCAATTTGAAAAAGATCATATCGTAAAAGAATATGGTTACGCAGAAGATGAAGTAATTGTAACAGGGCTTGCACGTTGGGATGCCTTACAAGATGAGAGTAAGGGAAATGAAATTTTACTCATGCCAACGTGGAGAAGTTGGATTAAAACGAAAGAGCAATTGGAAGAATCGCACTATTGGCAAACGTATATGGAATTTTTGCACAGCGGAGAATTACATCGAATTTTAGAAGAGCAAGATTTAACGTTAACGTTCTTCCCACATTATCAAACGCAAAGATTTGGCGCAGAAACGCCTGTGTTTCATGAACGAATTAAACTCATTAAACAAGGGGAAGAAACAGTTCAAAATTTGTTAAAGCGACACCGATTACTTATTACAGATTATTCTACAGTTTCATTTGATTTTGCTTATATGAATAAGCCCGTTATTTTTTATCAATTTGATTATGATGAGTTTTATTCTAGTCACTATAATGAAGGACCGATAGATCATAAGAAAGCATTGTTTGGACCGGTGGTAATGGATCTAGATAGTGTTCTTCAGAATATATTACAACAATCCAAGGGTCAATATTCTCATTGTTCATTTCAGAGTAATAGGGAGAAATATTTAACAAAAGGTACACGTTCACATTGTGAGACAATAATTGAAAATATATTTAGAACCAGATAAAGGGGGGGGGGATTATGAAGGTAATTACTGTTGGAAGAAGGAGTCAGTTGATATATTAGGAATGCTATAAATAGGGGACATGTGCAAAGCCACTTTAGAGAATTTAGTGTCTTATTCAATAGAAAATGGATTGTTATTTAGTGCTTGTATTAGAACGATTTGATCTTGGTGTAACAAAACTGTGGGAAGAAAGTTAATTATATGCATCTTTAAGTCTATTGAACCACTAGCTCATTAATTAATATTACAAAGAAAACTTTGAGGAGATAAACGTAATTAAGCTGAAAGATGATAGTTATTTCTATTGTGCTGCAAACATCTGTGGGGCTGCTTTTCATATCATTTTAATAATTGATATTACTTAAAGTTAGAAAGGAAGATGGACGAGATTGTAAGAAAGGTGAGTTTAAAGAGGTGAGTGAGATGAATATAATCTCTTTAGGTTATGAAACAGGTACAATATTAAGTATGATTTCGAGTGAAAAATTTTATGTAGACATTGACTACACACTAGGCTCTATTATAGATGTAATGTCTCCAGCACTAAATATTGATCCCCAATTAATACAACCAGCAGCATATAATAAGCAAGTTATTTTAGCTAATGAGCTAAATAAAAGCTTTGTAAGAGATATCGAAGAGTTAGGAAGAAAGAAAGATTATATTATTATTGATTTATTAGATGAAAGATATAATTTACTAAAATATAAAAGGACTGTAGTTTTAGAAAGCTGGTTATTAAAGGATAGTAATTTATATTTAGAGCTACAACGTGATTCTAGTACTATTTCGAATGTTGATTTTACTTTTTGGAAAAAACATTGTGATAAATTCATAAAACTTTTGAATACTCACTTTGTTAATAGAGTAATTATTCATGAGATGTACTTATCAGAACAGTATTTAAAAGATGGAGTATTCTTGGAATACAAAACCATTGATAAAATTAGAACTTGGAATACGAAATTAAGAAAATATTACAAGTATTTAAAAAAACACGTTCCAAATGCTAAGGTAATTAGCATTGAAGACAATAATTATACTGATCTATCCTTAATCAAAGTTCCAAATCCCTCTAAAAAGAATAAGAAATACATTGAACAACTTGTAGAGGAAATGCGAGGTTTATATCAAAAAGAAGAATATACATATAATGCAGCAGTTGTTATTGCAAGTTATAATGTTGAAAACTATATCGAGGAAGCGATTCAATCGGTACTAAAACAAACACTAGAAAATGTACAAGTTGTAATAGTAGATGATGGCTCAAAAGATAAAACACAAGATATTATTAAAGACTTGGCAAGTAAGCATAGAAATATAACTTATCAATTTTTAGAAAATACAGGAAGCCCGTCAGAACCAAGAAATATAGGGATAGGTTTAGCGGATGCGAAATACATTACATTTTTAGATGGGGATGACTATTTAGGACTTGATGCTTGCAAGAAAATGTATTCATATGCAGAAGAACAACAAGCAGATTTAGTTGTAGGTAAAATGATGTCCTTTGTAGGTGAATCATTCTTTGAATCTTCTAAGGTAAATCCAAGATTTGCCGAAAGATATAAATATGAAAGTAGTATTGAAGGGTACAAGGATACACATATTAAACATAATCCAGTTCTCTATTTATTCCCAAGTGCTTGCGCTAAATTTTATAAATCAAGTTTAATTAAAAGAACTCGTTTTAATCAGCATATTAAATACGGAGAAGATTTCTTATTTGCTATTGAAAGCTTTTTTGATTCTAGAAAGACTATTTTAATTGAGGATTTTGTGTATTATTATCGTGGTAGACGTGAAGACAATAATGAATCAACAACTCAACAAAAGACACTTGAAAATTTATTAGACTTACAAATAGCGATGACATCTGTGGATAAAATTATAAATAAACATCGTTTTTCCATTGTTCAGTTAGATAAATTCCACAAGAGTATTCAATATTTTAGACTTTTAGAGGCCAATCAACATATTGCTAATATTCTAGATTATCCAGAAAATGAACAAATTCAGGCGTTAAAGACAATTAAAAATACTTTATTTGGGAAGGGGGTTGATCAAGAAAGAATAAAAGTTTTCTCTATTATAAATTATTCTAAATTATCACTCCTGATAACTGAAAAGTATGAAGAACTAATTACCTTATCCCAATTACTTAATAAAGTCACGATGTATGATTATGTAGACCAATTTCCTTTTAAAACACAAAAACGGAATGATAATTTATATTTTTCTTTTATGTATAAAAAGAAAGAGATTTTAGTCGATATTACACATTTTTTTGAATCAACTAAACTAGTGAATCGATTACTTGATATCAAATTTACTGATAGAGAAATGATTTTAAGAGGATTAGCATATTTCAACAATATTTCAATAACAAATAAAAAAGATATTAAACACACCATTGTAATGAAACATAGAAAAAGCGAGAAAGAATACTGTTTTACTCCGGCATATGCATATAATAACAAATTTTCCTCTTCTCGCTTTAAGTATGGTCATAGCGGTTACGAGGTTACTATTGAATTTAATGATAAAGTTGAACCTGGCGGATATGACTTTTTTATTGAAACTGATTTTTTAGGTATTCAAAAAAGGGTACCACTTGGAGGTATGAATAATAACTTCATTTATAAAGCAAATAATCATTTCGTGCAAAATGATGAAGAAAGATTTGAAGTTATTCCGATTGTTAAAACTAGAAGTAAGTTGGCGTTAAATTATAAGAAGTTTAATAGCAAGTGGGAGTACTTAAAAAGAAAATTAGCTTCTAATATTCGAAAAAAACAGTATTCGATGAAGCAGATTAAAAATAATAATCATATCAGTAAATCAAAGAAATTAAAACTCTTTTTAGGAGTAGTAACAGAAGATATTTCACATTTATTACTTCATAAAAAGGAGATCTGGTTAATCGGAGAAAAAATAGGCCGTTCTGCAAATGATACTGGGTACTGGTTTTTTAAGCACTGCAGGGGGAAATATCCAAACAAAAATGTATACTATTTAATCGATAAAAAATCTCCTGATTATGTTAAACTTAAAAAGCTAGGGAGCGTCATTCCATTTTATAGTTTAAAACATATTATTTATTCCATGAATGCTAAATATGTATTTAGTAGTGATAATGTAAATATACTGTTACCGTCTAATATTAAGCATTTAAGAAAGGCTACACGTGTGTTTATACAACACGGTATCATTCTCCCAGGTCGAGTAGAAAATGTATATCATTCTAGCAAAGATTTGACAGACTACATTTTGACAAGTAGTAATTTAGAGACACAAATTATCAAAAACCATTTTGGTTACAATAATGAAGAAATTTGGAATTGTGGACTTACTCGATTTGACACGTTACAAAATAAAGAAAAAGAAAAACGAATCATGATGACACTTACTTGGCGTAAAGACATACAAACTTTGAAACAATTAGAGGGAAGTAAGTATCTCACAACAATTCAATCCTTGCTACATAATAGTAAATTTATAAAAGTATTAGAACAGAATAATATTATGCTGGATGTATGTTTACACCCAAGAATGTGCCAAATTTTAGAGGGAGATAATTCGAGTATATTAGAGAGTTTGAAAACATCACCAAGTATTGAAATTCATGATTTCAATAAAAAAAATGTTAGAGAATTAATTGAAAGGAGTTCTATGTTGTTGACGGACTACTCAAGTATTTCCTTTGATTTTGTATATCTTGAGAAACCAATTGTTAATTATTTGTTCCAAAATAATACGCCAATTTCTAAGGGGAATGTTGAAAATGTATTACCAGGATATGTATCATATTCAGAAGACGATGTAATTCACGCTATTGAATCATATCTAGTAAAACATAGAAGGCTTAAGAAAATTAATAAAAAGAAATACATTAAATATGATGATGGAGGCAACTGTGATAGACTTGTGAAATTTGCTAGTAGGAGTCGATGATTTGTGAAAATCTGCGTAATAGGCTTAGGGCACATTGGCCTCCCTACTTCCGCCATGTTTGCGAAACATGGCGCTGAAGTAGTGGGGATCGATATTAATCCAGATGTTGTAGAAATGTTGAATCAAGGTAAAATTTATATCGAGGAACCCGGACTGGAGGAAGTTGTTAAAAAAGTGGTAGAAGAGGGAAGATTTCGTGCTTCATTAGAGCCTGAGGAAGCAGATGCTTTTATTATTTCTGTTCCAACGCCAAATAATGAAGATGAATATAAATCCTGCGATTTAACGTATGTTTTAAATGCTACAAAGAGGGTTCTTTCTTATACAAAGCCAGGGAATGTAATTATTATAGAATCTACAATTGCTCCACGAAGTATAGATGATTATGTGCGGCCTTTAGTAGAGAAAGCTGGTTTTAAAGTGGGGGAAGATGTATATTTAGCTCATTGCCCAGAGAGGGTTCTCCCAGGAAGTATTTTGAAAGAGCTGGTCTATAATAATCGTATTATCGGTGGAGCAACACCAACTTGTGCTCTAAAGGGAGCAAAGGTATATAAAACATTTGTACAGGGTGAAATTATTTTAACAGATGCAAAAACAGCTGAAATGTCTAAACTAATGGAGAATACTTTCCGAGATGTGAATATTGCCCTCTCTAATGAGTTAACAAAAATATGTAATTCATTAGGGATTAATGTATTAGATGTAATTAAGATGGCTAATAAACATCCGCGTGTAAATCTGCATCAACCAGGGCCAGGAGTAGGTGGACATTGCTTGGCAGTCGACCCTTATTTTATTGTTGCTAAGACGCCTGAATTAGCTGGAATTATTAATTTATCACGAAAAACCAACTCATCTATGCCACATTATGTAGTTCAATGTATTCGTGAACTACTGCATGATATTGAAAAACCTAAAGTAGCAGTGTTTGGGGCTGCCTATAAAGCAGATGTTGATGATATGCGGGAAAGCCCAGCAATGGAAGTGATTTCAATACTAACACAAGAAGGCTTTGAAATTTCAATTCATGATCCACATATCAAATCTGGCGGCTATCATTTTGTTTCTGCAGAAGAAGCAGCTGCAGAAGCTCACTTATTACTCGTATTAACAGATCATAGTGAATTTAAAAAAATCAATTATAATTCTATTGCTAGTAAGATGGCGAATCCACTATTGTTTGATACACGAAATTGTCTGAGCCCAGAAATGATTTGCTCAATGCAGATTGTAAATTTTGGGAATTTACATAAACGGATTGAAGCTAAAAAAGCGGTATTAGTATGAATGCGGTAAGTGCCATTGTTAAAGAGCATAAAAATAACTTGTATATGATAGGAAGGTTGTCTATTTATGAATTAAAGACAGCTTATGTAGGTAATAGACTAGGTTTGGTATGGATGATATTAAATCCACTTATCCAAGTAATCATATATTGGCTCGTATTTGGTTTAGGAATTCGAGGGGGGGCACCAATTCAAGGTGTTTCCTTCTTTGTATGGTTAATATGCGGACTTATTCCTTGGTTCTATATTGGAACAGGAATTACACAAGGTTCAAATGCGATACGTTCTAGGTTGGCGATTGTGTCGAAGATGAACTTTCCTTTAAGCGTTATTCCGACATATGTGATAATCACTCAATTGTACACTCATTTTATTCTAGTAATTGTTTTAATGACTATAGTATCCATAAGCCATGGACTATTTGCGGTCTCTATAGTGGGTCTCATTTATTTTAGTTTTACGGCTACCTGCTTTCTTTTAGCACTGTCGTTTATTACTTCTACTTTATCGACCATTGTTAAGGATATTCAATATCTAGTTCAATCGATTAATCGGATGTTGTTTTTTATAACGCCAATTATGTGGACAATGAGTGATCATACTCCCCATTTTCTAAGAGTGCTTATAGAAATAAATCCGTTTTACTACATTGTTGAGGGATATCGAAAATCACTATTGTGGGGGGATATCAGCATGATATTTTCTTTAAAGACGCTATATCTTTGGGTCGTTACATTGGGGATGTTTGTCCTTGGCTCAATACTGCATGTAAGGTTTAGGAAGTATTTTGTGGACTATTTATAAAAGGTGAATATCTAAATGACTTATAAAGTTAGGTTTAAACAAGTAACCAAAAATTTTAGATTGTACACAAAAAGCTCGGAGAAAATTATGGATTTGTTTTCAATCCGAAGAAAAGGGACATTCCACTGTGCTTTAAATGAAGTATCTTTTGATCTTAAGGAAGGAGAAGTTGTTGGAGTAATTGGATTAAATGGTTCAGGTAAGAGTACATTATCTAATCTACTTGCAGGTGTGACGATACCGACAAAAGGAGAAGTTGAAGTTAATGGTTCCGCTGCATTGATTGCTATTTCTTCAGGATTGAATAATCAATTAACGGGTCTAGATAACATAGAATTAAAAGGGTTAATGATGGGGTTAACAAAGCAGCAAATTAAAGAGATAACACCGAAAGTTATTGAATTTGCAGAATTGGGGAAATTTATTCACCAGCCAGTTAAGGTGTACTCGAGTGGAATGAAGGCAAGACTTGGTTTTGCAATTTCTGTTCATATAAATCCAGACATCTTAGTAATTGATGAAGCCTTGTCTGTAGGGGATCAGTCGTTTACGAATAAATGTCTGGCCAAAATCAATGAATTTAAAAATAACGGAAAGACGATTTTATTTGTCAGCCATTCTATATCCCAAATCCAAATTTTTTGTGAAAAGGTGATATGGCTTCATTATGGTAAAATAATGGAGTTTGGCGCAGTTGACGATGTTCTTAAAAAGTATACCGAGTTTTTAATAGCTTACAATAAGTTATCAAGTCAAGAAAAGCAAAAGATACGTGAAGAACATTGGGGCGTTAGTTAGTATTTTAATATACAATGTACTTTTATTCAGAGATTTCAATTACAATCCCAAATTTAAAAATTGGCGTTAACTCCGCAAATTTTGAATTGTCATAGATATGTGATTCATTACAAACACCACAGAGTGTTGTTCAATTACATATCTATTTCAAAATACATACTATTCTAATGAGGTGAAAGAGAGAGATGAAATTACAGAAGAAAATCGTTGTATCTACTGTGGCAGCGAGCTTAGCCTTAGGTACACTTACAGGTTTGCCGCTCAGCAGTAAAGGTTTGCAAGAAGCTTTAGGTGTTAACGTGGCATATGCGGCCGTTAACTCGGTTGATGATGCTATCGGTGTGGCAGCACGCAGATTGGGTGCAATTAATGATCAACTGCAAGGAAAAGGAAGTGCCGGTCCTATTAAAGGGGCGGAGGAAGTATCTAATGTACAGCAGAAACTGGCTGTATTAAAAGGTGAAAAGGCAACGCATATTATTGATAATGTTTGGGAAGGCAAGTTGGATAAGTACGGAGTAGATAAGGAAGATGCCTTAGACTTGTTTATTTCACTTGCACAAGTCGCATATGGTAATGCTGAAGAACTCCAACGTTTTAGCAGTAAGGGAGATTTATTGCAAGTGCTTAAATCAATTGACAAGGATTTATCATTTGAAGATGTCAAGGGGTTTGCAGATGCTGCCTTTGGAACAGCGCTAAACAAAGAAAATTTATTAACTATTATCGACGAGTTTGAGAAAAATGGACTTGACTCAGTAATGACTATGCTGAAGTCCCAAATTCAAGGTTTTATTGACAATAATACAAATAATCGAGTTGCCAAATTGTTTAAGGATTCTAATGTGTCCTTTACCGATCTGGAAAATGTGAAAAAGAATATGGCTGAAGCTATCGGAGATAGCTATCAACCTGCAACAAATGCCATCATTGTTGCTGCAGCACGAAACGAATTGGCATTGGCTGAGGCAAATGGTGAACGTATTAATTTAGCATTCAAGCTGAAAACTAATCATCCGAAAGCCGTGGAGATATCCAACTATCTGTCTACCGCTACGGCAAAAACAAAGATAAATAAACATATCAAATGGAAGCTTGAAGATGAGTCTAAATTGGTTATTAATGAAAATAACGTTGTAGCAGCTAAAGCGGATGTTTCCCCGGGTACGTACACAACAAATGTAATCGCGACCGTTTATGGAACAAGATTGAATGAACAAGTCGTATTGAAAGAATTGGTGACCGTTGTTAAACCTGACACTGGAGGCCCAGTTAATCCAGGCATTCCTGGTGGCGGCGGTGGTGGCGGTGGCGGCACTGCGGGTGGCACTTCAGGTGGAGGAGGAACTGTAACTTCTGCTGATAAGGTTTTACCGGACTTCTCTAAAGCGATAGATGAATTCAAGAAGTCATCTTTGGAATTAAGCGCTAGATTCGCTCAAGCTCTTGAAAAAATCTCTACTTTGGATGTTTCTTCTTTAGTTAAGATGGAGAACGGCAAAGCCGTGTTGCAATTGAGCGACGAACAAGTGAAGAAAAATGTTGAAGCTGTGAAGAAGGCATATGATCAGTTGGTGGCGGAAGCTAAGCTCATCGATTCCGGATTTAAAGCTCCTAATCTGCAGCTTACCTTGAATGTAGGCAACACAGAAAAAGACGCTGTTGATATTAAACTTAGCAAATATCTGTTTGAGACTATTGCTGCCAATGAAATCACGAGCATCAATATACTCGCAAATGGTGCATCTATCGCTGTGCCATCGAATTGGATGAAGGCTGATGCCGTATTAACCATTGTGAAAGAGCAAGCTTCTGTTGCTTCCAATGTCACTCCGTTGCCGCTAGTATCTGATGTTTATACCTTTAAAGTAACGGTTGATGGTAAAGAAGTTGGAAACTTCGATAAAAAGGTAACTATTAAGTTGCCACTCGTGAAATCAGATGGTTTGGAACAAGAATTGTTTACGATGGCACAAATCGAGCAAGGTAAATTTACTGCTATTAGCGGTAAGGTCGTGAATAAAGCATTTGAAAAAATGCAAGCTTCACTATCTACCTATGTAGTTGTCGAGAACAAAGTTCAATTCAACGATATTAACAGTGTCCGTGCTTGGGCAGGCCGACAAATCGAAGTAATTGCTTCCAAAGGCATTATCGAGGGCAAAGGCGATGGCAAATATGATCCTAAAGCAGATGTGACTCGGGCGGAATTTGCAAAAATGATCGTGAAGTCCTTAGAGCTGGAAAACCGCTCGGCTGCACAAAACTTCAAGGATGTGACTCAACAATCGTGGGCGTCCCAATACATTGCGGCTGCCTCCGAACAAGGTATTATTAAAGGCGTTGGTAATGGCAACTTCAATCCGAACGCTAAAATCACGCGTGCAGAGATGTCTGCAATGATTGCAAGAGCTATGCAATCGACAAAACAAGTGAATTCTGCGGATGATGCTGTCCTTAATACATTTACAGATGCGGCATCCATCCCAAGTTCGTTGAAGGCCGACGTCGCTGTAGCTGTGAAGGAAGGCATCGTCATCGGTAGCGATGGAAAGTTTAACCCTCAAGGTAAGGCTACTCGTGCAGAAGCTGCAGTTATGATTTATCGATTGATGAAATAAAGGCATTAACAGTTGAATCCTCTTCTCATTTTTATGGGAAGAGGATCTTTAGTTTTGTGAATCACACGTAAAGTAAAGTTTTTAATACTATTTGAAGCAGGTGAGTTCTGTGTTGAAAAAAGGAATTCGAATTAGAATTGTTAATAAAATTGTCCTCTTATGTATTATAAGTTTGTTGGCGAATGTATCCATTGCAGCTGCATCAACTAAAACAGACAATATACCTGTAACCGTACTTCCGGTTCATTATCAGTTCAATGGGGTTGAATACGCTCCATCTAAAGAACAGCATAGTTTCCTTTACAACAATTCAGTCTATGTTCCTCTGCGATTTGTTGCGAACAGTTTAAACAAAACTGTACGTTGGGACGCAGCCACCAAGACAGTGACTGTACGTGAGCCAAATGCCAGTGAGCAACTACTTATTGAAGAATACAAATTGAATGCGGCAGTTCGTAATACAGGTCAAGTAGCTAAGACCGATGTTAAGGATGCCGTGAAGAAATTAACTGTGAATGTTGCACAAATAACTTACATTTTTGACGGAAAGACAGTCAAGCCTAAAGCAGAATTGCCAGGACTAATTACTAAAGGAACAGTATATGTACCAGTTCGCTTCTTCTCCGAGGCACTCGGTAATGAAGTGAAGTGGGAAAAGAAAACGAATACGGTATTTGCGAATACGCCCGAACATTCAAAAAATCAAGATCAAAAGGATGAGTCGACGAAACCAGCAGACAAATCCAATCAGCTATCTACAGGTACAACGAAAGAGGAACAGAAGGGTAATAACGGCGGGCAGTCTGGTAATGTAACAGCTCCAAATAATCCAAGCACCCCAAGCAACCCGAGCAACCCGAGCAACCCGAGCAACCCGAGTGATCCGATCACTCCAACCAAAACGTATGATTCTATCGTGAACGATGCGGAGAAGAAATTATATTCATTGCAATCCAAAGCGGAAAGCTCGTTGTTGGAAATAGCAAAAAAATATATAAATGAAAAAGATAGTACTGAAAAAGAACGCCTCAAAAACGAGGGAATTAATGAGTTTGATTCTTTTAAAAATCAATTTGAGTCTATTATTAATGAGACACAGCAACAATTATCCTCGAATGGATATAATACAAATATCATCAACTCATATCAAAAAGAATTCGACCGTCAAGTTGAGTTGGGCAAGAAAATTCTAGACGGCATGTTATAATGTTTGTTCATGAACCCCCGTATGGCAGGCAGGATTGATTCTAGTCCTGCCTGCTCTCTACATTTTCATTACACTTGCATCCTTACCCTTCTCCCCCACCCTTACACACTCTAATGAGAAAACGCCCTATAAACTGACAGCAAGCGTCTGAGTTCTAATATGATGAAACGAATAAACTAAGGGCTCTAATTGCACAATGCAACTTCACATACAGCAACGTGATCAGCAGACAACACAGAACATGTGCCGCTGGTCACGTTTTTTTATTGTGAATAAATATAAAAACCATTGTATTTATATAAATTAAGTCGTATAATGATACATAATTATTCAGTTGGAGCGTATATTTTTGTGAATAAAGGGAATGGAGAGAGCGGCATGGGGAACGAAAAGAAGGTGAACGTGGCTATCGTTGGCTCGACGGGCTATGGTGGTGTGGAGTTGATACGGCTGTTGTTGAATCATCCGAACGTGAATATTGCTTCGGTCATTTCCGCTTCAAGCGCGGGCGCGCCGATTGCGGACGGATTCCCGCATTTGAACGAAATTATGTGCGATACGTTGGACGGCGTGAATGCGGAGGAGATACGAAGGAAAGCGGATGTGGTGTTCACGGCCACCCCTTCTGGCGTTAGCGGCAAGCTTGTGCCTGAGCTTATCGATGCAGGGCTAACCGTTATTGATTTGTCCGGTGATTTCCGCATCAAGGACGGAGCAGTATACACGGCATGGTATAAGCATGAAGCTCCGCAAGCCGAGCTGCTGGAGGAAGCGCCATACGGCTTATGCGAGCTGTATGCAGATAGCGGGTATGCACAGGGCCAGCGCATTATCTCCAATCCAGGCTGTTATCCGACGGCGACGCTGTTGGGTCTGGCCCCTGCCGTGAAGGCGGGTTGGATTGATCCAGCGAGTCTGATCATTGATGCGAAGTCTGGCGTATCGGGAGCGGGCCGTGGTGTAAACTTAGGCGTGCACTATGCAGAATTGAACGAAAATTTCAAAGCGTACAAAGTCAATAAGCATCAGCATATCCCAGAAATCGAGCAGACGTTGAGCGAAGTGGCGGGGACTCCAGTCACCGTGACGTTCACGACACAGTTGATGCCGATGACACGCGGTATTATGTGCACGATGTACGCTTCATTAACCGGAAATTATTCAGAACAGGACTTTATTTCATTATATAAAGAGCATTATGCGGGGCGGCGCTTTGTACGCATTCGACCACAAGGCCAATGGCCGGCGACGAAGGAAGTGTTCGGCTCGAACTACTGCGATATCGGATTCGCGGTGGATGAGCGCACGAAGCGGGTAACGGTCATTTCCGTCATCGATAACGTGGTGAAGGGAGCGGCTGGGCAGGCGATTCAGAACCTGAACCTAATGATGGGCTGGGACGAAGCGCTAGGGCTGCAGTTGACGCCGGTATATCCTTAGTAGTGAGACATATGGCGATAACATGAACAACCCAACCTATACCATTTTGAAAAAAGAAGGTCGATGTCTTATGGGAAAACATAAACACGCAACAATGACTATGGAACGCCAGTTCGAGATTATAGAAGGGTCGGTCACGACTCCGCAAGGATTCCGGGCAAGCGGTCTGCATTGCGGATTGAAGAAGTCGTCGCGCAACGACATCGGCGCGATTGTATGCGAGGTGCCGGCTGTCGCGGCGGCGGTATATACGACGAATGCGTTCCAAGCGGCGCCGCTGGCGGTGACGAGAGCGAGCTTGGCTGCAGAAGGCAAGCTGCGAGCGGTGCTGGTGAACAGCGGCAATGCCAACGCATGCACGGGCAAGCAGGGAGAAGCGGACGCATACCGCATGCGCAGCGCCTTCGCGGAGCAGATCGGGGTTGCGCCGCATTACGTTGCGGTCGCGTCAACCGGCGTCATTGGCGAGCCGCTCAAGATGGATTGCATCGAGCGGGGCATCGCAGAGCTTCCGGCAGGATTGACGGCAGCGGGCGAAGGCGCGGAGCAGTTCGCGCAGGCGATATTGACGACGGATCTGGTGAAGAAGGAAGCGTGCGCGGTCGTTACCGTTGACGGCAAGCTGGTAACGATTGCCGGATCGGCGAAAGGTTCGGGGATGATTCACCCGAATATGGCGACGATGCTCGGCTTCGTTACGACGGACGCCGTCATTGAGCAGGAAGCGTTGGCGGCGCTGTTGAAGCGCACGACCGATGCGACCTTCAACATGATTACCGTCGATGGCGATACGAGCACGAACGACATGCTGCTCGCGATGGCGAGCGGACTTGCCGGACATGAGACGCTGCAGGAGAGCCATTCCGATTGGAACGCGTTCGCTGAAGCGTTCCAATACGTATGCGAGCAGTTGGCCAAGGCGATTGCGCGCGATGGGGAAGGCGCGACGAAGCTCATTGAAGTACGCATCGCTGGCGCGGCTTCGAATGAGGCGGCGAGCGCGATTGCGAAGTCGATCGTCGGCTCCAGCCTGGTCAAATCGGCCGTATTCGGAGCGGATGCGAACTGGGGCCGCGTCATTGCGGCCATTGGATATTCCGGACAGCAGGTGAATGTGGACACCGTCGACATTCAGGTTGGACCGATCGCAGTGCTGAGCCAATCGACGCCGGTAGCTTTTGATGAAGAAGAGGCGCTTGCTTACTTGAAGGGGGATACGGTCGTGTTTCACGTAAATCTCCATATGGGTACAGGCGCAGCGACTGCTTGGGGCTGTGACTTAACGTATGACTACGTCCGCATTAATGCGGCTTATCGGACATAAAGCCTGAGGGCTCAGACGAGTGCAAGAATCGATGTTGAAAGACATCGTGAGATGCTTCGTGATGAAAGGTGAGGAGGGGGACGGAACGATGCGCACTGTATCGGAACAGGATAAATCATCGGCGCTGTCCGTCCAGACGAAGCGGTTCGTCATGAAATGCGGCGGCAGCACGCTCGCGGCATTGCCGGATTCCTTCTACGGACAATTACAGCAGCTGCAGGAAGAAGGCACGATGCCAGTTATCGTGCATGGCGGCGGTCCGGCAATATCAAGCATGCTGGATAAGCTAGGCATCGAGTCCGAGTTTATCGGAGGTCTCCGCAAAACAGATGAGGCCGTGCTGGATGTTGTCGAGATGGTGTTGGCGGGCCAGATTAACAAGCAAATCGTGCGGCGGCTGAACGGTATAGGTGCTGCATCTATAGGCTTATCCGGCATAGACGGCGGTTTGATTCAAGCACGGCCGGTAGCGAATGCTGCGGAGGTCGGTTATGTAGGCGATGTGACGCAGGTCAACGCTGGATTGATTGAAGGGATGATGGCACTGCAATATATGCCGGTTATCGCACCCATCGGGCTCGATAACAACGGACAGCGCTACAACATCAATGCCGACACGGCAGCCGGTGCGGTGGCCGCTCATCTCGGTGTAAAGCAACTGCTGGTCATTACGGACGTACCGGGCATTATGAAGACGGAACAGGGCGTTAAGGCTGTCCTGCCTGTCGTCACGACATCTGAAATCGAAGCGATGATTGCAAGCGGTGAAATATATGGCGGAATGATTCCGAAGGTGCGCGCGGCTATGCAATGCATGGAGGGCGGCGTGAAGGAAGTCGTTATCGCAGACGGAGCCGAGCCGAATGTGCTGCGGCGCATTATGGCAGGAGAAGCCATCGGCACGAGAATCGTACGAGTGCGTGAGCAAAAGAGGGCTTTTTGAACAACTTCTACAAGGATGATAAAGGGGTGAATGTAGTGTTAAAGCCAAATGATACCGTAACAAACGCTTTGCTGCCAACCTATGCGCGCTTCCCGATGACGCTCGTCAAGGGAGAGGGAAGCCGATTGTGGGATGACCGAGGCAACATGTATTTGGACTTTATGAGCGGCATTGCCGTCACGAATCTGGGGCATGCGCCGGAACGGGTCAAGGCGCGAGTGCAGCAGCAGCTGGATACGCTGTGGCACGTGTCGAACCTGTTCCGCATTCCGCAGCAGGAGCAGGCAGCCGAGCTGCTGACGGCAAATACGTGCGCAGATGCGGTCTTCTTCTGCAACAGCGGCGCGGAGGCGAACGAGGCAGCTATTAAGCTGGCCCGCCGTTACCATGCGAAGGTGGCGCAGTCCGGACGCAGCGAAATCATCACCTTCGAGCAGTCGTTCCACGGCCGCACGCTGGCGACGCTGACGGCAACGGGGCAGGATAAGGTGAAGGACGGCTTTGCGCCGCTGCCTGCTGGATTCCGGTCCGTGCCGTTCAACGATATCGCGGCGCTGAAGGATGCCGTGAACGAGCAGACGGCGGCCATCATGCTGGAAATCGTGCAAGGCGAGGGCGGCGTGCTGCCGATTAAAGCGGCGTTCGCGGCAGAAGTCGCACAGCTCTGCGAAGCGAATGGCATCCTGCTTATCGTGGACGAGGTGCAGACGGGCATGGGCCGCACAGGGGCGCTGTTCGCGCATGAGCATTATGGCTTGAAGCCGGACATTTTCACGGTGGCCAAAGGGCTCGGCAGCGGCTTCCCCGTAGGAGCGATGCTGGCACAGGAGCATCTGCGCGAAGCGTTCGGTCCGGGAAGCCATGGCTCGACATTCGGCGGCAACCCGCTGGCGATGTCGGCGGTGCTCGGTACATTGGAGACGATGCTGGAAGACAAGGTCGCGGTGCGTGCGGCGGAAAAAGGGACCTATCTGTTGAACGCGCTGCGCGTGAAGCTGAGCGATGTGCCCGGTGTCAAGGACATTCGCGGAATTGGACTTCTGATTGGCATCGAGTGTCATGAGCCGGTGAGCGACCTCATTACGGAAGCGCAGGGAGCCGGACTGTTGTTCATCAGTGCCGGACCGAACGTCATCCGCTTGCTGCCGAACTTGCTTGTGACCGAGGAAGATATGGATGAAGCCGTCGATATCATTCACACGGTTTTGGCGAAGCGATCTGCTGCTGTAGCCTCGATCTCATAGATATCAGGCCGGATCTTAAACTATCGGACATCATTTCGAAGCTTCACCTAAATAGATACTCAAGCTTGAACAACCCCGGAGGTGGGATTATGACGACAACACAAACCAAGATTGATTTGCGCGGGCGCGACTTTATCGCGTTGGCTGACTATACGACAGAAGAAATCCAATATTTGCTTGACTACGCCATTGAACTGAAACGGAAGCAGAAGGCGGGCGAGACCTATCAACCGCTGAAGGGCAAGACGTTGGGAATGATTTTTGAAAAATCATCCACCCGCACTCGCGTTTCGTTCGAAGTGGGCATGTACCAGCTCGGAGGGCACGCTCTGTTCCTCAGCAAGAATGACCTCCAGCTTGGTCGCGGCGAAACGGTATGGGATACGGCGCAGACGATGTCGCGCTACTTGGACGGCATTATGATTCGGACGTACGCGCATCGCACGGTCATCGATTTGGCACGCGGCGCGACGATTCCGGTCATTAACGGTTTGACGGATATGAATCATCCGTGTCAAGCGTTGGCCGATTACCAGACCGTGCTCGAGAAGAAGGGCAAGCTGCAAGGGCTGAAGCTGGCTTATATCGGAGACGGCAACAATATGGCACACTCGCTCATGCTGGGCGCAAGCAAGCTTGGCGTGAACATTGCGGTCGCTTCACCGGAAGGATATACGCCCGATGAGGGTATTGTGAAGCAATGCAAGGAGCAGGCCGGGGCATTCGGTTCCGATGTTCTCGTGACGCAGGATCCGAAGGAAGCGATCGCGGATGCTGATGTCGTATACACGGATGTCTGGGCGAGCATGGGCTTCGAATCGGAGCAGCAGCATCGCGAGATGGCGTTCCGCCATTTTCAGGTGAACGAGGAGCTGACGCGCTATGCGAAGCCGGATTACCTCTTTTTGCACTGCTTGCCTGCGCACCGCGGCGAGGAAGTGAGCGAAGGCGTCATCGATGGCAAGCATTCCGTTATTTTCGACCAAGCAGAAAATCGACTGCATGCGCAGAAGGCGATTATGGCCGCGCTGATGGGTTAACAGGGATGAGATATGAATCTAGCAGGATGAGAATTGCGAACAGCGAACGGGGGAAATACGATGGCGAAGAACAAGATTGTGCTGGCCTACTCGGGCGGGCTTGATACATCGGTCATTTTAACATGGCTCAAAGAAACATATGATGCGGAAATCATCACCTTCACAGCGGATATCGGTCAGAAAGAAGAGTTGGACGGCTTGGAGGAAAAGGCGATTGCGACCGGTGCCTCTAAAGTATATATTGATGATTTGCGTGACGAATTTGCGCGCGATTTCATCTATCCGATGTTCCAGGCGGGGGCGCTTTACGAGGGGCAATATTTGCTCGGTACGAGCATCGCGCGTCCGCTTATCGCGAAGCGCATGGTTGACATTGCCCGCAAAGAAGGGGCGATCGCGATTGCCCATGGCGCCACTGGCAAGGGCAACGACCAAGTTCGCTTCGAATTGACGGCGGCATCGCTTGCGCCGGATATTCAAGTGATCGCGCCGTGGCGTTCGGAGGAATTCCGTGCGCAGTTCCCGGGCCGCGCGGAAATGATCGCCTATGCCGAGAAGCATGGCATCCCGGTGCAGGCTTCCGCCGCGAAATCTTATTCGATGGACCGCAATTTGCTGCACATCAGCTTCGAGAGCGGAGTGCTAGAAGACCCATGGTTCGATGCCAGCGCAGATGCGAGCAAGGATATGTATGTGCTGAGCGTATCGCCGGAGGATGCCCCAAATGAGGCGGAAATGGTGGAGCTTGCGTTCGAGCAGGGCGATTGCGTTGCCATCAACGGCGAGCAGATGTCGCCGCTGCAGGTGATGGAGACGTTGAACGAGCTTGGCGGCAAGCACGGCATCGGCCGCATCGACATGGTGGAGAACCGCTTCGTCGGCATGAAGAGCCGCGGCGTGTATGAGACACCGGGCGGCACGATCTTGTTCACGGCTCACCGCAAGATGGAATCGTTGACGATGGACCGCGAGGTCATGCACCTGCGCGATTCGCTCATTCCGCAGTACAGCTCGATTGTGTACAACGGCTTCTGGTTCGCGCCGGAGCGCCTTGCCATTCAAGCGCTCGTCGCCGAGAGCCAGAAGCATGTGACGGGTACAGTGCGTCTCAAGCTGTACAAAGGCAACATCATTGGAGCGGGTGTACAGAGTCCGCTTAGCTTATACAATCCGGATATCGCCACGATGGAGGCAGATCCATCGCAAGTGTATGATCAGAATGACGCCACCGGCTTCATCCATCTGCACGCGCTGCGCCTGAAGGTAGCTTCCGGCGTTCACGGCACGAGCGTTCATGGAGCGAAGCTGGAGCAAGTGAAAGTGGAAGTGTAACGGAAAGACATACAGACATGCGCGGGAGGCGATTCCTTAAGCGACAATCCCAATCCCGCCGCCTTCATTGGAAGGCAGCGGGACGCGCATGGTGAGGAGGAAACGACGTGAGCAAATTGTGGGGCGGCCGGTTCACGAAGCAGACGGACCAGTTGGTGGAGCAGTATACGGCGTCCATCACTTTTGATAAAGAGATGGCGGAAGAAGACATTCAAGGCAGCCTTGCCCACGTGACGATGTTAGGCAAGTGCGGCATTTTGCCGCAGGATGATGTCGAAACGATTAAAGAAGGCTTGCATCAGGTGATGAATCGGATCCAGAGCGGGGACATGAATTATTCCGTCTCCGATGAAGATATCCATATGAATATCGAGAAGACGCTGATCGACCTGATCGGTCCGGTCGGGGGCAAGCTCCATACGGGCCGCAGCCGCAACGATCAGGTGGCGACCGACATGCACTTGTATTTGCGCAAGCGGGTCGTCACGTTCGCCGGCTTGCTGGTACAACTGCAGGAAGCGCTCTTGAAGCAGGCAAAGGCCAATCTGGATACGATTGTGCCTGGCTATACGCATTTGCAGCGGGCGCAGCCGATTCTGTTCGCCCATCATCTGATGGCGTATGTGTCCATGTTCGAGCGGGACATCGAGCGTCTGACGGACAGCTACAAGCGCATCAATACGCTGCCGCTTGGCGCAGGAGCTCTCGCGGGCACGACCTTCGCCATCGACCGCCATTTCGTGGCGGAAGAGCTCGGCTTCGAGCGGGTCTACGAGAACAGCTTGGATGCGGTGAGCGACCGGGATTTCATTGTGGAATTCCTGTCGAATGCCTCGCTCATCATGATGCATTTGTCCCGCTTGTGCGAGGAGCTGGTACTCTGGTCGAGCACCGAGTTCCAATTTATCGAGCTAGACGATGCATTCTGCACCGGTTCGAGCATTATGCCGCAGAAGAAAAACCCGGACGTGGCGGAGCTTGTCCGCGGCAAAACCGGACGCGTGTACGGCCATCTCGTCGGCATGCTGACCGTGCTGAAGGCGCTCCCGCTTGCCTACAATAAAGATATGCAGGAAGACAAGGAAGGCATGCTCGATACAGTGGAGACGCTGGATGGCGCATTGCGTCTGTTCGCTCCGATGGTAGAGACAATGAAAGTGAACCGCGACCGGATGCGTCAAGCGGTGCGCCAAGACTTCTCCAATGCGACGGACATTGCGGACTTCCTCGTGAACAAGGGCATGCCGTTCCGTCAGGCGCACGAGGTCATTGGCAAGACAGTTCTCTATTGCATCGAGCAGAACAAATACTTGCTCGACCTGTCGCTAGACGAGTTCCAGCAGTTCTCTCCGCTGTTCGACGAAGTCATTTACGAGGTGCTTCAGCCCGAAAATGTCGTCAATGCGCGCAACGTCTTCGGCGGAACCGCCTCGGTTCAAGTGGAAGCGGCTATTGGCCGGGCGGAACAGGCGATGGTGCAGTCGAACGCATGGCTAAAAGAGAAGGCAGCAGCGAATTCGCTGAAATAAAGCTCGTTCCCAGTAGAGCGGTTGAATCGAAACCTGCTGCACGAAAAAGAGCATGCGCGTTAATAGCGTCCTGTGAGGCGCTGACGCGTTTGCTCTTTTTGTATTCCGCACTTTTCACAATTCCATCATTTGCCTACATATGTAAACTTGTGTATAATTGACAAAAGCGCTTGCGCTTTACTCAATTTCATAAGGAGGGATGTCCATGCCTCAACCGAAGTACGTCACCGACATCGACAAGATTACTCAGTTGCCCGAGACGGAAAGGAAACGGCTTAAGGAGATCACAGAGAAATTTGTATTCCGCGTTAACGACTATTATTTGAACTTAATTGATTGGAACGACCCCGATGACCCGATACGGAAGCTGGTTATACCGAATACGGGCGAGCTTCAAGAGTACGGTCGCTGGGATGCCTCAGACGAGGACACGAACTACGTCGTTCCCGGCTGCCAGCACAAGTATGGCACGACCGCACTGCTTATCGTGTCAGAAGTATGCGGCGCCTACTGCCGATACTGCTTCCGCAAACGTTTATTCCGCAACGATGTCAAAGAAGCGATGTCCGATGTGAATCCGGGCCTAGCTTACATTGCCGAACACCCCGAAATCAACAATGTCCTGTTAACCGGTGGAGACAGCTTAATTCTTGCCACCCCCAAGCTGCGCATGATTTTTGAACGCTTACGTGCCATTCCACATGTGAAGGTTATTCGCCTAGGCTCCAAGCTGCCTGTATTTAATCCGATGCGCATCTATGAAGACGAGCAATTGCTAGAAACGATTCGAGAATTCTCTACCCCTGATAACCGCATTTATGTTATGGCGCATATCAATCATCCCAGAGAGATTACTCCGGAAGCCAAGCGTGGCTTCGAGGCGCTCCATCAAGCGGGCGCGATCGTCGTCAACCAGACGCCGGTGTTGCGCGGAATTAACGACAATGCCGACGTGCTCGGCGAACTGCTCGATAAGCTGTCCTGGGCTGGCGTGACCCCCTATTATTTCTTTATTAACCGTCCGGTGGCGGGAAACAGCGAGTTCGTGTTGCCTCTTCAAGACGTATACCGTCTCGTGGAGGAAGCGAAGTCCAAGACGTCTGGACTAGGTAAAAGAGTGCGGTTATCCATGAGCCACACGTCGGGCAAGATTGAAATCTTGGCGATAGAGGATGGGAAAGCGTATCTGAAGTATCACCAATCCCGTGATGGGAATTACGGCAAGTTCATGGTGCTCGACTGTCCCGCTGATGCCGCCTGGTTCGACGATATGCCGGGCAATGAGCAGTATTGGACGCCACCGCAAAAAAAATCGGAGGACATCGTTTCAGTGAACGCGCTTCCTGATATGCCACAGCGGCGAACGAGGAGGGATGCGTAATGCAACGTTCTGTACCGCCGGTAAGCCAAGCGGCAGCACCTAACGCCTCCCCGGAGCAAGGCTCGGAAGAAGAGGCGCCCCCCATTATTAATGCAGACGGGGTCTTTCAAGAAATGCAGCGCAACGCTGTAGAATACCTTCGTCTGCAATTTACCGACATGTTCGGTGCCATGAAGCAGCTCATCGTGCATCGTGACGAGGCAAAAGCGGCTTTGGAGGGAAAAGTGTTGTTTGACGGTTCATCGGTCAAAGGGTACGGCGGCGTAGATCGCTCTGATCTCGCCTTGCATCCGGATCCAACTTCATTCCATGTGGAGACGTGGCACGTGAAGGCCACACGCATTGCGTCGGTATATTGCGACGTACGGACCGTAGACGGAGATCGTGCGCCGGGGTGTACACGCAGCATGCTCCGTGAAGTGATAAGTGAAGCGAATCAGATGGGCTATTCTTATCATATCGGCGTAGAGGGCGAATTTTTCCTCTATCCGCTGGATGAACAAGGTGTACCGATGCCGGAGACGCATGACCAGGGAGGTTATTTCGACCCTTTTCCCCTGGATCGCGGAGAAGAAGCGAAGCTGGAACTGCTGCAAGAGATGAGGAAGCAGGGCTTTCAATTGGAAGCCTCGCATCACGAAGTGGCTCCCGGTCAGCACGAGATTAACTTCCGCTTTGGCGAAGCGCTCATGATTGCTGACCGTTGGCAGACGTTCAAGCAGCTGACGAAGCAAGTGGCGATACGCAATGGGCTGCATGCGACCTTTATGCCGAAGCCGATGAGCGGTCATAATGGCAACGCGCTGCATTGCAATCAATCGTTGCAGCAGAAGGGGGGCGGCAACGCGTTCCATGACCCGGAGTCGCGGACTGAACTTAGCGATACGGCTTTGCATTTTGTCGCCGGCCTGCTGAACCATGCGAAGGGGATGGCTGCAATTTCGAATCCGATCGTCAATTCTTACAAGCGGCTGCTACCGGGATATGAAGCGCCGACGCACATCACATGGTCGGGCAGCAATCGCACCGCTCTAATCCGCATTCCAGCGGCACGCGGTGCCGGGACGCGGGTGGAATATCGTCCGCCGGATCCAACGGCCAATCCGTATCTCCTGTTCGCCATCATGCTGAAGTCAGGCTTGGAAGGCATTCGGAATCGGGAAGCTCCGCCGGAGGAAGCGAAGGGCGACCTTCACGCGCTGGCAGAGCAAGACCGTTCCAATTGGGCTGCATATCCACGCGATCTGTACGAAGCGCTGCAGCATATGGAGCAAGATGCGCTTGTCCGGGATGTGATGGGCAAGGAAGCGATGCAAGAGTATGTCTCGGAAAAATACCGGGAGTACGACAGTTATGCGGCGGAAGTGCACGATTGGGAGATGACGACGTATTTCCGCAGCTTCTGAGCACAAGGACGGCGTAGGGCGTGACCCACAAGAGGATGGCGTTTCAGCCATTCTCTTGTTTTTACTCGCATCTGACCAACTGAAAAAAATGCGGTGAAATTATGTGCTTTTCAGTTTGCGCTGCAGGATGTAATATATCTGTAAAGCCGTGTGCATACAGCTTCAGCGGCGTTGTCGAATATACTAGGAGATAGGGGCGGGTGATCCAATGGAATTTCCGTCTCGTCAAGATTTCGAACTGCTGTCCAAGGAGCAGCGAATCGAGACGATTAAAGCATTGCGCCTTCATTATCGCATTGTCGAGATGGCGCACAATTTCGGATTCAACAATTCATCTTCCTACTATGCGTGGCTAAAAAAACAAGACATCTATGAAGAGCTGTGCGGCAAAAGAGAGCTGCATAAGGCCGAACTGCCAACGCCAGAGCGAACCATGGAAAAGTATCAGCAAGAGCGAGCAATGAACATGTACCGACAAGAGAGATTTATGGACATGCATCGGAACGAGAAGACTGTGGAATCCGGTCCGCAAGCACAGGTGAACGCCAGTGCCGATACCGTCAGCTTCAAGTATAACCTCTCGTTGAATGGTTCCGACGCCGCCAATCTTCTTCGGAAAATTGCAGCCTACATCGAAGATGATGCCCAGCTCTTTACGGTAGAAGTGGAAGTCACCAGAAATTCTGCAAAGCACGACGAATAAATGCCGATTGGTTCAACGTCGGCAGCGAAAAGCCCTTCGGATTACTGGCTGGTCATGGCCGTAATGCCGCAGGGCTTTTTGTGCTGCGCGGAAAAATCGTGTTAGTGATACTCATCCGGTTCGCTCTTCTCCTTTTCTAAGAGAAAAAGCAGGGCTGAAACCGCATCCCTTTATCTCATCCATTGGATTTTGTGCAATGAAAAGAGCACGTAACCCTCTTTACGTTAAGCTTCATTGGAAAGCATCCAATGCGATTCCATCATTTTTCACTTATTTCGCAGTTTTCGTTGAAAAGTAGCCAAACCCATTGGATCAAATACAGTCTACATAACGTTTAGCCGCTCCATCCCGGCTGTCTGCTGTATATTTTCCATTGGGGCTGCTGTGGCCGCGAAAAACAAGAAACGGATATAACATCAACATGCGAAGCAGCAAAACACTTTCGCAGAGAGGGAAGTTTAATCATTCAACTTATATAGAATGCTCGTAGTGAGGGGAAAGCAACGCTTCGTACTCCGATTTAAGCATGTCGTAATACACTAAATCCTCGAAGCGATCCCATTTCAGGACGTGCTCGCGGAACATTCCCTCCTGTTTCATGCCGAGCTTTTCGATCACTTTGGCCGAGGCCGGATTGCTGGTCATTGCCGCTGCCCACATTTTGTGGAGCCCCAAGAACCCGAAGCCGAATGCCATAACACGCCCTGCCGCCTCCGTAGCAAAGCCCTGCCCAGTATGGCTTTCCGACAAAATAGGCCAATTCTCCCCGCCGATAATGGCTGGCGATGCTGTATAGTAGATTCGGAAAAAGCAAGGGGGTTATTCTAATGGTTACTGGAAATCAGGTCCGTTGACGCCATCTTCCAAAATCGGGCCTTGCTCTTGCTTAGGATTGGCCGGCGGGTCCGAAGTTCCCGTATTGACGGCAACGAGCGTCGGCTGCGGTCTATACGTATCCACTGCGATACGCTGGCGTTCGACTTGTTTGCCGTTCATAAGCTTAATGCGGTATGATTCGACGACATATCCCTTCTTGCCCCGCTGCAACGTTTCGTGTCCGCCGACGGGCAGATCCGCATTTTTCACATATTTAATCGCAGGCTCCAACACCTTCACCGTCTTGGTCTCCATTTTGTAAGACACATTTGAATCCATCGTGCCGAAAAATTTAATCGAGAGACGATTATTTTCAGCAGTGGTACGGATGAGCAGATGCTTGCCGGTCGTATTTTTAAATTTGAAATTAATATATCCTTGCGAGAAGGTCGCATCGAGTCCAATCGGCAAATACGATACCGGCAGGGAATGATTGCGCCGTTCGACAATTTCAAGTCCAGTGCGCAGCACTGCGTTGTATAGCGTGCTCGACACTTGGCAGATGCCGCCCCCGATTCCCGGAACGAGCTTGCCGTTATAAATGACGGGAGCTTCCTTGAAGCCGTACTTCTTCTCCGTTTCTGCGATAACTTTGTCGTAGTCGAACACGTCTCCCGGCTTCAACACCATGTCGTCAATCGTCTTCGCCGCTGACATGACGTTGTGCGTCCGCCCGTCTTCCGCTTGCACGAAGCTCGTCGAGAACTCGACGATTTTCCGTTCAATGCCTTCTGCCTTTAATGATGCCATCGTCACCGGCGGCTCGCTCATGACAAGCGGAACTTCAATCGCAATCGTTTGCCCTTCATGCCAAGTATGTGGGATAGCAGCTCGTATAAGCTGCTCCATCTGCATGCGATCAATGCGATATACCGTTTTCTCAGGCGTATACTGAACCTGATCGCCATCTGCAATTTTCCGCATGGCATTGACGGGTTTCCCGAACGACTTCGTTTCCCACCCTGGCGTCAAGCGTTCCTTCCATACATTTTCCCTCCAGTGAAAGCGAAGCGTCCATTCCTTAGGGAATTTCCATCTGGCTTTGATGCGATCTAGGAGAGAGCCTTCCTGCAGTCGCTGCAATGCGATCAGGATTTCGCCAGCGTCGTATTGAACCCCGAGTTTAGATAGTGTCGTTTTGACTGGGTCCACGCCAGATCTCCCAAATGTAAAGATGAACGGAGTACGCTCCAGCTGTTGGATACGCTCGCTCAGCTCCTGACGGAATCCTTCAATAGATTGTCCACTGACATCCCATGATGAAAGACGTACCTGAGGTGGTATCGTAGCCTGTGAGGCGTAGCTATGCCCCCATCCCCACAGTGCGCTAACGGCTAACAGAAGCGAGGCGAGGATGATAAACAGTGCATGTATTTTTTTCAAAGCAATGCCTCCTGCATTAAAAAAGTGAAAAATCAATCTTTTTTCACTATATGCGCGGGGTTAGGCAAACTTTACTTGGAAAGCGATTGGGATGCTTACCGGGGTGGACAAGACGGCTTTTTCATCCTTGATTTTGTTTTCATAAACTATATTTATCTGCTGTGTTTTTTTAAAAACTCAATTGTTTTCCCTAACGTTTGTTCAGCATGCGGGGAGGTGAAATCAAATTGATACTCATGTCCTAATTCGGGATTGGTCCCGTCAAATAGAACACTTTCCACTTCCACATTATTCTTTGTTAGAACGTTTATCAGATCTGCTGAATGTGGCGCCAGAGGATCGACATCACCAACTGTCAGAAAGACAGGCGGGTAATCAGGTGTTATCTGTTTGACCGTAGACATCTCATCCAATCTAGAGAAAGAGGCGAAATCCTTTACTCCTGTATATGACCAAAATACCGTCTGAATCCCAATTTTTAGTACTAAAGATGACGGAGGATAACTCATTCTATCCATATTAAAAACCCCACAATATAAAAGAACCCCTTTTAGCTGTTTTTTATCGACATGAGGGTGAATATCCATAGACTTTGCTAGTTCTTCATTAGATATAACCGCAACGGTTTGACTGGCGATTTGAGCACCCGCCGAATCGCCTCCAATGAACAATCGATTCATATCGCCTCCATATCGCGCAATATTGTTCTGCAGGTATTTCAGCGCTCGATTGGCTTGAATGATTGGACCTGGATATTTCTGCCCCGGCGCAATGGCATAGTTTATATTTGCCACTACAAATCCCTCGTTGGCTAGTGCCATTCCATATTCTTGCGTTTGTTCTTTACTGCCTGATACAAACCCGCCTCCATGTATCCACATGATAACAGGGAGATCAGTGGCAGCATTCTTCGGATAATAGATATCTAAAAGGCTATTCTCAATTCCGTCCTTATCATAAACAATATCTTTTTCGACATTAACTTGTTTTATTATGGTTTCAATGTTTTGAGGCGATGCAAAGGGTTTTGCTTCGAAAAGTTGTTTGATTAGTAATGCGTTGATCGCAGGCGTAAACTGACCAATTATGAATATGAGCAATATAGGAATAACAAGGATAGAGATAACAGAGATAGGAATCATCCATCGTTTTTTCTGATAAAACCTTTTCTTTTTCTTCATTCGAATCAACCTTTCCTTTCTAGTTGTTACTATTACTATTTAGCTTGTTAGTTGATCCCGCTAACGCAAGTATTGAGAATGTAACATAACTAGAATGACCATTTAAAATCGTAATAAACCTGAAGGATTCATTTATGGTTCGATCGACATTTTCCGTAATATGACCATGTCGAACTTGGTGCAGAGAGTAAAAAGATGTTGAAATTCGCTTTCTTTTAAAGGAATTGTTGAGCGGGTGTCGAATATATAGAGGCTAATCTTTAAAACATAGGGTGTGATAATTTGATAGAAATGCAAGATGTATGGAAGACGTATCAGGATGGCTCGCATGCTTTGCGCGGGATATCTATATGTATCGAAAAGGATGAATTCGTTTATTTGGTTGGTCCCTCGGGAGCGGGGAAGTCGACCTTTATGAAAATAATCTATAGAGAAGAAGTTCCGACCAAGGGGCAAATTTTCGTCAGCGGGTTTAATATCGGCAAGCTGAAGCATCGCAAAATTCCGTTTGTCCGACGCAATATTGGGGTGGTGTTCCAAGATTTCCGGCTGCTGCCGAAGCTGACGGCATATGAGAATGTTGCTTTTGCAATGGAGGTCATCGAGGCGCCGAAGAAGGTCATTAAGCGCCGCGTGCCGGAAGTGCTTGAACTGGTAGGTCTGAAGCATAAGGCAACGAGTCTCCCGGCACAACTGTCGGGCGGGGAACAACAGCGGATCGCGATTGCCCGAGCAATCGTGAACAATCCATCTGTCATCGTAGCGGATGAGCCGACGGGGAACTTGGACCCGGAGACATCGTGGGGAATTATGAAGCTGCTGGAGGAAATCAATTTTCGCGGCACGACCATCGTCATGGCGACGCATAACAAAGATATCGTGAACTCGATGCGCAAACGCGTCATCGCTATTGAGCATGGTCATATCGTTCGAGATGAAGCGCGGGGGGAATACGGCTATGATTTTTAACAACTTGGCCCGCCACTTCAGAGAGGGAAGCAAGAGTGTTTTTCGCAACGGCTGGATGTCATTCGCTTCCGTCATTTCTATCGTCATCTCTTTGTTCATTCTTGGCGTGTTCATGTTCTTATCAATTAATGTGAACACCATTACGAACCAAATAGACAATCAGGTGCAAATTCGTGTGTTTATGAAGCTGGATACTACAGAGGAACAGAGACAACTGGTGGAGACGGACATCGGCAACATGTCCGAAGTGAGCAAGGTTATTCCCGTGCCCAAAGAAGAAGGCATGAAGCTGCTGCAGGAAAGCTTGGGCGAAGATGGTAAGGATCTGTTGAGCGGCTATACGAAGGAAACGAATCCGCTGCCGGATTCATTTACGGTAGAGGTGTACGAGCCGACGGCGATCGCTATGGTAGCGAAGAAGATTAATGCCATTAATGAGACGAACAGCGCGAAGCCAATCTGGAAAGTGCAATACGGCAAGGGCACGGTAGAATCGCTCTTTAAAGTTACGCAGACAGTACGCAACTTCGGGTTAATCGTCGTAGCAGGCTTGGCGGTTACGGCCATGTTCCTCATTTCGAACACCATTAAAGTAACGATTATGGCGCGGCAGCGCGAGATAAGCATTATGAAGCTGGTAGGGGCGACGAATATGTTTATCCGCGGACCGTTTTTTATAGAAGGAGCGCTCTTGGGCATTCTCGGTTCGGCTGTTACACTCGGACTGTTGTTCTACGGATATCAGCAATTGATCACCCATTTTGAGTTCGGTTTATTGATGATTAGGCTGGTTCCGCTGCAGGACGTATGGCTTCTTATCGGCGGAACCTTGCTTGGCTTGGGAATTGTCATCGGCATGTGGGGAAGCACGATCTCCATCCGTAAATTTTTGAAAGTCTAAGTTCGAGGAGGAGCCGCGTTGAAACCAAAGTACGGAAAAAAAAGATGGATAGCACTGCTTGCAAGCTTTGCAATTCTTTTTTCGATGGTGCCGCCATCCACTGGACAAGCGTCCGAATTGGATAAGGTTAATAAGGAACTGAAGCAGCTGCAGAGCGAGATGCGCGCAGCGGAGCTGAAGCAGCAGGAAGCAAAATCGACGAAGGCAGAAGCGCAGAAGATGGTCGTCAAGACCACTAAGGATATGAATGTGCTGCTGGGCGAAATCGATAAGAAAGCAAATGAGATGGTTTCCGTCGCCACGCAAATCGATACGTCGGAATCGAACCTGGAAACTACGGCGCATGAGCTTCAAGAGGTTAACCACCGTATTGAAGACCGGGGGAAGCTGCTCGATACACGCGTGAGGCTTATGTATACGAACGGATTCGTATCCTACATAGATGTTTTGTTCAGTGCTACAAGCTTCTCCGATTTCCTCGATCGGATCGATTCTTTGCAATCAATTGCGGCGCAGGATAAGGAAATATTGGCCGAGCATAAGCGTGATAAGCAGCTCGTCGTACAGAAGAAGCAGGAAATCGAGACGGAATTGAAGCGGGTCAAGCTGTTATATGCCAAGCTGGACAGCGCCAAGAAAGACCTGATGTTGAAGGAAAAAGAAAAAGAAGTCATGATTGCGAGCTACAATGAACAGATTGATGAATCGGATGAGGCGAGCGAGGAGCAGGAACGCTTGCTGATGGAATTCGCGCAGAAGCGCGCGGATTTAATCCGGAAGAAGAATAGCTTGAATAGGCCGAAGCCGACACAGAAGAGTCCGCAGCGAGTATATACGTATACTGGCGGTAAGCTCGGGGTGCCGCTCGCTGCCGATTATTACATTTCATCAAAATTTGGTTCCCGTACAGATCCGATTAATGGCAAAAGCGGCGCGTTCCATAGCGGTATCGACATGGCCGTAGCGGGTGGAACGCCGATTTATGCCGCAGAAAACGGAGCCGTCATACTGGCAGAATGGTGGAGTGGCTACGGAAACTGTGTTATTATTGACCATGGGAATGGGCTTTGGTCTTTATACGGTCATATCAAGAACGGTGGAATCAAGGTTAAGAAGGGCGATACGGTCAAGCGTGGTGACAAAATCGCGGAAGTCGGAGCGACTGGGCGCGCCACTGGCAATCACCTTCATTTTGAAGTTCGCTTGAACGGTGAACGTGTTGACCCAGAGGATTATTTAAAATAATTGCGGAATATTTGACATATAATAGTGAGTGTCACGTAGAAACGGCTGTGCCGTCCTCGTCTGAGGGCGTACGGTTTCTGCGTGATGAATCAGCACCTGCATGATGTGAAAGCAATATTTTCTGATTCCATTTGCACCAAGATGCTTTATAAGGTACCGGTTGTATAAACCGAAGGTTGAATGGCCCCGAGCTTATGCATACGGACAAGACGAAGGCGGTGATTTATATGTCGTTCAAAGGGCGTACCGTCGCTCTGCTTGTGGGAGCGGCGATGCTGGTAAGCAGCGCGTTAACGCTGACCGCTGTGGATTTGCCGATATTTGCAAGCGGAGGACAAGCTGCCGCGACGGGCAGTGGCCTATCGACGCAAGAAATGCAGAAGCTGAATTCAGCAATGGGAATTATCGAGAACAAGTTCTTTACTTCGATCGATCGCGAGAAACTGGTTAACGGTGCCGTACATGGCATGATTTCTTCCCTCGGCGATCCTTATTCTACGTTCATGGAGAAAGAGGAAGCGGAGCAGTTCAATCACAGTATTGAAGGCGCCTTTACCGGAATTGGCGCGGAAGTTACGATGGAGAATGGCGAAGTGACGGTGGTGTCGCCGATTAAAGGATCTCCAGCTGAGAAGGCGGGGGTTATGCCGAAGGACGTCCTGCTGTCGGTGAATGGCGAGAGTCTGGAAGGCAAGAACTTGAACGAGGCCGTAGCGAAAATTCGCGGCCCAAAAGGATCGAAGGCGAAGATTACAATTAAGCGCGCCGGCCAATCCAAGCCGATGGAGCTTGTCGTCGTGCGAGACGAAGTGGATATGGAGACGGTCTATCCGAAGATGCTGGAAGACAAAATCGGCTATATCGAGATTCGACAGTTCTCTCTGAACACATTCGAGCGATTTAAAGAGGAACTGGAGAAGCTGGAGAAGCAGGGCATGAAGGGACTCGTCATTGATGTGCGCAACAACCCGGGCGGGGTGCTGGATATCGTGCAGAAGATGACAGAGTTGTTCGTACCGAAGGGCAAACCGATCGTCCAGATTGAAAATCGCAACAAAGAGCGCGATCGTTACAATTCCCAAGGCGCAGCTGGAGTGAAATCTTATCCAGTGACAGTGCTAACGAATAAAGGCAGCGCCAGCGCTTCAGAGATTATGGCCAGTGCGCTCAAGGAATCGGCAGGCGCTAAGCTGGTCGGTGAGCATACGTTCGGTAAAGGCACAGTTCAGACTAGCTACGATTCCGGTGATGGCGGATTGATTAAGATTACGATTGCCAAATGGCTGACGCCAAACGGCAACTGGATTCACCAGAAGGGCATCGAACCGGATATTTCGGTGCAGCAGCCAGATTTCTATTACGTGGCTCCGATTACTAAAGATACGACGCTGAAGTTCGACATGAATGATGCGGACGTGAAAAACGTTCAAATTATGCTGGATGGCCTCGGCTATAAGCCTGGACGCAAGGACGGCTACTTCTCGAAGGAGACGGAAACGGCGATCAAGGCGTTCCAGCGCGATCACAAGCTGGGGGTCACCGGATCGGTGGACGCTAAGACAGGTGAACAACTGGAGCAAGCGATTATGAAGGCAATGCGTGATCCGAAGAACGATGCGCAATTGCATAAAGCGGTAGACACATTGCAGAAGGAAATTCGGTAAAGTCTGTCGAATATAAGGAAGGTCGCAAGCTTCGGCTTGTACCTTCCTTTTTTTATTTCCTTGTTGCATAGTGCTGAAACATAACGTTGATATACATGAGAGTAAGACAGGTTGGGTATGGAAAGGAGCGGGTAAAGTGGACCTCCTAGCGGAAATCGGTGTTCATTTGGCAGAAGGATTGCTGCAATGGCTGCTGTCGCCATTTTATTGGTTGGCAATCATCCTCATTGCGTTGTACTATCGGAGACAGGTGACGCTGGAACGAAGGCTGTTCTCCGTCAAGATGCATAGTTGGGCGGAGCAAACATGGCATGCGTGGCTTGGTGGTCTCGTAGCGGGCCTCATCGTATCGGCGGCCGCCATCGGGCTCGGAATTACCGTAACCCGCGAGGTTGTTATTGCGCTGTGGATTGTCGCTTTGCTGCTGATGCTTGTGCGTGTGCGTTTCTTATGTCTCGCTTATTCTGCCAGCGTGCTTGCCTTGCTGCAATTCGGATTGCGCGTATTTGCGCCAGACTGGACGGTGGACGGATGGGGCGGAACGATGATCGCAGCGATCCGTGACATGGATGCGGCTGGCCTGCTGGTGCTCGTTGCGCTGCTGCATGCCGCGGAAGCTTGGCTCATTCGCAAGCAAGCAGCAAGGATGGCCGGGCCGCTGTTCATGGAGAGCAAGCGCGGCCGCATTGTCGGCGCGTATCAGATGCAGAGCCTCTGGCCGGTGCCGCTCATGCTGCTCTTTCCGACAGCGACAGCGGGAACGCCGCTGCCTTGGACGCCGCTCTTCGGCGGTGATATCTGGCTGCAGGGCTGGACGCTTATTGCATTTCCAGTCATGATTGGCTTCTCCGAGCTGACGTTCACACGCTTGCCGCAAGAGAAGGCGGCGGTCAGCGCTTCGCGCCTGTTCGCCTACGCGGCGGTGCTGCTCGCGCTCGGCTTGGCAGCGACATGGTGGTCGCCGCTCGTGCCGGTTGCTGCTATCGCCGCGCTCGTGCTGCACGAAGCGCTCATCTGGTACAGCCGCCGCGAGGAAAGTGAACGCAGCCCTGTCTTCACACAGGATGCGCGCGGTCTGCGCGTGCTGGCGGTACTGCCGGGCAGCCCAGCACAGGAGCTCGGCATCCGCATCGGCGAGGTCATCGCGAAGGCAAATGGCATTTCCGTGCGCACAAAGGAACAGCTGCATCAAGCGCTGCGGTCAAATGCGGCATTTTGCAAGCTTGAAGTGTACGATGCGAACGGAGAAGTCCGCTTCCTGCAGCGTGCGCTGTATGCGGGAGAGCATCATCAGCTGGGCGTGCTGCTGGCACCGGACAATAGCGTCAGCTTTGTCGCAGTAACGAGGCAGCCTTCCTTTTTCGCGCTGCTCGCTGCACCATGGGCGAAGCTGAAGCAGGGGTTCGGAGCGAAGCAAGATGAGCAAGAAATATCCACAGGGAACGATAGGGCGGATAAACATGAAGAAGCTCACCGGCCGACTGCAACGACGGACATATAAATGAAAAAAGCTCACATCCAACGCAGGATGTGAGCTTTTTATATCAAAAAATAGATAATTACTGTGAATTGTGGATAACTAATTGCGAAACAGTCTGAATTGTCCAGAAGTTGTTAACAAACTGTTGATATATCAGTGCATAACGTGGATAACTCTGTTAACATTGTGCATAAACTGTGTATTTCCAGACATTATGTATATTGATAGGACTGATGGCGTAATAATCTGAATTACTGCACCATATTGCGTAGAACGATAATTTCGACTCTTCGGTTCTGCTGGCGGTGCTCTTCCGTTTTGTTATCCACGACGGGGCGGGTTTCACCATATCCGGCAATTTGGAACTGTTCAGGATCCAGCTTCTTCTCGTCCACTAGGAAACGAAGCACAGACAACGCGCGTGCTGCGGACAATTCCCAGTTGTCCTTGTATCGTCCGCCTGGCGCGAAGGCAAGATTATCTGTATGCCCTTCGATACTGATGGTCGTATTCAGCTGTGGGAACAAGCTAGCGAGCTTGTCCATCGTCGGCATTGCTTTCTGCTTCAGATCGGCCCGGCTCAAGTCGAACAGCAGCTTGTCGCTCATACGGATTGCAATCCCTTTCGGAATATCCGACACTTCAATTTGCTCACCGAGCTTGTTGTCATCCACATATTGCTGAATGACGTTCATGAAGTTTTTCAATTCCTCTTCCTGCTTGCGAAATGCTAAATCTTTGTTCGTTATCGTTCCAATCGCAACTGCATGCTCTTCCTTCATGTCACCCGAACCACCGTCTTGAGCGGTGTCGAGGGCGCCGGTCTCTCCGGTCTTCAGATAACCGCCATCCAGGATGCCAGACCCCTTAGGCAGGGCGGAATCGGCATTGCGGAAGGAGAGTTGAAGCGTCTCGGAAAGTGATTCATACTTATCCGCATCCACTTGGCTCATGGCGTACATGATGACGAAAAAAATCATGAGCAGCGTAATCAAGTCGGCATAGGTGATAAGCCAGCGCTCGTGACTCTCCGTCTTGGCGGCGCCCTTTCTATTTCTGCGTCTCATGAATCATCCCTCGCTTTGCGTCCGGAACCATCTTCAGCGGTTGTAACGAATCTTCGGCGAGCAGGAACGAGCCAAGCTTTTTGCGCACAATTTGCGGGTTCTCTCCCGCCTGGACAGACAATATGCCGTACTCCATCATTTCCATTAAGCGAATTTCTCCCTCGCTGCGCGATTTGATCTTGCTCGCGATCGGAAGATAGATGACATTGGCCGTTGCGACCCCGTACAGAGTAGCCGTGAAAGCGACTGCAATGGAAGGACCGAGCGCTGAAGGATCGGAGAGATTGCTAAGCACGTGAATCAGCCCCATGACCGTTCCGATAATTCCCATAGTAGGCGCATAGCCACCGGCAGCTTCGAATATTTTGGCATAGCCGTCATGCTTCTCTTCGACGCCATCCATTTCAAGCTCAAGCATCTGCTTGATTAGCTCTGGATCTGTGCCGTCCACCACCATCATCATGCCATCGCGCAAGTATCCGTTCTCATGCTTCTGCGCATGGCCCTCCAAGGCCAGAACTCCTTCACGGCGGGCAATATTGCTCATCGCCACGATGTCGTCAATCAGCTTCTGCGCGTCTGTCGGGTTGCGCCGGAAAGCCATTTTGAGTGCGCTTGGGATGTTGCGCAGACGTTTGCCCGGAAAGCTGACGACAACCGCTGCAATCGTGCCCCCAAATACGATGAGTGCAGCGGTCTTTTCCCATAAACCGCTGATCTGGCCTCCTTCCCACAAAAAGCCGCCGATTAATGCGGCTAATCCTGCGATAATGCCAATTACCGTCGTTTTATCCATAAGTTAATCCTCTCCCGTTAAACATACATTTCCCATTTGCATCCAATCCATGAAAGGAGTATAATGAAAAGGGAACAAACATTCCTATTTTGAACGTATCAAGGACTTGGGCTAGACAGGAGCGCAACCGTCCTTATCCACGTATAAAAAGAACTGAAGAAGCGGTCATTTTGGATGGCGCATCCGCTTCTCTAATTTTTGCGCTGTCTCCTATTTTTATCGGGTAAAGATTGGGTAAAGTTTAGGGAGGGATCCCCCTCGTCATTTTTTGCATGCGTTTTGAGTCGGGGGACCTAGATGAATGAATACCCTTCAGGTGAAATCAGGATTAAGGAATCATTCGCAAGATGGTAATAATAGAAGTAAGAACTGGAAACGGAAAGTGCGGTGAAGTGATGGCAGATTTGGAAATCAGCACGAAGACGTTCGAGCTAGAATCGGAATTTGCGCCTCAAGGAGATCAGCCCCAAGCTATTGAACAGTTGGTAGAGGGTGTGTATCAAGGAAAGAAGGTTCAGACGCTGCTCGGTGCCACGGGAACGGGGAAGACGTTTACGATTGCCCAGACGATTGCCCGTGTGAACCGGCCGACGCTCGTTATTGCGCATAACAAGACGCTAGCGGCGCAGTTATGCAGCGAGTTCAAGGAGTTTTTCCCGAATAACTCGGTAGATTACTTTGTAAGTTATTACGATTATTATCAGCCGGAGGCATACATTCCCTCTTCGGATACGTATATCGAGAAGGACTCGAGCATCAATGAAGAGATTGATAAGCTGCGCCACTCTGCGACGAGTTCGCTGTTCGAGCGGCGGGACGTCATTATCGTAGCGAGTGTATCCTGCATATATGGCTTGGGTTCTCCGATTGAATACGGAAATCTTGTGTTGTCTCTACGTACCGGAATGGAGAAGCCGCGCAACGTCATATTGTCGAAGCTGGTAGACATTCAGTATCAGCGCAATGACATGAACTTTGTTCGCGGGACGTTCCGCGTGCGCGGGGATGTTGTAGAAATCTTCCCGGCCTCGAAGAGTGAGCATGCGGTGCGCATTGAGCTATTCGGGGACGAGATTGAGCGCATTACGGAAATTGATGTATTAACAGGAGAAATTATCGGTGAACGCGACCATATCGCTATCTTTCCGGCTTCTCACTTTGTTACGGCTGAAGAGACGATGAAGGTAGCGCTTGTTAATATCGAGCGTGAATTGGAAGAACGGCTGGAAGTGCTGCATAATCAGGGCAAGCTGCTGGAGGCGCAGCGTCTAGAACAGCGGACGCGGTATGATATCGAGATGATGCAGGAGATGGGCTTCTGTTCCGGGATTGAGAACTACTCGGGTCCGCTAACGTTCCGGGAACCCGAAGCGACTCCGTATACGCTGCTTGATTATTTCCCAGATGATTTCCTGATTGTCGTTGACGAGTCGCATGTAACACTGCCGCAGATTCGCGGGATGTACAACGGAGACCGCGCCCGGAAGGAAGTGCTCGTGGAGCATGGCTTCCGTCTGCCGTCTGCGCTGGATAACCGGCCGCTTAAGTTCGAGGAATTCGAACAGAAGATGGGTCAATCCATTTTTGTATCGGCAACGCCTGGACCATACGAAATAGAGCACTGTCCGGAAATGATCGAACAGATTATTCGTCCGACTGGACTGCTTGACCCTGTCATTGAGGTGCGTCCGACGAAAGGACAGATCGATGACCTGATCGAGCAGATCCGCATTCGCTTGGCGAAGGATGAACGGGTGCTCGTGACGACGCTGACGAAGAAGATGTCAGAGGACTTAACCGATTACTTGAAGGAAATCGGTATTAAAGTACGCTATCTGCACTCTGATATTAAGACGCTGGAGCGCATGATGCTGCTTCGCGATCTGCGCCTGGGCGTATTCGATGTGCTGATAGGCATTAATCTGCTGCGGGAAGGATTGGACTTGCCGGAGGTGTCGTTAGTTGCGATACTGGATGCCGACAAGGAAGGCTTCTTGCGTTCGGACCGATCGCTCATTCAGACGATCGGACGTGCGGCGCGCAACTCGGATGGATACGTCATTATGTATGCTGATAAGATGACCGACTCTATGACGAAGGCGATCAAGGAGACGGAACGCCGCCGAAGCATACAGATTGCGCACAATGAGAAGCACGGCATTACGCCGCAGACGATTCGCAAGAAGATTCGCGATGTCATTGAAGCGACGAAGACAGCTGAATCGAAGGGTGAGTATGATATTGGCAAGTCTGTGGAGAAGCTGTCTAAGAAAGACCGCCAATCACTGATTCAGCGTTTGGAGAAAGAAATGAAAGATGCAGCCAAGAACTTGCAGTTCGAACGCGCGGCCGAGCTGCGTGACGCTCTGCTTGAACTGCGGGCGATGGAATAACAATTCGGAAGGCTTCATGAGGTTCGAGTGAACCCGAAAAGCAGGAGGGTAACCCATTGGCGAGTGAACATATAGTGATTAAAGGGGCGCGTGCCCATAATCTGAAAAATATCGATGTGACGATTCCTCGTGATAAGTTCGTCGTTCTGACGGGCTTAAGCGGCTCGGGGAAATCGTCTTTAGCTTTTGATACCATTTATGCGGAAGGCCAACGGCGTTACGTGGAGTCGCTCTCTGCCTACGCACGCCAATTTCTAGGACAGATGGAGAAGCCGGACGTCGATTCGATAGACGGCTTATCTCCAGCCATTTCGATCGACCAGAAGACGACAAGCCGCAACCCGCGTTCCACCGTTGGAACAGTCACGGAAATTTACGATTACTTGCGCTTGCTGTTCGCCCGCATCGGGCATCCACATTGCCCGGAGCACGGGATTGAGATTACGTCGCAGACGGTCGAGCAGATGGTGGACCGCATCATGTCTTATCCAGAGCGGACCAAGCTGCAGCTTTTGGCGCCAGTCATCTCCGGACGCAAAGGCGAGCATAAGACGGTGCTCGCCGACATCCAGAAGCAGGGCTTCGTGCGCGTACGCGTAGATGGCGAGATTCGCGAAGTATCGGAGAGCATTGAGCTCGACAAGAACCGCAAACATAGCATCGAAGTCGTCGTTGACCGGATCGTTGTCAAGGATGATGTGCAAGCTCGCTTGGCCGATTCGATCGAGACGGCACTGCAGATGTCAGGCGGCAAGTTGCTCGTCGATATTATCGGCGAAGAAGAACTCATATTCAGCTCGAATCTGGCTTGTCCGACTTGCGGCTTCAGCATGGATGAATTATCTCCGCGGATGTTCTCGTTCAATAGTCCGTTCGGCGCTTGTCCGGAATGCGACGGACTTGGCATGAAGATGATTGTCGATCCCGAGATGTTGATTCCTAATCAGGAGAAGACCATTGATGACGGAGCGTTCGAAGCATGGGCCGGGAGCACTTCGAACTACTATCCGCAGTTCCTGAAGTCGGTCTGCGACCATTACGGCATTCCGACCGATATTCCGATAAGGCAGCTCGAGCCGGAGCAGATGACGAAGCTGCTGCATGGCACGGGAAGCGAGAAGGTGAAGTTCCGTTACGAGAATGATTTCGGACATTCGAAGGAAGCTCACGTAGTGTTCGAAGGCGTAATTCATAACCTGGAACGTCGTTATCGTGAGACGGCCTCGGAAGGCATCCGCGAGTACATCGAAGGGTTTATGAGCGCGAAGCCGTGTGGCGTATGCAAAGGTCATCGCTTGCGCAAGGAAATATTGGCGGTGACCGTGAATGATAAGAACATGGCCTATGTCACATCGCTGTCGATCGGGGAAGCACAGCGTTTCTTCTCTGGTCTGGAGCTGAGCGAGAAGGAGCAGATGATTGCCAATCTCATCTTGAAAGAGATTAATTCGCGCCTCGGATTTCTCGTGAATGTCGGACTTGAATATTTGACGCTGAACCGTGCGGCAGGAACGCTGTCCGGCGGCGAGGCACAGCGGATTCGTCTCGCGACGCAGATTGGGTCCAGCTTGATGGGCGTATTGTATATATTGGACGAGCCAAGCATTGGACTGCATCAACGCGATAACGACCGCCTCATTGAGACGTTGGAGCATATGCGCAATCTGGGCAATACGCTGATTGTCGTAGAGCACGACGAGGATACGATGCTTGCGGCTGACTATATTATTGATATCGGTCCGGGAGCCGGAATACATGGCGGCAAGGTCGTTGCTGAAGGCACGCCGAAGGAAATTATGGCGGATCAGGCATCGCTCACCGGCCAATACTTAAGCGGTCGTAAGTTCATTCCGGTTCCGCTGGAGCGCCGGGCGTTGGACGGAAGATGGATCGAAGTGCGCGGAGCCAAGGAGAACAATTTGCGTGGCGTCAATGCGAAGATTCCACTTGGCGTATTCACGGCAGTCACGGGCGTCTCTGGATCGGGGAAATCGACACTGGTGAACGAGATTCTGTACAAGACATTGGCGCGCGATCTGAACAGAGCCAAGGTTCGTCCAGGCGAGCACCGTGAAATTCGCGGGTTGGAGCATATCGATAAAGTAATCGAAATTGACCAGTCGCCTATAGGGCGGACACCGCGTTCCAACCCGGCCACCTATACCGGCGTGTTCGATGATATTCGTGATCTGTTCGCACAGACGAATGAAGCGAAGATTCGCGGCTACAAGAAGGGCCGGTTCAGCTTCAACGTGAAGGGCGGCCGCTGTGAGGCTTGTCGCGGGGACGGGATTATTAAGATTGAGATGCACTTCCTGCCGGATGTATATGTGCCGTGCGAGATATGCAAAGGCAAACGATACAATCGTGAAACGCTGGAAGTGAAGTATAAAGGCAAGAACATTGCCGATGTGCTTGAAATGACGGTAGAGGATGGAGTAGAGTTCTTCCAGAACGTGCCGCGCATTCACCGCAAGGTGCAGACGATATTGGATGTCGGCCTTGGCTATATGAAGCTTGGCCAGCCGGCGACGACGTTGTCCGGCGGCGAGGCGCAGCGGGTGAAGCTCGCAGCTGAGCTGTACCGCCGCAGCACTGGCAAGACGTTCTATATTTTGGACGAGCCGACGACTGGTCTGCACGTAGCTGACATCGACCGCTTGCTGCAGGTGCTGCACCGCCTCGTTGACTCCGGTGAGAGCGTGCTCGTCATCGAGCATAATCTCGATGTCATCAAGACGGCGGACTATATCATCGATTTAGGTCCGGAAGGCGGCAATGGCGGTGGAACGCTCGTTGCCCAAGGCACGCCGGAAGACGTCGTGAAGGTGGATGCCTCTTACACCGGACGCTACTTGAAGCCTGTCCTTGAACGCGACCGTGAGCGGACAGAGAAGTCGCTCGTCGCAGCAACAAAGGACGCGTAACATGCAATGGAGCATAACTTGACGATGAACCGTCGTCTGCCGAGTGGGCAGGCGACGGTTTTTTTGCTGAGGGGGTTATACTTTCATTGACTCTTCATCATGAACGAAATGTTCCGTTCGCCATGGCGCGTTCAGACTGACGGTGCTCTGCTTCATCGGCCTCTTTGCTTCATTCTCCCCATCCTTCAGGAGGCGCCACGGCCAAGGACGACTCTGGTTATCTGCCATCATGAGCGGCCGCGTTATGGCAGGGTATATTCAAATTGGCATGTATCTCATCCCCATCGTCATCCTTCCTGACGGTATGGGAGAATGGACATAAGGACCATTTGCCGAGCAGTCCGACAACCTATTCTCATTTGAAAAGGAAAGGGGGCTGCCATTCTGAATGAAGGGGAGAAGAACCTTGTTCAGACCGTCCATTTACGAATGCATCTCTCAACGCTTGGCTTGCTCCAACAATCGTGCGAAGTCGATCTTTCTCGTCGAGGAAACTCTTCTGCCCACTAGCCCCATTCATTGCATGTATGAGTCAATCACTGCAGCGCTATTCATTGGAACAATCTGAATCATTGGGAGAGTGAACCAAAGGTGGAATCGAAATAGGATTGAGGGACCACGAATGCACAATTGCTCCTACCGCCCCTAGTCTCATCGACTGTATTTTGTGCGATAAAAACAGTATATTTTCCAATAGGGAGACTCTGATCGCATTCCTTTCCAAATATGTCATTGCATTTTACAAATTTAACCTATAATATGAAATAAGAAAGAACAAAAGTAGAAAATTAACAAAAATAACTAGCGGGAGCCTGCTGAAGCAAGCTGAGAGTACAACTAATCTGTTGTAGACCGATTGAACCTGTTGGGTAATGCCAGCGTAGGAAGCGAACATGTAAATGTACGACGCATGCTGTTCGCATGTGTTTTTTGTTGTAAAAATACTATTTTCTTCCCCTTACTATAACAAGCTTTCTTGTGCCACAAGTCTATCGGAGTCTGGCAAATGCTTGCTCATGTTGCGTTGTGCTCTGTTTCCTTCCTGCAATCGTTCAATCTAGTTGTAAACTCAGTCAATCACAATCCGTCTATCATTTTCATAAGCGCGTGATCAAAAGGAGGCTTGTTGAACAACCACTATAAAGGTTAGGAAAACGCTAGCAGTCTATGAATCTCATGACTATCATCTGCCCTCTGCAGGCTCCCGACCATAAAAGAAAGGTTGGATTGATCATGTCCTTACACCAAGTATCCGTTCTCATTGATAAACTTCACAAGGAACAGCCGCTCATACACAATATGACGAATGTGGTGGTGACGAATTTTACGGCCAACGGATTGCTGGCGCTGGGCGCTTCGCCGGTGATGGCGTATGCGCGCGAGGAAGTGGCCGATATGGCCAAGATAGCTGGAGCGCTGGTGTTGAATCTTGGCACTCTCTCTGAGGAGCTGGTAGAAGCGATGATTATTGCTGGGCAATCTGCCAACGCACACGGGGTCCCAGTGCTGCTCGATCCGGTAGGGGCGGGAGCGACACCGTTTCGGACGGCGTCTGCCTTGCGTATCTTACGCGAGGTGGAGGTGTCCTTGCTCCGGGGCAACGCTGCCGAAGTAGCGCACCTGAATGGAGAAAATCGAGCCATTAAAGGGGTGGATGCCGGACAATCAGCGGGTGACGAGAGAGTGGAATTAGCCGCCCGAGCTGCCAGAAAGCTACGTACGGTCGTCGCTGTAACGGGACCGGAAGACGTCATTACTGACGGACAGACCGGTTGCATCGTGAAGGGCGGCCATCGCCTGTTGATGCAGGTGACTGGTGCCGGATGTTTATTGACATCGGTACTGGGGGCATTTGCCGCTGTGGAACGGGATTTGCTGCTGGCAGGAACTGCGGGGCTTGCTTTTTACGGAGCTGCCGCCTACCGGGCTGCAGAGCGAACGGAAGCTGCGGGACCGGGGAGCTTCCAAATCGCCCTTATCGACGAACTATCTAGGCTGAACAGGGACTCTCTGATGGCAAATACGGAAGTGCGGGAATTCCTGCCGTCTTCCGTAAAGGAAGGTGAGGCGCAATGAACGTATATAAAGCTCTGACGATTGCCGGTTCGGACAGTGGAGGCGGCGCGGGGATCCAGGCGGATATTAAAACATTCCAGGAGCTGGACGTGTTCGGGATGTCCGCGATTACGGCCATTACGGTGCAGAATACGCTGGGCGTTCAGGCCGTGTACCCGCTTCCTACCGCAGCTGTGACCGGTCAAATGGACGCGATCGGGTCCGATCTTGCGCCTGATGCGGTCAAGACAGGCATGCTTTTTAGCAAGGATATTATTAGGGCCGTGGCAGATCGGATTGAGCACTTCGGCTGGAAAGCGGTCGTGGTCGATCCGGTGATGATCGCCAAAGGGGGCTCCGAGTTGCTGCAGCAGGCGGCGGTGGAAGCATTGAAAGAGCGTCTGTTGCCGCTTGCTCTCGTCGTGACGCCGAATATTCCCGAGGCCGGGGCCATAACCGGCATGTCCATCCGAACAATGGCAGACCGGCGTGAAGCCGCCAAGCGGATCGGTGCTTACGGTTCCCGCTATATCGTCATTAAGGGCGGTCATAGCGAGGAGAATGACCAGGTGACGGACCTGCTATATGACGGACAACACTTCACCGAGCTGGATGGTAAGCGGGTTCATACCCGGCATACGCATGGAACGGGATGCACCTTCTCTTCAGTCCTGACGGCAGAACTGGCCAAAGGCTCGTCTGTCGTTGATGCAGTAGGGACAGCCCGCGCGTTCATTCAGGCGGCGCTTGAAGATACGCTTGGCATCGGCCAAGGTCATGGTCCGACCAACCACTGGGCTTACGGCCGCAGAAGGGCGGTGCGGTCGTGAGCCGAATTCCAGCAGAACGGATGCGCGCATACTTGCGGCTCTACATGGTGATGGGAAGCGTCAATTGCCGGCTGGATCCGTTATATGTAGTGCGAGAAGCGCTAGCGGGAGGCGTGTCGCTGTTTCAATATCGCGAAAAGGGAGCGGGCGCGCTGACCGGGGACAGGAAAAGGCAATTGGGATTGGAGATTCAAGCCCTCTGCCGCAGGATCGGCGTTCCATTTATCGTCAATGATGATATCGAACTTGCGCTCGAGCTCGGCGCGGATGGCATCCATATTGGTCAGGATGATGAACAGGCAGACCGTGTTAGGTCGAAGATCGGCGATAAAATCCTCGGAGTATCGGCGCATACGGTTGCGGAGGCGCGGCTCGCCGTGGAACAAGGAGCGGATTATTTGGGAATCGGGCCAATATACCCTACCCGCTCCAAGGACGATGCGCATGAAGTGCAGGGCGTATCCATCATTCGGCAGATGCGCGCAGCGGGGATCGATGTGCCTCTCGCCGGAATCGGCGGGATTACTTCTACGAACGCTGCGGCGGTTATGCAAGCGGGCGCGGATGGCGTAGCCGTCATTTCGGCGATAACCGGGGGGAATGACATTCGTGAATCGGTGGCTAGAATACGCCGGCTAGAGCCGTAAATGAACAGCTAGGGGACGATAAATCAATCATTGGCCGTCAATGTATAGCCAAATTTGAAAGGTGGAAGCTGCGAGATGAGTATCGTGAACAAATCGGGTATCAAGAAGTTGTTTTTGGCGGGACCATTCAAAAGTTTGGTGGATGCCGAAACAGGCTGCATGCAAGAAAGCGAGCAGCAAAGACTGATCCAGCTGATCTCATTTTTTGAAGCGAGAAATTACGCTGTTCATAATGCGCATAAGCGCGAAGGTTGGGGCAAAGATTTCATGACGCCTGAACAATGTACGGCCATTGACTTCGAGGAAATCCGCGCCTGCGATCTGTTCGTTGCATTTCCCGGATCGCCCGCTTCTCCAGGCACGCATATTGAAATCGGCTGGGCTTCTGCCTTCGGCAAGCCTATCATTCTGCTGCTGGAGGAGAACAAGGATTATGCATTCTTAATCAGGGGGCTCAGTAAAGTCGCCGATGTGACGTTCATTTCCTATCAAGAAGAAAAAGATTACCTGTCCAAGCTCGAACAAATGTTTAGCATTGCGGAATAGAAGGAGGAGAGGTTGGTGCGCTTCGACCATTTTCACGAATCTTATATAGCTACGTTAGACGAAATTTATAACAAACCGCAGTTCTCTAATGCGCCGCGCGGTCACCAGAGCCGCGAGAGGCTGAATTATCAATTTGTCCTCGCGAATCCCGTGGAGCGCGTCTGTTATTTGCCGAGCCGCCGCACGAATATCATATTCAATTTTGCCGAAGCATTGTGGTATCTGTCGGGCAGGGACGATCTGGATTATATCGGCTACTACAATCGGAAAATGAACGATTATTCTATGAATTGCCGTACGCTTACAGGAACGGCTTACGGTCCCAAAATTTTTCGTTTCGGATCTGACAAGGTGAATCAATGGAAACGAATCGCACATTTACTGGGTCAAGATGACCCGGATTCCAAGCGGGCTTTTATCCAGATTTTCGATGCCAATGAATCGCTGGAATCAGCAAACATCGATGTTTCCTGTACGATTGGGCTCCAATTTTTTGTGCGGGAGCGGAAGTTGTATACTGTCGCCTATATGCGTGCGAACGATGCGTTTCGAGGCATGGTCAGCGATGTTTTTTCATTCACGTTCATGCAGGAGCTGCTTGCCAGGGAGCTTCAGCTGGAGTTGGGCGATTATTATCATGTGGTCGGTTCGGTACATATATATCAACCGGATAATCATGTCGTGGAGAAGGTGCTGGAAGAGGCTCATTCTGAGACGCATGACAATCAGAGCGTTGATACTTTTCCCGCAATGCCTTCGGGAAGCCAGTGGCCTTATATTCAGACCATACTGGAGTATGAATCGTTGCTGAGAGAAGACCAAATCATCTTGTCAGGCCCGGATATTGAGGCGCTGGACATGCCTGCTTACTGGCGGCAGGTATTGCTGCTGTTCAGCTTCTACCAATCTGTAGCTTATAAGAGACCGGTGGATGCTTCCGTGTTCCATGCTTTGTGGCCGGTCTATCAGAGGCTGTTGCAAAATAAGTGGCCTGATCGGTCTATATCAAATATGCAGCATATCCAGCAGTGATAAGGGGGCAAAGGGATGCAGACGTCGTGGAAGCAAGAGGTCGTAGCTAATCAGTTCGAGGCTTACAATGACATTCTGGAGCAGACATTGGGGTTTCGATTTGTGTTTGATATTTTAAGCTCCGTTCCCGGAGGGAAGCGGGTGCTGGATTATGGGTGCGGACCCGGAAAAGTAGCTTACCGGCTGGCAGAGAGCATGGATTTGAATGTCATTGCCGTGGATGAATCAAGCAATATGCTTGATATTGCCGTTCAAAAACGTTCCCACCCTCAGGTGGACTACCACCGAATCGAAAATGATCAATTAACATTTCTGGAGGACAATTCGGTATATGGCGCCATGACCTGCTATGTGTTCATCAATACAAGCAGCCAAGATCGAATCCAGCGAATTATGCGGGAGATTCACCGGGTATTGGCCCCGGGCGCTCCCTACGCGATTTTGGACACGCATCCGGATTCGACGGGCATCGAATTTTCGACGTTCCGCAATGGGGAGCCGGGAAGAAAATATAAACATGGTGAAGCGCGGCAAGAATGGCTCCATCTTCCTGACCGGGAGGATATGATTCTTCATGATTTCCACTGGCCTAAAGAGATGTATCACGAGCTCCTGCAGGAGGTTGGTTTCAAAAATATTGAATGTTTGGAGCCTACTTTACGGCATATCCCTCCGGATGAATTAAGAGAAATAGAGCAAGCGAGTCAGTTTGAACAATGGAAAATGGAGCGGGATTATCCTCCCTTCCTCATTTATCGGGCGGTCAAAGACGCATGAGCAACTGATTTCCCGCTAAGAGACGGAGATAACCTCATGGCAAACCGGCAGAGTGAACGTAAGGAGGAATGACGTGTTGCTGGATAGATTTGACGTGTTCTTGTTTGATTTGGACGGTGTGATCTACATTGGGCCCGAGGCCCTGCCGGGTGCAGTTCAAGCGCTCGAGCGCCTTCGGATCGCGCGCAAGACGATTCGGTTTCTGACCAATAATCCTTGCATGACGCGAGAGCAAGTCGCGGCTAAGTTGAACGGACTAGGGATTGAAGCGAACGTTGGTGAAGTCGTCACATCGGGATGGGCAACAGCGCGTTATTTAAGTGAGCAGCAAGTCCATTCTGTATATGTGCTGGGGGACGAGCATTTGGAATGGGAATGCCGTCAGGCAGGCCTTGAGCTTGTTGATGTGAGCAGCGCCGAAGCTATTGTCGTCGGCTGGAGTGATGAACTTACACTCCGGGAGATACAGGGAGCCGTGACGCGAATTGTTAAGGGCGCAAAATGCATTGCCACCAATGCGGACAGGATATTCCCGGGTCCAGAAGGGCCTATGATGGCGGTCGGAACGGTTGTTGAAGCTATCAAGATGTCTGCGGGGATAATCCCGGACGTTGTGGGCAAGCCATTTCCTTATATGTTCCAGCAGGCGCTTGAATATGTGGAGGACTTGTCCCGCGCAGTCATGATAGGTGACACTCCCGATACGGACATTGTTGGCGCACACCGGATGGGCATATCGGCAATTCTCGTATCAAGCGCTCCACGTTCCGAATTTCCATCTGCGCGGGATTTTCGCAAGCCCGATGCTATCATTCCCGATTTGCGCAGCTTATGGGATCAAGAGGTGCGCTTGGAGCCTTGGACGGCTCCGGCTTTTCCTTGGCCGGATGACATCAAGCCGGGGGTGGCGGGCATTATTATGGATGAACGCCGTAGGGTTCTCCTGATGAAGCGTGCAGATAATGGGTGCTGGGGGATTCCGTCGGGTCATGTCGAGCTGGGAGAAACCGTAGAGGAAGCGATCGTTCGGGAAATCGCCGAGGAAACCGGCCTGAACGTAAAAGTGACACGGTTGATCGGGGTATATTCGAACCCTGATTCCCAAGTTTTTTCGTATCCCAACGGGAAGGTCAGCCATTTTGTGACGACGTACTTTCGTTGTGAGGTGGTGGGCGGAACGCTGGTTAGAGAAGGGGACGAAACCTTGGATGTGCAATATTTTGAATTGGATGCGCTGCCGGATAATATGTTGACGATGCATCCCCGGTGGATCGCGGATGCCCTGGCGGATGAATCTATCTCTTTTTTCCGTTGACTCGAAATCTATCAAGTTAAATGGTGATTTTTATTTTAATAGAGGCGGGTGATAGCGGCATGAAAAGTTTTAAAGGAATCATTTACAGAAATATGATGATTATTCTGGCATTGTTGCTTGTTGTCGTTAGTCCGGCAGCGGCTGGAGCGGACCATCTCAACGTACCTGCGAATATTACGTTGAAGGTAGCGGTATATCCCTACGTGCCTGATTCTTCCCGGTTTGAAGCGGCCGTTCTCGAACAGTGGGAGCGGAAGGAGCCAGACGTCAAGCTGGAGTTTGTGGCTTGGGATTCCTATTCAACTGAACCGCCTGAGGATCTGGACGTGTTCGTGTTAGATTCGATTTTCCTCAGTCATTTCGTGGATGGGGGGTATTTGCTCCCTTTCAGCAGCGATGAAATCGACCAGGCGGATGATGTTGTGCACTTTGCTCTGGAGGGCGCGAAACGAAACGGAAAAGTGTATGCCCTTCCGCAAATTTTATGCACGAACCTGCTCTTTTACCGGAAAGATGATCTGAAAATGGCGCAAGTAGATAATATTTATGAGTTATACAAGCAAGTCGGCACCAATCATTCCGATCAAATCCCGCCTCAGGCAAATAAGGGGCTGCTGATCGACATGTCTGGAGGCACGACCAAGGCGAGCATGTATTTGGAAGCGCTCATCGATGTAACCAACCGTTATACAAAATATGACGTACTTCCGCCGCTGGACCATCTGAATGAGAAGGCCATTCGCGGCTTGAGGCTGCTAATCGATATGGCGGGGATGAAGCAATCGCAGTATTATCCGGAGGATGGCGACGCTTATGCAAGAGCCTCCTGGTTCGCGCAGGGCAGCGGCAGAGCCTTTATCGGCTACAGCGAATCGATGATGCGAATGGGGGCTTACGCAGATCAGGTAAGGTTTAAACCGATTTCGTCATCGACCGCTCAAGACATTCCGCTCTTCTACAGTGATGCTGTCGGTGTGAACTCTCAGACATCCCATCCCGAACTAGCCAAAGAGCTAGCGAATGTCGTGGCCGCTTCGGATACGGTGGAACAAGCCCTGCGGCCTCATACTGACGGCCAATATCCGCAATATCTCCTGCCGGCACGCCATAGTGTATATAGTGCCTTAGAGGAGGATTACCCTATCTATTCCGAGTTATCTCGAATTGTGAACAATCCTTCTAACCGTGTATTCCGCATCGGGCCTGAGGCGCGCACGTGGCTGAATGCCGCCAAAAAAGTATTGCCGGAAGCGCTTGAGTTAACGAGCTTGGCGAGCTAAAAGCATAGGTGCCCTTGTGATCTTCATGATTCACGGGGCACTTTCTTTATAGAACAAAATTATCGCGAACAGTTGGGAGGTCCGCACAGTCGTATGGAGATGGGTGGAAACTTGCAAGTTATTAAGCAATGGTTATTCACATATTAGGGAATATGTGGTAAAATATAAAGAAAAGTCGATAAGTGTTATTTGGAAGGGTGAGGGAATGAGAACGAAGTCGCTAGAGTTCACATCTATTGGCGACCTCATCAGAACACGCCGACAGGAAGCCAATTTAACTTTAACCGTGCTGGAAGAGAGATCTGGCGTAGGAAAAGGGATTATTTCCAAGATTGAGAACGGGGAAACGAAGCGTCCAGATTTCAAAACGATGCAGGCCCTCGCGAGCGCCCTTGACTTTCCTTATGCAGACATTGTGGAGTTATATCTCTCCGTGGAACAAAGAGCCGACGTGCTTATGTCCATCTTAAGACAATCCGTCACCAGCGCGCCCACATTATGTACCCGCATTGCCTCCCGCTATTTACTAGACGAGCGAAAAGACAGCTACGATTTGGTAGAAGAGTTATACACCTTTGTTGGAACGGTCAAAGACAATCTAGCCATTAGATTAGCCTTGTACAAGCTTATCATTGATTATACGCGTTCACATGGCATCCAAACGTACTACGCTAAGGCGCTGCTGCAGGAATACCTGATTCAACGAGATAAGTACGAAGAATTGCAAACTACATATCACACCGGAAAAAGTATTTTGAATTATGTTCAATTCTTGACGATCGAAGAACAAATTAAGCTTTATTACAAGTTGGGCGTTCATGCCTACCACCTGAATAAATACGAAGAGGCGATAGAGTCGCTCCATTATGTCGAAAAGCTGGACGTTACGGAAAGCAAATTAAAAGCGGATGCTGTTCTCTTGGTCAGCTTTTGTTGCTTTTTTATCGGCAATTACGATATGGCTGAAGCGAATATCAATAAATATGAAACCTACTCGTTTCCTGCTGTTTTAGAAAATGTACAGTTCATGCGGGGAAAACTGAATGCAAAAAAAGGAAGGCTTGCTTTGGCTACTAACCAGTTGCAAGGCTGTTTGATGAGAAACCCCGGGAAAATATACATCATATGCGAGCTCATCGATTTGTATCTTCAACAGAACAACTTTAAAGCGATCGATCAGCTTATTGCAAATGAAAAGGATTATATCGAGCTTACTCGGTTAAATCCCCTCGTTATTTCCGATCAAGCTTTTTATTACAAGTTAAAAAGCGACTACTATTATAGACTGAACAGGAAAGAAGAATCCGTTGATTGTTTGCTAAAAAGCGCGACCTTGTTTTTTAAGATAGATAGGAAAAATAACGCTCATAGTTGTTTTGAACTGCTGTTTGATCGGCTATTAGGCGAGATCAGAGCAAAGAATGAAAACATCGAACAGCTATACGGTTTACTGCAGAAGGTAAGAGCAGCGTTTCATGCGCTGAAAAATATCCATCAGGAGGTTTTACAATGAAAAAAATGTGGAGCAATTTATCAGTTATGGCACTGGGTGTTGCTGTATTTGTCTATCCTCTGTTCGAGACGGTTGTGCAGTCTGACGTACTTAAAGCGTTCGCAGGCGCCGGCGGCGGAGTAGTGGAGTGGTAAATCAATTCGTTATAACGTAGCGGAAATTTCCATGGAACACCCTTCATGAAGGGTGTTCTTTTATTTTACAGATTAGTATAATTATTGAGTTTTCTAGAGTGTCCAAAAGCGAGGTTTCGAGAAACATGGGTTATACTAGGTCAGAATACAGAATCTGGATAACGAATTGTCGTCAGACCGTTTCCAGCCGGAAAGGGTGACCTAGCTAATGAATATCGCTCATTTATCGGGGAAACGCACGCAAGAAGCGTTGATGCAGACAATTGAACGAATTCGACGTGAATTGGTGCAGGCGGTGAACGAGAAGAAGAGCTTCACGGATGATGAGATCGTCAAGCTGAGCCAGCAATTGGATGATTATCTGGTGACGGTTCAGCGAGAGACATATGCCAAGTGGATGGTGTCAGCCGCCGCGTATACACGGACGGAGCGGTTGGACGCCTAAAAATATAACGAATAATCTTGTACGGGAAAGCAGGAAATATGCTCCGTGCGCCGAACTATGATACCATCAACCGGGGAAAGGGAGATGTGGATGGTACAGATGAACGTCGGCGGCTGCAGCGCACAGGTGCGCGGCATTCTGTTCGATAAGGACGGGACGCTGCTGCAATTTATTAGCCTGTGGGGTTGGTGGGCAGAGACGGTGCTTTCGGGATTGGAACGGGAGCTGAAGAAAGAAGGCGGCGAATTGCCGGAACAGCCGGGTTATATATTGGGCGTGTACATTGAAGAGGACGGTTCCGTGCGCAAGCATGATCGCCAAGGGCCGCTCGCGATGGGCTCTCCTTCACAAATGATAGGCATTGCCACATACCTGCTGTATAAGGAAGGCGTGCCATGGAACGAAGCGGTTCAGCGTGTGACGGAAGTGTTCGAGTATGCGAACGATCAAGTGCTGGAACGTGCGAACATCGTGCCGATATCCGGCGTCGTGCCGTTCTTAGAACGTTGCCGCGAGCTCAGTCTGCCTATGGCCGTAGTGACAGCGGACGACAAGCGTCCGTCAGAGCAGCATCTGGAAAAGATGGGTATCCGCCATTATTTCGCTGCTGTCATTGGCGACGACTGCGTGGAGCATGGCAAGCCATATCCGGATATGGTGGAACTCGCTTGCCGGGAGCTTGGCTTGCAGCCGCATGAAGTGGCTGTTATCGGCGATTCCGTCGGCGATATGGAGATGGGCCATAGCGCGGGCTCGGCGCTGCAGGTGTTCATCGATGAGGAGCGCCAATTCGATGCCAAGCCGGCTAAGGCGGATGTCATGATTCGCGCGTATGATGAAATTGAGCTGACGCTATAATAATAGAGCATTAAAAACCCCCTCTTATCCGATAGCTAGTCGGATAAGAGGGGGTTTTTGCTATTGAAAGAATTTATTAGTTTTATATGCAGAGGAATAGGAAAATACGTTCCCATGTAGTCCTTCCATAACAAGAAGTAGACCTCCCTTGAGCTTAGATGGCCAGGAGGTCTACTTTCTGTCAATCTTAGTCGACTGCCCTAAGGGCAATCTATTGCAAGACCGTAGATGTTCCAGCATCTGCGGTCTTTATTAGTTTATTCATGTATGACTATAATAAAACGAATTTCTATAGAAATAATACCATAAATAAGGATGCATTGAAAGGTGATGATTGTAATATACGGCTTCAGTTGTCACGAATTGACTAAGACGCCGAGGCTATTGCGGTTAACACCTCCGTTAATTTCGCCTGGAAGGCTTCTGCTCCGACACGAAGGAAGAAGGCATGGAACGATTCGCCTGCGTGACGTTCCTGTTTATAGTAGAGCAGCAGTTGCTCCAACACATGCGGAACGTCGTCGCCTTTCACACGGCCTTTCAGTGTCGTGTTGAAGCGGGCATTCGGACCAAGAATGCCGCCCACGGCGATATCGAAGGCGTCGATCATGCCTTGCTCCGTCTTCACCAACGCTCCTTGCAGGCCGATGTCTGCCACGTGCTTCTGCCCGCAAGCATTCGGACAGCCGATAAAGTGGATGCGGATGAACTCGTTCAGCTCTGGCACGCGCGCATCCAAATACTCAGCAACGCGGTGGGCGCGCTCTTTCGTTTCGACGATGGCCAGGTTGCAGAACTCGTTGCCCGTGCAGGACACGGTGCGGCTCATGAACGGCTTCGGGAACGGGGTGAGCCGCTGCAGCACGGGAGCTGACAGCACGGTATCCAGATGCTTCTCCTGAATCCCTGTTATTATTATATTTTGCGACATGGTCGTTCGCAGGGTGCCGTCACCGTACTTCTCAGCCAGATCAGCTAACTGATGGAACTCCTCCGCGTTCAGGCGCCCGATAGGCACATTAAGTCCTACGTAATGCAGCCCCGCTTGATGCTGCGGATGAACGCCATCGAAATAGGCAGCCTGCCAGCCAAGTGTTCTATCGTCGCCTCGTGCTGGGAACTTCCCGATGAGCTCTTCCAAATGCGCTTGGAATTTCTCGACGCCCCAGGCAGCGATTAAGAACTTGAGCCGCGCCTGATGGCGCTTCTCCCGGAAGCCGTTATCACGGAACAACGTCGTTACGCCGATCGCCACCTTGAGCACTTCCTTAGGACGAATAAACATATTGAGCGGCTTGGCCAAGAACGGCTTCGCTGATAACCCGCCGCCAACATGGGCGTGGAAGCCGAGCACCTGCTCGCCGTCGATCTCTTTTACGGCTGGAGTGAAGGCGAGGTCGTTAATTTCCGCGTGCGCATTGTTGTAAAGGTTGGCGGAGATGGACATTTTGTATTTGCGGGGAAGGTTGGAGAAGTCACGATTCAATAGGAAAAAGTCGTTTACTTCGTTCACGAGTGCGGTCGTATCCATTAACTCATTTGGATCGATGCCAGCAAGGGGATTACCAACAATCGTGCGAGGGCAGTCGCCGCAGGCTTCATAGGAATATAAGCCGACGTCTTCCAGCCGCTTGAAAATATCCGGGAGGTCCTCCACGCGCAGCCAATGATATTGAATCGCTTGCCGCGTCGTCACATCCATCAGACTGCGCCCGTACAGTTGGGCAATATCCGCCAACGCTCTGGCTTGGGCCACATTCATAATTCCTGAATTAATGCGGATGCGCATCATGAAATAGCCATCCTTTGGCTTTTGTTCGTAGACGCCCGCCCATTTGAACCGGCCTTTGTCGTCTTCGGGAATGGATTCGTAGCCTTGCAGCGCATACGTCTCAATAATGTCGCGGATGACATCCAGTCCGTCCTTTTCCATTTTGACAAACTCAAACTTATTCAACTTCGAAGGGTCCTGCATCCACACCGGCTCATACGCCATAGGTAATCCCTCGCTTCCTCATCTAAATTCTAATCTAATTAATTCCGATATAAATAGTATGAATTGAGCTTTAGCTCATCGTAGCATATTTACAGAAGGCCCACAATAATGTAAGGTAAAAAAAGGTATTACTCTTTCTGATAAATGATCGCGAAATTGCTTATGAAATGGCTGAAAGTAAGCGTTATCCCTTTATCTATGACATCAGTCATCGAATTCAGGCTGCATCAAGCATAAAACGTGAAAAATTGGTGACAATCTTGTTAAATATAATGATTTTGACTTGCATCTGAAGCTGGGTAAATATAACATAGACTCAGATAGGTAAAATGCGCGTGTAGAGGGAGGTCGCACCATGTTTCTGGCCGAGGGAGCACAACAAACTGAAAGTTTATTTCAATTGTTCGACATATTCATGATCGTGTTTACGATCATCCTGGTGTGGGCGGTTATTCGTCAAGTGAAGCAGCGCCAACGCAATTTATTAGCACTCGGCTTTGCCGTAGTCAGTTTGCTTGTGTTCTTGTTTGCAGACTGGATCATGATTCAGGGTTGGTAGGGGCATCCCTCCACGATTCTATATTTAGAGGTAGTTTAGTTTAAACACGGATTATTACATCGCGGGATAAGATGGCATGGTCAAGTTGCGCGAGACATAAGAAAGTTCAGAACAGACAGGCTCTTTGGTGGGAATTCATCAAAGAGCCTTTTTTTCGCTTGCGTAATAGGGAAATATCATCAATATTGGTATGTAGAGCAGTAGAGGCTGCAGAGCAAGGAAGGAGCAAACAAATGGGAGAGCGGCGTAAGAACAGCATCGGACGGCGGACGTGGCGCGTGGGGATCAGTATCGTGCTGGGACTGACGCTGGGGGTCACGAGTGTGTCCGGGCAAGCGTCAAATTCAGTTACGATGAAAGCAACGAAGGTGAAAGACAAGGTATATATCGAGGCGGATGCGTTCGAGCAAATGACGGGGAGCAAAGGGATGTATGATGCCAAGACTAAGACATACCGTTACGCGCCAAATGATATTCCAGCCATCGTAAAAAAGGTCAGTCCATCGGTCGTCTCCATCATTGGAAAGCACCGGGATGCGGAGGATAATTCGGACAATTGGCTGGCTCACGGCACTGGCGTCGTAGTGCGTCAAGATGGGTGGATTGTTACGAATGCGCACGTCATCTCGGAGCTGGTGCATCCGCTGGTCGTGACGCCGAACGGAAAATCATATCCGGTCACAAAATGGTTCGCCGACGAAGAAAGCGATCTGGCGATCGCGAAGATTGCTGTAACGGGCTTGCAGCCGGTCTCTTTCGTACAGCCTGATGCGGCATTGCAGGTAGGGGAATCGGTCGTAGCATTGGGCACGCCGGTGTCCTTCACGTTGCGCAATTCGGCGACGACGGGCATTATTAGCGGAACCGATCGTGCAGTAGAATCCAGCTATAAGCTGATTCAGACGGATGCAGCCATAAATCCAGGCAATAGCGGCGGCCCGCTTGTGAACATGAAAGGCGAGGTCGTCGGCATTAATAGTATGAAGTTCGCTGCGGTTGGCATTGAAAATATGGGCTTTGCCATCCCTGCCGACACCGTGAAGATGGCGGTACAGCACTTTTTCAAATTCGGGAAGATTATGCGGGCTTCACTCGGTGTAGAAATGGAGGAAAGCTGGGCTGCGTATGTCGGGCTGCCATCGGATGATCCAATTAAGGTGACGACCGTGCAGAGCACATCGGCGAAGAAGGCTGGCATAGCAGCTGGTGACGTATTGTATTCCATTAACGGCAAGTCTGTAAAGACGATCGTGGATGTGCATGAAGCGCTGAAGTTGAAGCTTCCGGGTCAGCCGGTGAAGCTGATGATGCAGTCGGGCGGCGATCTAGTCGCTCGGACGGTAACGTTGACGGAAGAAAAGCCCGTGAAGAATTCTGAGGAGCAACAGAGCATAGAAGTCGCGGATTGAGCAGGGAATTGCCAAAAAGCGTAGAAATAAAAAGAATCGCTAATAAGACAGGTAAATACAACACTTTTTACAACTGGAATTATTCTAGGGGGAGTGTTTTTATGGAGCCGACGACGTTCCGCGAAGAAAGGCCGCGTCAATGCATCCGCTCAGCCATTGTGGCTCTGACGCTGATAGCGATGGTAACAGGAGGATTGGGGTTGACGGCATCTCCGGTGTCGGCAGCTGCTGCAACGGCGGCGATCCAGAATCAACTGCGCTTTAAGACGGGCAGCACCAATGCATTGCTGAACGGAGAAGCGATCACGATCGTGAAGCCTTATGTGAAGCAAGGCACGACGATGGTGCCGCTAAGCATTTTTACACGCGCGTTCGATGCGTCGCTTAAGCTGGAAACGGGCGATGTGGTAACGTTAACCAATGACCACTCTTCCATCCGCATGAGAATCGGTCAGAAGCAGGCTATGCTGAACGGGAAGCTGACAACGCTTCTGGTCGCGCCTGAATTGGTGAATGGAACGACGATGGTGCCGCTTAAGCAGATAGCGGAAGCATTCGGGGCAACCTGCAAGACGGATTCAGACCAGACGATGGTGCTGAGCTGGAAGCGACCTGATCCGTTGGCTGCCGTTTCGATTCATGTGAACGCAACGACGCCGCGTATCGGAGACTCCTATTACCTGTGGTCCATGGTGCTCCCGCAAGGTTGGAGCTATGAGGTGACATCGCCAACAGAGAGTGTGGTCGTGCTCGGCAATGAATCCAGTTCTGTCGTGGCGCAAGTGGAAGTGACGGACTGGAATTCAGGCGAGTTGGAACATCTGACGAGTGCGTTCCAAGGCGTGGCGACCGAGAAGCAGTTAATGGAACATTTGCAGACGGAAGTGATTTATGCAGGAGATCTAGTATATCAGCGCACCGGGAAGCTGGAAGGGGTGGCTTATGCCCAAGGCGTCTCTGATGACGGAGATGGGATGTATCTGACGCGGGTGTTTAGCGCGAATGGCAAACGGTACGTCGTGCGGATTTTCGATGATGCGGCAAAACAGTCGAAGCAGCTGCTTCAATATGAGCCTTTCTTGAATACATTCCGTCCGAGCTATGCAGCAGGACAGGGTACGATTACGAATGTGAGCACGGTTAAGGATGGCTATCGTCATATGAAGTTGTGGGGAGAAGGATTGTCTGTTGATTTTCCAGTGGACTGGTACAAAGAGTATGGGATACCGCGCGTGCTGGCGGGTGCTGGAGACTGGAAAAGTGTAGAATATTACTATGGAACGGCGGAAGAGGGAATGACGCCGGACGGCTTGGTGAAGCGGCATGAAGCTTACTTGAAGAAGCTGTACAAGCCGGAATATGTGAAGTTGGTCGAAACCAAGGACATTTCCTTGGCAGACGGGACTTTAGCCAAGTTGAGCGTATATAAGCACCGCTATAATGAGCAGGATTGGAGCTTGAGCATGCATCTCATCGCGATGGATGAGGGCGTTCAATATATGGTGTCTTTCTATGGACAGGATAATGCGGAAGATAGAAGAGTCGGTGACCGCATTCTCGCCTCGGTGCGTGTGGACGGCAAGATGAAGGAGAAGCAGGACGACTTGAACGCGCTCCCTTCGGGGGAAAACTGGCTGATGTCTTGGGAGAAGTCTGTGCAGCGCGACGGGAAGCCGTTCGGCTTTACTGTGCAAATACCTGAATGGTGGCTGCACGACGCCAACTATTATGTTATGGAAGGCTATGAGGATAAGCTCGGCGAAGGCACAATTGCCAGCTACTCGTTGCCGAACAGCAATTTCTTCATCTATATCGAAGAGGCGCGAACGGTAGATGAAGCGTTGGCTCGTTGGGAAGAAGTACTGTTAGAAGATGACACGGTTCACTTTGTGAAAAAGGAAAAGACGACGCTGCAGGGGAAGTCGGCCTATCTGGTCGAGTTGACGGGCAGAGACGTGGACATTAACGCACCGTATACGACCCGCATGCAATTAGTCGCCGATAACGGTCACGTGTATACAGTTCTGTATACGGTTTATGATGCGTCTATGACACCTGAACTGATGGACAGTTTGAAGCAGGCAACCAAGTCCTTTACTTTCAAATAAGAAACAGCCTATTTGCAGCATTGGGCAATCATTGAAACGGAATAAAGAGAGGAAGCGCCCGCTTCGGAAGGCTTGAGTGGCTGTCCGATAGGGCGCTTTGTTGATCGCCCGCTGGCCCGCTTCAGGAGAGCATCAGGAAGTTCTAGCCTTTACTGGAGTTTCGGCGCAAAGATCGCTATACTATTTATGCATCTTCAGCAGAAAAAAAGAGATAGATACGCAGCCCATGCTGCGGCGCTGAGGAATTTAGCTTGGAGGATGAGCATGACTACAATAAAGCAGGGGATAACGCGTGGAGATATAGAGCTGTTGGCGCCGGCCGGCGATTGGGATTGTATGCGGGCGGCGGTGGCGAACGGCGCGGATGCGATATTTTTTGGGGTAGAGAAATTTAATGCCCGGGCGCGCGCCAATAACTTTCGCATGGATGATTTGCCTGACATTATGGCTTATTTGCACAGCTATGGGGTCAAAGGGTTTTTGACGTTTAATATTTTGGTGTTCGAAAATGAGCTGGAGGACGCGAAAGAGTTGATTGAGGCTTGCGTCGATGCGGGTGTGGATGCGGTCATTGTGCAGGATCTTGGTCTGGTCAAAATGATTCGCGATATTTCGCCTGATTTCCCGATTCATGGCTCGACGCAGATGACGATTACGTCTCCCGAGGCGGCGGAGTTCACGAAGCCTTATGGGATGGAGCGTGTCGTGCTCGGCCGGGAGAACAATTTGAAGCAGATTCAGAAGATTGGCGAGCAGGCGCAGCTCCCGATGGAAGTGTTCGTGCACGGGGCGCTATGCGTATCGTATTCCGGGCAGTGTCTGACCTCGGAGATGTGGGGCGGACGTTCCGCCAACCGCGGGGAATGCGCGCAGGCATGCCGCCTGCCTTATGACATGATGGTGGATGGGGAGCATCACCCGATGGGAGATGTGACGTATCTGCTGTCGCCGAAGGATTTGGCGGCGATCGATATCGTGCCGGATCTGATTGAAGCGGGCGTAACGTCGTTCAAAATCGAAGGCCGTATGAAGCAGCCCGAATACGTGGCGAACGTGGTGAGCAAGTACCGCAAGGCGATCGACGATTATTTCGACGGGCGCTGGACGGGGCCGACGAAGGAAGACGTGCGCGAGCTGCAGCAGAGCTTCTCGCGTGGCTTTACGCACGGCTTCCTGAAGGGGACGAACAACAAGCAGCTCGTGGACGGGACATTCCCGAAGAGCCGCGGCGTCTATCTCGGCACGGTGCAGCAGGTGCTGCGCGATGGTGTCGTCTGCAAGCTGGAAGCTCCGCTGAAGCGCGGCGACGGCATCGGCTTCGATGCGGGCGATCCGACGAAGAAGGAAGAAGGCGGACGCGTATATGATGTGCGCCGCAAAGGCGTGAAGGTGGAAGGCGAGGCGGAAGAAGGCTGGCTCGTCGACATCGTGCCGGGGCGGCAGGATGTGGACTTGCGCCGGGTTCACGTCGGAGATCGCATCTGGAAGACGAGCGACCCGGCATTGGAGAAGCGCATGCGCGCGACATTCGAGACGGAGAAGCCGTATCGGGTGTTCCCGGTGCATGTGCGCGTGGAAGGCCGCGCTGGCGAGCCGCTGCGCACGTGGTGGACCGACGTGCAGAAGGGAACGACCGTGCAGGTCGATTCCGAGCTTGAGCTCGACGTGGCGCAGAAGCGCCCGATGGATTCGGCGCTGCTGGAGGAGCAGTTCGGCCGCTTGGGCGGAACGGTGTACCAGCTGGAGCGGCTGGAGGCGGCGCTTGAGGGCGACGTCATCGTACCGATGCGCGAGCTGAACGCGATTCGCCGCGACGCGGTCGATCAGTTGGCTGGCGAGCGTCCGAAGCCGCCGGTATACGTGAAGCGCGACACCGAAGTGTACGGCGATGCCGTGAACGAGCATGTCGCCGTGCCATTTGGCGGCGCGCAGCTGACGGCGTTGTGCCGCTCGCTTGAGCAGGTGGAGGCTGCGGTGAAGGCGGAGGCCGCGTTAATCTACGCGGACTTCGAGTTCATCAAGCAGTTCCCGGCAGCTGTCGAAGCATGCCGTGCTGCAGGCAAGCCAATTGCGCTCGTGACGCCGCGCATTCATATGCCGAACGAGAACGGCTACCACCGGAATATTTTGAAATTGAAGCCGGATGCTGTGCTCATTCGGAACACGGGAGCGCTGCACTTCTACGTGCAGGCGAAGGCGGAAGCGGCCGCCAAGGGTGAGCCGTTCCCAACGCTGATTGGCGACTTCTCCTTGAACGTGGCCAATCATAAGGCCGTGGAGCTATTCGCGCAATCAGGACTGGATACCATCACGCCTTCCTATGACTTGAACATTCAGCAAATGGTGGATATGCTGCAGCATGCAGATACAGCGAAGCTAGAAATCGTCATTCACCAGCATATGCCGATGTTTCATACGGAGCATTGCGTATACTGCACGTTCCTGAGCGAAGGAACGGATTACACGAACTGTGGCCGTCCATGCGAGGAGCACCGCGTCTCCTTGCGCGACCGCATCGGCATGTCCCACCCGGTCCGGGTAGATGAAGGCTGCCGTAACACGGTCTACAACGCGATCGAGCAGTCTGGTGCGGAATATTTGACGCATTTCCTTGAGCTTGGCGTTGGTTCATACCGCGTTGAATTCCTGGAAGAGACGACAGAACAGGTGCACGAGGTCATTGACCTGTACGGACGTGCGCTGCGCGGCGAGATTAACGGCACTGAAGTGTGGCGCAAGCTGAAAGCAACGAATCAGCTCGGCGTGACCCGCGGGCAATTGGTGAAGTAAGACTAGCGAAGCATGAATAAATAGAACGCGAAAATGAGAGCCCGAATGGAAGTGCAGTGAGTGAGACTGTACATTCATTCGGGTTCTTGTTGTGCCATTAAGGAATGGTTAAGTTCTTCTGTAAAGCGACAAAACGAATTTCATCTCCTCTCTTTACCCTTCCCGGAAAAGGTATGCCTGTTCCATCCATTGCCTCACTCTCCCCTTTATTCAGAATGGAAGCCGCCCTTTCTTTTTCAAACGAGAATACGTTGTTGGCTTTCGTGGTGCAATGGCCCTTATGTCCGTTCTCCCCTACAGTCAGGAGGGATAACGTTGAGGATAAGGCACGGGTCGTTTCGTATATCATGTCATGAAGCGGCCGCTTGTGATGGCAGTGGAACCAGAGGAGTCATTGGGCGGGCGTGCCGTCTCCTGATGGAAGGGGAGAATGAAGCAAAGAGGCGGATGGAGCGATTCTCCTTCTGCCTGAATGCGCTATTGTATGAAAGGAACAAGGCCTCGATGGAGCTTTTCAGGAGGGAGTTTCTAATTTGCTGTAAGCAAATGCGGGAATCACAAAAGATATATGGAAAAATACGGATTTATGGGATATCATGTTGCTTAAGATGGATCGGTATTCAATATTTTCAACTGTGAAGCTTGAAAGCATAATGAATGGCGGTAGAACGGATAACGTTTGGTGAGAGTTTGAGTAGATATTTCATTTGTTTAGCGATAGGGGAAAGCATAATGCAAAAAATCATAAAGACAATATTGGTATCTGCATTTATTGTTCTATTGACAGCGTGCCAAACAGTGAAGCAGGAAATTGACAATCCGCAATTACGGGTTCTCTATTGGGATGAAGAAAGCTTTTTTAAAAAGCACGGAAACCTGTTCCTTGCAAATCATCCTGACTATAATATCGAAGTTATTCCACTTAAAGATGAGCTTAATCCAGGCAAAGCCCCAGTTGATTCTATGATGAAGGTGATCCGCGATAAACAGCCTGACCTTATACAGCCAGACTTGGATACTTATAAGGTTCTTGTGAAAGAAGGCATGCTTGAGCCAATAGATGATCTGATCAGAAAAGATGGCTATAGTCTCGATGATTATGTCCCTGCGGTGCTCGCTGCGCTTAAGGACAAGGAGAGTGGCGAACTGTTCGGGTTACCTTCTACTTTTAGCGGAATCGGTCTCTATTATAATAAGAGCATATTTCAATTGCATGGAATTCCGTTGCCGAAAAATCATATGAATTGGGATGAAATATTTCAAATGGCTGAACGGTTCGCGAGACCGTCATCGAACGTGAACGAAGAACAGCCGCAGTTCGGATTGTATCACAAGTATAGCATGAGTCCCTTTATGATGGCATTGGATATAGGAGAGGGCGGAGGATTGTCTATTTACGATCCGGTGAGCGAACAATTTACACTTCATACAGACGCTTGGCATAAGGTGATTGAAAAGACGATGACATGCATAAAATCCGGAGCCTGCTATCAAGCGGGGGTGCAAAAGGAACCGGACAGAATGGACAAGAACGGCATTCTTAAAAGGAATTATCCTTTCTTGAACGGTAATGTTGCCATGGCAGTAGAACGGTCGGATTTGCTGCGAACGTTAATCGCCAATAAGGAGCCGTTTGATGAATTCGAATGGGGTGTAGTCTCCATGCCTGTGCACCCAGACAATCCGAGCATGGGGAACGGCATCAGCATGAACGAAATATTTTCGATTCGTGAGAACTCTGCAAATAAAAAGGCGGCATGGGAATTTATAAAGACGATTTCAAGTGAATCATACGGTAAATTGATGATGCGTTCCAATACAGAGGAGCTGCCAGCGCGCAAGTCTTTGTCAGAAAAGCTGGAGCATCCCGACATCGGAGCTTTTTACGAACTGGAGCAAACGAACAATAACATTGTGGAATATTTGCGATTTCTGCCTCCGCCGGTGTTGGAGCAGTTCAAAGCGCGGGCAAATATTTAGGGGAGGCGTTAGCGGATAAGCTGACGGTTGCTGCGGCGCTGGAGGGGATTCAGCATGATGTTCAATCGGCTATGGAGCAGTTTGCTGCGCCATAACCAATAATGCATGTGTGATGGAGCAGGAGCAGTCTGCTGTGCTATAAGATCAAACTTGTGTGGACGTCGCAAAAGTTCGTAAAAGAGTAAAGCAGAGCCTATCCTTCCGCAGGATGGGTTCTTTTTTTGTGTCATTCTCGGGTGTTGTGCGGAGTGTTTTCATTTAACACATTGTTTTCTGCGGGTGGGTGGAGTCCTATTGGAACATGTACAGTGGAATGTACAGATGCGGCGGCTAAATGGCGCTTGGACTGTAGTTTGTCCAGCGGATCTGGCTGCTTTTCAGCGATTGCTGCGGAATGAGTGCCAAACCACTGTATGAATTCCAATGGAACCCGCCGTTAGGAGGTTTATGTGGCTGTTTGACTGTACGAAATCCAATGCAGGGGTGGTGAGACAAAGGGACTCCGGAGATAGAACCCGTTCTTCGGCTCTTCGTTTTCTCTTAGCAGAGGAGAAAGAGGGATGAATAGCATCGAACTGCGAATACCGGCAATATCATCCCCATAATAAGAAGCATTAGCGCCTCGGAATGGGAACAGGGTTGAGGTTGCAGTGAAGGAAAGCGGTGCAGGATACCGTAGACTGGATCTCGATCGGAGTGTAAAATGAGACTACATGAATATTTGGTTCTTTTCGGCAATACGTGACAGCAATCAACAAGAGTAGACTTCAAAGGGGATGATAGGAGCTATTAGAGATAAGGAGTTGTGTGTGGTGAAGAGATGGAATTTCCCTCATAAATTGAAAGCGATTGCAAAAGGTCGCAGTCTATATCAGCATCGTCTCATCCGCACGCTGGTCGTCCTGGTCACATGCGCCTTGGTATTTACGACCATTTCTCTATATATCGTCGCTCACTCCTCCGCGCTGGACATGCAGCAGGAAGCATATGTGCAGGAAAGGGAGCAGTTCAATGCGCAGCTCACGTTCATGGGGGACACGCTTAAAAATTTAATTATGAGTTTATACGTTGACCCGGAAGTGTATACGCTGATGCATGGGGAAGAGCTATCTATTATCGAAATTGCCTCCAAGATGCGCAAGGTGGAGCAAATCGCGAACGCAACGGGGTATTTGGAATCGATTGCGCTATATAACGGGCCGTCTGAGCAGTTATTCTCCACGAGCGCCGTCATTCAACAAAATGCCCGCGGTGAAAGGGACGCTGTTCTGCAGCAATTGACTCTGTCCGATCCCGCCTCCTTCAAGCTGATGCCTTTCTCGGTTCCGAATGCCTCCGGCACAGCTGAACAAGTCGATAGCTTGCTGTATGGATTATTTGATTTTTCCGTTACCTACCGAAATTCCTCGCATCCAGAGCCTGGCTCCATCTTACTGTTCATTCGCCCTAGCTGGTTGTTTCAGCAGTTGTCTGTCAACAGCGGGCCTTTTTCTAAAAGCTCTCAATTTTTCATCGGCACCCCTGACGGCATCGTGTTCGATCAAGACGGACGAAGGCTGGACCGCGATCGGAAGGGGCTGCGTAACGGAACGGACGAAGCCTTTGCACTTGCGTACGAGGACGTCCACCATAATCCAGGCCAATCCGGTTCCTTCGTCCATTCTTCTGCTCAGGGGAAGATGGTTATTCGCTATGCGCCGACGGAATTTTACAGCTGGACGTTGTATCAAATGCAGCCGTATCGGCAAATTGTTGCGCGCATGGATCGGTTGGCCTTTACTTTCGTGGCCGTGGGCGGGGGAACCTTGCTCGCTTCGGTTGTCATTTCTTATTTGTTTGCGTTGAAGCTGTATCGTCCGTTATCCCGCCTCGTACAACAATGGAATCTGTCTCCTCGAGGAGGTTCGCAGACCCAGGATGAGTTCTCCTGGCTGCAGCAGATGTACCGCGGTATGATGTCCCGACTGGAGCATTTGCATAACCGCGTCGAGCAGGATCGGCCACTGGCCGTACAGGCAGAGCTGAGGAAGTGGATTGCCGGAGATATTCGCGGCGATACGGCCGACTTTCAACAGTGGCTCGGGCTGCGCGAATGGCATGAAATTACAGATGGTCCTTATCTGTTCGCGCGCATTTCGGTCACGAAGCCGGATGCTGACACACATGAAGCAGCGGTCGAGGATGAAGATCTCTTGGAGATGGTGAAGGAAGAGATTGTCCGAAGGCTGCCTGACAGTTGGCGCATGACTTCGGTGCCGGAACGGAGCGGCGAGGAGCTGCTCTGGTTCTCCCTTCCCGCAGCGGCTATTGGAACGGAGCTTGAGGCAGAGCGGCTGCTTGAGTCGGCAGCTCAACAGAGCCGGGCGGCGTCTGATGGGCGCTTTAAAGAGGTCTTGGTCACCGTGGCGATCAGCGATGTCGTTGGCGGTATTGAGGAGGTGCCTGACGCCAAGCAACAGGTGGATGAACGCTGGACGTACCGGTTCGTCTACGGACCGGGTGTCGTCATCCATTCCGGGCTGCTGCGTCATCATGCGACGAGCAGCTTCACGATGCAGGTGAAGGAGCGTGATCTCACGCGCTGCACGACGAAAGCATGCGAGGCAATGCGGATGAACCGTCAGGCGCAGCTGGACGATGCGTTGGCGGATTGGTTCGATACGGCCCGGAGCTGTGTGCCGGATATGGTTCGCTCGGCGCTGCTGCTGCTTGCCTTGGAGTTGTTCACGGTCTGGCAGGAACGGGCTAGCTACGGCAAAGAGTCGGAGTCGTCGGGATTTATACAATGGCGTAATTTGAAAACAGAGCTGCAGCAGGCTGACGATTTAGAGCAAGCCCGAGGTGTGCTGGAACATTGGTTGGAGCAAATCCGTCCTACTTCAGAAGAGGAGGAGGAACGGTGCAGACAAGCGATCGTCGCTGCCATGCAGGATTTGGCGCGGGTGGAGCTGGCGAACCCTGATTTCGGGTTGGCTGCAGTGGCGGATGCGCTGCAATTGAGCACTGCTTATATTAGCCGTGTCTACCGCCAAGGCACAGGTATAAGCTACTTGGATTATTTGCATGATGTTCGCCTGCAACGGGCGATGGAGCTGCTTATGAACGACAGCTTGACGATTGCAGAAGTGATGGAGAAGGTCGGCTACCGGACGGAGAGTCACTTTTTCAAGCGATTCAAGCAAAAGTTCGGCGGTACGCCGAAGCAGTGCCGCACCCGCCAAGCGATTCAAGCCTTGAGTGATTCGGATGCTTTGTAAGGCGCGGTGACGATGCTTTTTATACCCTCGAAGCTGAATTGAGCAGTTCAGTTCGAATTGAGCAGTATGGTTGAGGAGTCGAGTTTAATATGAACGGTTGAGCGGGCCTAGCCCGCTTTTTTACATTGGAGATGAGGCTTTAGCTTGGCGTGAACGCCGAAAAAGGAGGAATGTTGAATGTGATGCAGCCTGCGAAACGATTTTCAAAATGGAAGCATGAATGGAAAATGATGAAACGGCAGCGCTCGCTCCTCGTCATGAGTGCTCCGGCTATTTTGTTCAAGCTCATTTTCAGCTATCTCCCTTTAATTGGATTGGTCATTGCTTTTAAGAGCTATCGATACGATTTAGGTATTTTCGGGAGTGATTGGAATGGATTCAACAACTTTACCTTCTTCTTTACTTCACAGACAGCATGGATCATCACCCGCAACACGGTGCTGTACAATGGCGCCTTCATCCTGCTTACAACGGTCTGCGCGCTGCTGCTTGCCATCCTGCTGCGAGAGATTATGGGACGGCGGATCCAGATGTACCAGACCGTGCTCTTTTTGCCGCACCTGCTGTCATGGGTTGTGGTAGGCTACATCGCGCTAGCCATCTTTGAACCGGGCAAAGGGCTGCTGCATCAGCTGGCGCTCTCCATGGGCGAACAACCCGTCGCCTGGTATCAGGAATCGAAATGGTGGCCGCTTATTTTGCCTTTGTTCCATATATGGAAATCGGTCGGTTTGTCCGCTCTTATTTATTTTGCAGGCATATTGGGGATTCACCCGAGCTACTATGAGGCGGCGCAAATTGATGGCGCTTCCAAGTGGCATCTGGCCACCAAGATTACGATACCGATGCTGATGCCGCTCGTCGTTATTTTGTTCCTTGTGGCGGTCGGCGGAATCTTCCGCGCGGACTTCGGGTTGTTCTATTTCATTCCGAACGATTCCAGCTTCCTCTATTCGACGACGGATGTTATCGACACGTATGTGTATCGCTCCTTGAAAAATATTGGCGATATCGGCATGACAGCCGCGGTGGGATTGTATCAGTCGGTTGTCGGATTTGTTTTGGTTATTTCCGCAAACGCGCTCGTGCGGAGGATCAATCGGGATAACGCGATGTGGTGACGAGGTAACTAATGCAAGCAGCATGAATGGTGGTTTTTAAATTTCGAATTTCGGATTTCGATGCGCAGAAAAAGGAGGGGGCAGGATGGAACGGAAATGGAGTTGGTCAAGAGGTGTAATACACGGGATCTTTCTTGTGCTTAGCATCGCGATTATCGCGCCGATGTGGCTGGTAGTGTCCGCCTCGTTCACGGCAGAGGAGGAGCTTATTTTATCCGGCTACTCATTCTTTCCGCAGGAGTTCAGCATGCAAGGGTATGAGGTTATATTACAATATCCGGTCGATCTGATCCGCGCCTATGGCGTGACGATTCTGGTGACGATAGCAGGCACGCTGGCCAGCATTTTGCTGACGGCGATGACGGGCTATGTGCTGGCGCGCAAAGACTTCCAGTATCGGCGCATGCTGACGTTCTACGTCTTTTTTACGATGATATTTAGCAGCGGGTTGGTTCCGTTCTATATGTTGGTGACGAAATATTTGCACATAAAGGATACGGTCTGGGCGCTCATTATTCCTTATTTGTTGAATCCGTTCTATGTGCTCATTATGAAAGGGTTCATGGATAAGCTGCCGCACGAGATGATTGAATCCGGAAAAATGGACGGGGCCGGGGAGTGGCGCATGTTCTTTCAGCTCATCCTGCCTTTGTCGGCGCCAGCATTGGCGACAGTCAGCTTGTTCATTTCGTTTGCATATTGGAATGATTGGTGGCTTGGGCTGCTGTTCATTGACAACGAGCAATGGGTGCCGCTGCAGCTGCTTCTGTACCGCACGATGAGCTCGATTGAATTTATCGCGAACAATGCGCAATACGTCGACGGCCTCGTTGATCTGTCGAAGTTCCCGAGCATGTCGGCGCGCATGGCCTTGGCGATTGTGGGTGCGGGACCGATGATGTTTATTTTTCCGCTGTTCCGCCGCTTCTTCGTGGCGGGGCTTACAATTGGTTCCTTGAAGGAATAAGGCGAAGGCTGGATTCGTTCCTTATGTTAAGTGTTAATGGCATGAAGGGTTAATGAGATTAAAAGTTCATGATCAAAAGGGGCTTTTTGAACGACTTCTAAAAGTATAGAACGTTAATGATATGGGGGAATGAACATGCAGAGGCAAGACGGGAATCATGTACGCGGCAAATGGAGGATATGGAGTGTTACGCTGCTTCTTTTTATGCTGCTATTGAATGCGTGCGGCGGAGGTGGAGCTTCTTCTGATAAAGGCGACGCCAAGGGGGTGTCCAGCGAGACATCCACTGGAGCGTCCGGCAGTGGCGGGCTGGAGCCGGTTGAGTTGACCTGGTACTATCCGCAGTGGAACACGCAGCGGGACTTGAAGACGGTCGAGCAAGCGATCAACGACATTACGACGAAGGAAATTCAAGCGACGATTCGGCTGAAGCCAATCGAGAACAGCAGCTACGCGCAGAAGTTGAACACGATGGTCGCGTCGAACGAGAACTTTGACATCGCCTGGACTTCGTTCTGGATGTTCGACTATGCGCAGAACGCGCGCAAAGGGGCATTTCTGGAGCTGGACGGCTTAATCGACACTCATATGCCCGAATTGAAGAAGACGCTGCCAGGCGTCGTCTGGGAAGCGCTGAAGGTGGAGGGGAAGACGTACGGCATATTGAACTACCAGACGATTACGAACCGGGAAGGATTCATTGTACAGAAGCAGTATGCGGACAAGTACAAGCTTGATCCGGCCTCTATTAAGCAAGTCAAAGACATGGAGCCGTTCCTGACTGCCGTCAAAACCGGGGAACCCGGCATTATCCCGTTCGCGCTGACACGCGGCGGTTCCTTCGAGGTTATGAAAAACTCCTTTAACCGGTTGGAGTTCATCAACAATCATGCCATTATCGGCATTTATCAGGATGACAAGGAATTGAAGGCGGTCGACATCATCCAGACGCCGGAGTATAAGGAATATACCGAATTGATGCACGGTTGGTTCAAAAAGGGGATTATTAACCAGGATGCGGCGAACCTGAAGAGTGTGAATGATTTGAAGAAGGTCGGCAAGATCGCGTCTGTCTTCCATAATGTTTTGAAGCCGGGACGGGATATCGAAGAGAAGGCCGCGTTCGGCGGCAAAGACATTGCGCTCGTCCATCTGACGGAGCCGTATGTCGGCAAGAATACGATTATCCAATCGATGCAGGCGATTAGCAAAAATTCGAAAAATCCAGAACGGGCGCTCATGTTCCTCGAGCTGTTGAACAAGGATGAGCGGCTTATCAACCTTATCTCGTTCGGGGTGGAGGGCAAGCATTACGAGAAAGTGAACGAGAACACCGTCAAGCCAATTGAAGGCGGCGGGTATGACCCGATCCAGACGTGGGTGTTCGGCAACACGTTTAAAGCGTTCTTGCGTGAAGGGCAGTCGCAGGAGGTGCGCGATCAGACGGATCAAGGAGAACGAGAGCGCCCGCCCTTCGCCGATTCTCGGCTTCACGTTCGATCCGCAGCCCGTCTTGACGGAAATGGCCAACATTCAAGCTGTGAACGACCAATACGGCCCTGGCCTGGATACGGGCACGGTTGATCCAGTGAAGCACTTGCAGGAGTACATCGACAAGCGCAAGCAGGCGGGGATTGATAAGGTGCTGGGGGAAATTCAGCGCCAGTTGGATGAGTGGAGGAAGAAGACAGGGAAGTGACATAGAGAGTGATAAATAGTAGGGAAAGAGGACGAACAAGCAAGTGGTTTCAAGTAATGTAGAGCTTTGATGTTTTGGCTGTATGGAAATCAGTAGCTTGTAAACGGATAGAGTGGTGAAGCAGGGCTTCGGACGTTGGAGTTCTGCTTTTTTTTTGAATGTAATAACTCCGGCTTGTTGCTACATACAATTTGGAAGAGATACATAAGATCGATGTGCAGATAGCCTTTAGATTCATGTATACTTACAGGGAGTACTTGGAACGGATTACTGATGGATATGGAGGTAAACATGAAAATCAGGAAAGCGATCATTCCTGCGGCGGGACTCGGCACACGCTTCCTCCCAGCGACGAAGGCGATGCCGAAAGAGATGCTGCCAATAGTGGATAAACCGACTATTCAATATATTGTGGAAGAGGCCGTTGCATCGGGTATCGAAGATATCATTATCGTCACAGGAAAGGGAAAGCGGGCGATTGAAGACCATTTCGACAACGTGTTTGAACTCGAACACATGCTGCGCGAGAAGGATAAGCTCTCGCTGTTGGAAGAGGTGCGAAAGCCGTCAGAGCTGGCGGACATTCACTACATTCGTCAAAAGGAGCCGCGCGGACTGGGGCATGCCATTTGGTGCGCCCGCAAGTTTATCGGCAATGAGCCGTTCGCCGTACTGCTGGGTGACGACATCGTCCAAGCAGATACGCCGTGCTTAAAACAGATGCTGGAAGTGTATGAGCAATACGAATCGTCCATCGTTGGCGTCCAACCGGTGCCGTGGGAACAGGTATCCCGCTATGGTGTGGTTGCCGGATCGCTTATTCATGAACGCATTCTCAAAGCGGAGCAGCTCATTGAAAAGCCAGTACAAGAGAAGGCCCCGTCGAACTGGGCCATCATGGGGCGGTATGTGCTGACACCGCGCATATTTGGATTGTTGGAACAGCAGGAGGCAGGAGTGAACGGAGAAATCCAGCTTACCGATGCGATTGCCCAATTAGGGCGGGAAGAAACCGTATTGGCGTATCACTTTGACGGACATCGCCATGATGTAGGGGAGAAGCTTGGCTTTATTGAGACGACGCTGCATTATGCGTTACAGCGGCCGGAGTTGCAAAGTGATTTGTTGGACTATATGAAACGGATGATTGGGCAGTATGAGGGAACGGAATAAATTGTAATATGACAGTACATCTGCACCTGTAACAGTGAACGATCATCTTAGCATCGGCCAGCCGTACCTGTCATACTAATGAAGTGACCAACGAGTGATTTTGGCGCAGAATGTGAATACAGAAGACCCTAATCTCAATTTCCATCGAGATTAGGGTCTTTCGGTTTAAGAGCTATTTTGCATTAAAGCGCATCGCTGCCACTTGCTCGATTTGTTCTTTCTCAGAAGGATCTGCTGCTACGAGCTTGTCATACCATGCTTGGTCGACTTGTCCTTGCTGCATGGTTGCCGCAACGTACCAGCGTGCAAGCTCCTTATTATTGGAGTCGTTTAAGTCTTCCTGCAAATAAGGTTTCATCGCTTCTGCAGCTTGCCCTGGGTCGCCCTTCATGATGTAAGCCCGACCTGCATTCATTGCCATGCGGGAGGTGACATAGAACTCATTACCTTGCAATTGCCCCTCAGGGAGCGTCTTCAAATGCTCGACTCCTGCTTTGACATGTTCAAATGCGGAAATGATTTCATCCATATATTCATTTTTCTTATCAGGTGCCTCATTGTTTGCAATTACACCTTGACGCAGGGCAGCTTCCATATATTTATCGTACCATACCATATCCCATGGGAAACTAGATGCACGTTCAGAGTAAACCTGATATAACTCTGTCTCCATACCTTTCATTTCGTAACCGTTAATAAGACGTTTGAGTAGAGACTGTTTGTTATAAGGTTCCTTTTTTAGGGCTTCTTTTAAGGTCTGTTCTGCAATGGTGAAAAACTTTTCGTCTTGTTGTAGTTGATACATCTGTTGGAACAAATAAGCTTTAAAATCCGCGTATTCCGGAACTGTTGGTCGAATGTTCATTGCTTTGTCCAAGTGAACCATTGTTTGATTAAAATCCTTCGTTAGAGCCACAGTTTCTTGTGCTTTTGTAAAGGAACTGGAAGCTTGCAGGAATAGTAGCGACGTAATAAACATCCCAAGCCCAACGACGCCAAGGATACTTGTCATGGCTATCCGGAACGATTTAGGTTTGAGTTTCTCAAACGGTTTCGATTCTACCGAGGCTGTCATACCTCCAAGACTCATGAAGACGAGGATGCCAATGTATACATAGCTCATATTAAAATCCATAACGCTATGTATCAAGATACTAGTAGCTAGAATGAAGTACATAAAGTAGCTGTTGCGTTTTTCTTCATTTGCCGTAATGAAAGATCGAATGTATTTCCAATATACGAATGCTAAAAATGCGATTAAAACGACAAAACCAATAATTCCGACTTCGACAAGATATTGCATATAATAACTGTGTGCCTGCGCTGATTCGTAAGGGTTGTTTTGATACTTCTCATAGAGCGCGCTCCATGCGCCGCCACCGGCGCCAAGCAGTGGATAGTCTGCCACCAGCTTCAACGAGTCTTTGTAAAAAGTTATACGTTCCAAAACACTGTGCTGTTGAAAATTAATGGACCCTAAACGGGAAGAAATGCTTTCTGGCAACATATTTTTCGCGCTAGTCCCGATGAAAATGAATAAAAGCAATGCTACTGCAACAGTGCCGCCGACAGGGATGAGGGCGTTCGCCCATTTCTTGGCCGAGAAGTTCCCAAGCTTTTTCTCCAGCCAAGGAGCAACAAACCTCTGAATGACCCAGCTTAGTGCAGCAGACACGACGGATGCCCCAAGGACATACATCCAGCCCTTCAAGGAGGAAGCCTCCGTTGGGTTCAGTTGAGCTTGAATGCCGATTTCCGAAACGGGATTCAATACTACAAACGTTGCCGCACCGCTTATGGCCAAATGCAAAATCCATAGCAGCTGCCGAGCAGGCTTAACAAATAACAACACAACGATAAATACGACCGGGAGCAGAACCAAGCCGCCGCGGGAGAGCGTCAGAAAGATGGATAAAATAATCGGTACCAGCATGAAGCCATGAACCGCATGACTTACCGCCTTGCGGGTTGTCGTTAAATAGAACACGGCTACAAACAAAAATGCCATGAGATAGGCCGCGTAAGTGTTCGGATACTGAAACACGGAGGCAAGGCGCGGGCCGTTGGCATCTATCCATATGGCTTGCTCATACAACCCGTCCGCATTAAGCCTCGAAAACCATCCAATGAATACAGCTGCAAATTTACCGTTTCCAAGCCAATTCAACAGTCCGAACCAAACAATGGCATAGGCGGAGCCCGTTAATGTGAACTGGATAATACGATTCAATCTTTCTTCCCCAGACATAAAATAGGCAAGAGAGAAGAAAACAGCATACGTAAACATGATTAGAACAGCATTTACCGCCAAATAACTGGAAGCTGCAAAAAATGACGAAACTCCATAGGTTATAGGTAGTAAGAATACGATAGATGTAAGTATGTCGGATTCATTATTTCTTTTTTTGAATTGAAGCAGGAATCCTGCCGCCAAGAATGATAGAATAGAAGCGATAAGGACTGACCAGTATATCGGTTTTTCAAAGTACGTCAATTGTCCGTTAAACAAAGCAAACTGAAATGGGGACCAGAACAAGAACAAAATAAGAGTAATTAACATTCCCCAATGAATAAGAGGGAATTTGTCGTTTTTGTCGTTTCTTTGCTTAGGCTTTGAAGCCCCATAGCCATATGTAGACAAAGTTCTATTCTCCTTTGCATTAAATTACGATAATAATAATAGCATAGGTAGTCGAAAACTTCCATTTCACTAATCATTATAGAAATTCAATTTTTTCGGTAATCTTACGTTATAATAGACACGGAAATACAAAAAAGTATCATCGTTATGTAGTATATTTTCTAGTCTAAATAACGAGAAGGAGAGCTCCTGAAAGTAAAGAGTTTCTTTGAAAACGTAATATTTTTGATGCCTTGAAAAGAATGGTAATGTAGATTAATGGATCACTGTTGGAAATCTGTTTATTAAACAATGCAGTCTTATAGTGTACAAAAAATAATAAGCAGATTTAGTGAATTGCTAGCAACTTATTCTTTTTGACACGTTGGATAATAAAGATGAGTGAATAAAAATTCAAAGGTTTTCACATTAATAATTATGTTTAAAGCTAACATGATGATAGAGGGCAGGGGAAATCAAGGTGAGTAGAAAGTATTTTAAGCTGTTTTTAGTAGTTTTAATTGCGGCCACAATAAATATTTTAGTTTTGTGTTATGTAAATGTAGAATTTAAAAAAAATATCACATTGAAGTATGAAGTAATGAGTCAGAAAAATGATATGTACCAAGTTTTTTTCAGTAACAATGGGGAGTTTAATGAAGAGAAGTCGATGAAAATTAATTACACGAATCAAGGCAGTAACCAAACAATGAATTATGCTATACCTACGGATACAAAGCAAATCAGGTTAGATTTGGGTACGCAAGAGGAGATCATTCGTATCAAGAATATCTCTATCAATTATTTTTGGAAGAGCGCAGAGATTAGTGGAGGTTTATTCAGAACAAGCAATAAGACAAATGATATAGAGAGTATTAAACAGAGTAATGATGACATTGAGATAGTCATTAGTGGAAAGGATCCATTTATAGTAATAAATCTAGCTAGTATTGATTCATTGAACATATCTCAAATCAATGATTATATAAATAATATCTATAAAATTTTTCTTTGCATATTAATTGATTTATTACTTTGTGTAGGAATCAAAAGATATCAATTACTTAAGAAGATGGTTATAAAAATATACCATAATAAAAGGATGATATGGAATCTTTCTAAAAACGATTTTAAAACAAAATATGCAGGTTCATACTTAGGGATTTTTTGGGCTTTTGTTCAACCCGTGATGACCGTTTTGATCTATTGGTTTGTATTTCAGGTCGGTTTTAGAACGGCTCCAATCGAAAACTTTCCTTTCGTACTCTGGTTAGTTGTAGGCCTTGTACCATGGTTCTTTTTTTCCGAGGCTATTATCAATGCAACAAACAGCATGCTGGAATATAGCTATCTTGTAAAGAAGGTAGTTTTTAAAATTGATATATTACCAATAGTGAAAATATTGTCTGCTTTTTTTATTCATATATTTTTTATTGGGTTCGCAATCGTATTATTTTTATTAAATGGTTATTTCCCAACAATACATTTAGCACAAGTACTGTACTATACTATTTGTACTTTTATTTTGGTATTAGGAATTTCCTATGCTACATCGGCGATTATTGTGTTTTTTAAAGATTTAGGGCAAATAATAGCAATTGTACTACAAATGGGTTTGTGGCTCACTCCAATTATTTGGAGTTATAATATGGTTTCAGAGCCATATCAATGGATTTTTAAGCTTAATCCTATGTTTTATATAGTGGAGGGTTATAGAGATGCCTTCATCAATCATATTTGGCTATGGGAGCATTTAAATCAAACAGTCTACTTTTGGATGGTGACTTCAGGCTTGTTTTTGATTGGAACTATGATATTCAAAAAATTAAAAATACACTTTGCGGATGTGTTGTAATGAGGTGATAAGCGTGAATGAAGTAGTTATTGATGTAAAGAATTTAAGTAAGATATATAAATTGTACGAGAAACCAGCAGATAGACTAAAAGAATCATTAAGTATAACTCATAAAAAATATCACTCTGACTATTATGCTTTAAAAAACGTTAATTTTTCGGTTAACAGAGGGGAAATTTTAGGGATAGTAGGTACTAATGGGTCGGGAAAATCTACATTACTTAAAATAATTACAGGAGTACTTAATCCTAGTGAAGGGCACGTTTACGTTAATGGTACTATATCTGCATTATTAGAACTTGGAGCAGGTTTTAACCCGGAATATACAGGAATACAAAATATATACTTGCACGGTACTATGATGAATAAAACTAAAGAAGAGATTGGAAATAAACTACAGGAAATAATTGATTTCGCTGATATCGGAGATTTTATTAACCAGCCTGTAAAAACATACTCAAGTGGTATGTTTGTTAGACTGGCGTTTGCAGTTGCGACAAACATTAAACCTAACATTTTAGTTGTAGATGAAGCCTTATCGGTTGGCGATATTAATTTTCAAATGAAGAGTATAAATAAAATAAAAGATTTGATAACTGAAGGAACAACTGTCTTATTTGTAAGTCACGATATTATTACAATTAAAACTTTGTGCAATAAAGCAATTTACTTAAATAATGGTGAGGTTATCGCATACGGTGAAAGTGGACCGATATGTGACTTATATCTGAAAAATCAAAATATTAAAAATGGATTAACGAGTATTCATACAGAAAAACGATTACAGGATAAGATTGATGGAGAATACGAAAAAGAAATTGCTGCAGATGAGACGGAGATTATTGAAGCTTTTAAATCACGTGAAGGAACAGCAAAAGTTCTGGTCACTAATGTAATCGTCGAAAATGGAAAAAAGGAGAAGTGTAAAAATTTTTACTATGGAGAACAAATAACTGTCAGAGTACATGTTGAAGTAAAACAAGATGTAGAATCATTAGTATTAGCATTGTATTTACGAAACAGAAATCAATTAGAAGTTATAGGAACTAACACAAAGTATGAAAATGTTAAGTTGGAAAAATTATCAACAGGAAGTAAATGCGTAGTAATATTTAAGTTTTGTAACTATCTTCAAGAAGGGGAATATGGAGTTTCAACTATTCTAGCAGATGATATTCCTACTCAAGAATTCTACGATAAGGTTCAAAATGTTGTTATCGTGAAATCTAGTGACCTAACTAATCAAAAAAGATGGGCTATGGTCGGTGTTCCTATGTCTGTAGAATATAAGTTTCTTTAAAATCTATGTAATGGAGGGCATATGAAATGATAGGTAGATTAGATGGTAATTCGGATGGCCAATCTGAAGAAAAACACTTCACCTCATTAACTAGTTATCGAATAAGTTTAATTATACCTTCATATAATTACGGCGCTTTTTTACCGGAAGCCGTAGAATCAGCTCTCAAGCAAACAGTAATGCCACATGAGATATTAATTTTAGATGATTGTTCAAAAGATAATACTGAAGAAGTAGGGAGATGTTACGAAAAAAAGTTTCCTAGTTTAATAAAATTCCATAGAAATTCCCGTAACATGGGTATAATTGATAATTTCAACAGCGGCGTGGGGTTGACTTGTGGTGATTTTATTTGCTTTTTAGGGGCAGATAATAAGTTCAAACCCAATTATATTGAAAAAACCTCTGAAATACTCCTTCAAAATGATGATGTAGCAATAGCTTACACTGATTTTTTGCTCTTCGGTGAAAGAGCAAAAGTGGTCTATGAAAATTTCTTGGAGGAGAGGAAAGGGCCTATAATTGATAGGAAATACTATACAATAATTTTTCCGGATTTTGATGATGAATTACTAAAAAAAGGCAATTATATGCACGGATCTTCAATGTACAGACGTAAAGCATTCGAACAAGTTGGCGGCTACAAAAATCAAGGTGACTTACCGGAAGATTATAATCTATTTCATAGAATGGTATTGGCAGGATGGCTTGCGAAAAGGATTCCTGAACCTTTATTAGAATACAGGCAACATTCTTTAGAGCAAGCGAATATTAAAAATATTGCTCTAGCAGAATCTGAGATGTACAAAAAACAAAATAAGGAACTAAAAGCTGTTGTGGCAGCTCGTGATAAAGATATAGAGGAACTTAAGGAAGCAATAGTATACAGGGATAGAGATATAGAAGAACTTAAGGAAGTAATAGTGCACAGAGATAGTGATATAGAAGAACTTAAGGAAGTAATAGTGCACAGAGATAGAGATATAGAAGAACTTAAGGAAGTAATAACGCACAGGGATAGAGATATAGAAGAACTTAAGGGAGTAATAAAACACAGAGATAGAGATATAGAAGAACTTAAGGGAGTAATAAAACACAGAGATAGAGATATAGAAGAACTTAAGGGAGTAATAAAACACAGAGATAGAGATATAGAAGAACTTAAGGGAGTAATAAAGCATAGAGATAGAGATATAGAAGAACTTAAGGGAGTAATAGGGCATAGAGATAAGAAATAGAGGAACTTGAGGGGGGGGATTGCTCATAGTAATCGTTACATTACAGAATTAAATACAGAAATCATTTGTAAAGACCAGAGTATACAGGAATTTGAGGAGATAATAGAATATACCAAACTGAAGAGAAGGTTGAAAAACATTCGCGAACTCCTCTTTGTGGAAATATGCGCAAGTATTACATCAATAAGAATAGCAGCAGTAATATGCTATTGTATTTGTATAGAATTTGGTATGGGATGATGGAGTGTGGGGCTCTGAAGAAAAAAAAGACTTTAACTAATAAATTGACGTGATTTCAGAATGTACTCATTTGTATGATATTGAACACGTCTTGTTTTTCGAACTTTTCAAGTGTTCAATAGTATTGGAGGGATTGTCAAGAGGACCTAGGCCGTGTTTGTGAATTACGGGTATTGAATTCAGATTAAAGGATTACTTGGAAGTATTGTCATGCTCTGAGTTTTGATTGATATATACTTTGTTGTGGAGATTGATTAACGTAGTTTAGAATTAAAGTAAAAATGTTATTTTATAAAAAAGTTAAATCTTGATTAAAGAACAACTAACATTACTAAAAACAAGTACCTGCAATATTAAACTTAGATAATAAAGTGCTTCGGTCAAGCCTTGGTGGGGGCGATGGATAGAGAAGCTAGATAGAAACAAATTTAAATAAGGTGGGCGTACTGTTGATAAATTTCGATATTATCCTCGTATCATATAATTCCGAAAAATGGATTTTAAAATGTCTATCTAGTTTAGAAAAAATCCAATACCCTTTAAGCAAAGTTCACATTACCATTATCGATAATAATTCTTCGGATAAGTCAACTGAATTAATCAAAAATTATCCAAATAAAAATTTGTTTGGTTCTTACCAGTTCCATTTGTTAGAGACAAACCTGGGATTTGGTAAAGCTAATAATTATGCAGTAAATCGAACAGAACAGGACTATATATTTTTCTTGAATATCGATACAGAAGTAGTTGAAGATTGCTTTACAGAGCTATGGAATGCTATTGAAAGAAGTAATCAAAACATTGGATTATGGGAATGTAGGCAGTTTCCTTACGAGCATCCTAAAGTTTATAACCCTGTTACATTAGAAGTCTCCTGGGCTAGTGCTGCAGCTTGTGTTGTACGCCGTGACTGCTTTGAAAAAGTAGGGATGTTTGATGAAAACATCTTTATGTACGCAGAGGATGTAGATTTGAGCTGGAGACTAAGAGCTTATGGTTACAAACTTCAATATGTACCTAAAAGCGTAGTATATCACTTTACTTATTTAAGTGCGGGAGAGGTTAAACCTAATCAGTTCTATAATAGTACGTATAACAATGTAATGTTAAGATTTAAGTTTGGATCATGGAAGGATATCTTTGCTGGATACGCACTTTATAAAACTTTATTTTTTGTAAAAGGTCCAGATAACCATCATAAAAGAAGAATTTTAGTAAACTTGTTCAAGAGTTTTTCTGAAGGTATGAAGTTTAGAAGGTGGAGACGTAAAAACTCATCGTTGAATTTCAAACCCAATTTTCAAATTTGGGATTATGAAATAGTAAGAGATGGTGCGTTCTATCTTAATGAGAAACAATCTAATAATTCTTTAGTTTCCATATTAGTTCGTACTTGTGGACGGCCAAATGTACTTAGGGAATCTCTTATAAGTATAAGAAATCAGACCTATAAAAATATTGAGGTTGTAATCATTGAAGATGGCCCTAATATCTCGGAAAAGATGATAAAAAGTGAGTTTAATGATCTTAATTATATTTATTATTCTACTGAAGAAAAAGTAGGTAGATGTGTAGCTGGAAATATAGCTTTGGAGAAATCAAATGGAGAATATCTGAACTTTTTAGATGATGATGATTTGTTATACTCTGACCATATTGAAGTATTGATAAATGAATTGAGGAAGAATACTAGCTTCCAAGCTGCTTATTCACTAGCTTTTGAAGTTCCAACTAAAGTTGAATCCCGAAATCCATATAAGTATAAAGAGTTGTTCCATAATGTACAGCATAGGCAAAATTTTAACCGTTTAGTCTTGTTGCATCACAATTATTTTCCTATTCAAACAGTATTGTTTAAAAAATCAATTTATAAAGAACTAGGAGGCTTTAATCCTGAGTTAGAAGTTTTAGAAGATTGGGACTTATGGTTGCGTTATGCTTTGAAATATGATTTTTATTATGTCGAAAAACTCACCTCATTATATAGGGTTCCAGCTGAATTAAGTATTGCGAGTGACAGACAAAAACTTTTTGATAAATATTTAACTATTGTTAGAGAAAATCATTTTAATAATATGAGTCTAACTAATAGGCAGATTTTTAAAGATTTTGAAAGTCATTATAAATCCAACCCAGTTCAATCAATCGTGTTCAAATCATCTGTTAAGATCTTACTGCATAAAGTCCTAAAAAAAATTTATATGAAAATGAAAAGGTGAGTACTGAAATGACTCAAAAAAAGTGGTTCTATCCCTCATTGATTTTTCTTTCGGTATGTATATTTTATCTCCAAATAATCATTGGGAAAGCTTTTTTCGGATGGGATATTCTTGATTATCATTATCCTTATTTGTATGAAACTATAAATTCTTATAGAGAATGGAATTTTTTGTGGACTGACAAAGTCTTATCTGGTTATCCGATATTTGCTGACCCTCAAGCAGCTATATCATACCCTTTTAATTTTATTCTTGCATTAATAAAGGGGAACCCAGGATTCATTATTATTGAGTTACAATTAATACTTCACTTCATTTTAGCAGGTATCTTTACTTTTTTTTATGGTAAAAAAATCGGATTGGCTCCTTTTTCATCATATGTTTCTAGCATAATATTTATATTTGGTGGGTTTATGGCTACCCATACGCAGCATTATGGAACAATAAACGCTATTACATGGTTACCACTCATACTTCTTTGTATTGAGAATGCGTATTCTTCAAGAAGAAAGTATTTTTATATTGTTCTTGCAGGGTCATTATATGGGATGAGTATATTAGCAGGACATGTCCAAACTTCTTTAAATATGGGATACCTTATTCTATTATATTTACTTTGGAAGAAATTGTATAAAAAGAAGATGGACTTAATACTAGCAAGGTCAGTTATTATTGAGTTGTTTTTACTGTACAGTATTTCATTATTGATTGCATTAATTCAAATAATTCCGACTGCAGAACTAATGATGAATTCTCCAAGAGCTCAAATGACTTTAGATGGCTCAATGGCTGCAAATTTGAATCCCGTTCATCTTATTTCGTTAGTCTTGCCATTCTTTTTTGGAAAATATGGGTATACACCATCTTGGTTTACCCGAGAGATAGTAGAAAGTCATTTGTATTTGGGATTAGTAACACTATTTCTTTTTGTTGTGGGGCTTCTAATTTTTAGTTCAAGAAATAGAGAGAAAGAAAAACAAAGTATTAGAGATATAATTGTTTTTTGGATTACTATTTCTTTTATCTATTTATTGATGGCGTTTGGTGGAGAAACAATTCTACATTATATCAATTACTATTTAATCCCAGGATACAATAAGTTAAGGAGATCTTATAATTTCTACGCAGTTGTAACTTTTGGGGTTTCCATAGTTGCAGCATTTGGTGTGCATTATTTAGATAAACTAGGAGAGGAATTTTTAATAAAAGCAAAGAGAAACATTTCTATTGTCGCTTTCTTTCTCGTTTGTTTGTTATTGGCGTTTTACGTAATACTTTCGATTAAAGGTCAGGCAATAGAGATATCCACAATTATAAATAATTTGATTATTTCGATTGTAATTGTGTTGTTGATTGCGTTTTCTCTTAAATTATATTTAGCAAAATTTATTAATCACAAGAGGCTGAAAATATTTTTATCAGTGATACTCTTATTCGAGCTTTTTACATTTAATGCGAACCAAATATTTAATAGCCAAAGATTAGATGTGAAAACCGTATTTACTCAAAGTGCATTATACGGAGAGCATCTTGAATTTATAGATGAGATAAAATCGAAAATAGAGTCAGACAATTCAGGAAAGGCAAATAAAATCTTGTATTTAGGTTTCCCGGCAACTATGCAGAATCAGTCAATGCTTGCAGATTTAGAAAATATTTATTCTTATAATCCAATGAGAGTAAATGGTTATGATCAATTTCTGAATAGTGTTTTTCCAATGAAAAATGAATCTGAGTTGGGAAGTTTAGTAAACTATGATTCACCAATGTTTAATATATTAGGGGTACGTTACATTGTAGCAAATAAAACTTATTTAGAAGCCAATAACCTTATATTTCCTGCAGAACTATTTGACACTATAGGTACATATAACGGGGGAAAATACATTGTTTTTGAAAATAAGAACGTATTACCAGAAGCGTTCATCAGTTATAATGTGAAGAGTCAGACAGGGGATGTAACAGCAGATGATTTTACAGATGACCCTTATAGAATTCTCTTATCTAATGGAAGAGAAATACAAAGTTCAGTACCTGCTGAAATTATCGATTTACAAAAAATAAATAAAACAAGATATTCTGTTAGCGTTAATATGAAAAGTGATGGAGCAATATATATTAATAAAACTTATTACAATGGATGGATAGCAATTGATAATGGTATAAAAAAAGATATGCAGAAGGCAAATGGTGCATTTCTTGGACTCGAATTAGAAAAAGGAAAGCATAATATTATTGTGGAATTCGAGCCAAAAACATATTATGTGAGTGCTACGATTAGTATCACTACATTTATTGCTGTGGTTATATTTTGTGTTTATAGTCAATTCGTTCTCAAACGTAGAAAAAGTGATAAGGTGAGATTAAATTGAAAAATATTTCAATAATAGTACCGGTATATCAAGAAGGAGATTATATCTACCAAAACATAAATGAGATAAACAGTCATTTAGAGAAGCTTACTTATGATTTTAACTATATTTTGGTGGACGATGGATCTTCCGATAATACTTGGGGTGAATTAGAAAAGATAGCAACTGAATATAGAAATGTAACAATTATTAGGTTTAGTAGGAATTTTGGGAAAGAAGCAGCTATATTTGCTGGTCTTGAGTATGCAGAGGGAGAGGCGTCTATTATTATGGACTCCGATTTACAACACCCCCCTAATTTGATAGGGAAGATGTTGTCATATTGGGAACAAGGGTACGAGGTAGTAGAAGCTGTAAAATCCAGTAGAGGTGACGAAAAATTATGGAATAAGTTTTTTTCGAATACTTTTTATGTTGTATTAAACAAGTTAGCTGGATATGATTTATCAGGAGCGTCTGATTTTAAAGTGTTGGATAGAAAAGTTGTTGAGTCATTAAATAGTATGAAAGAGAGAAACACTTTTTTTAGGGGGCTTTCTGCGTGGGTTGGATATTCTAGAAAGAAAGTACTTTTTAGTGTTGAGCCAAGAAAAAGAGGTATTACTAAGTGGTCCTTCAAGTCCTTGTTTATCTTGGCCAAAAATGCAATTACAGCTTTTTCAACAGTTCCTTTACATTTCATCACAACAATAGGAGTGTTCTTTTTAGTTGGAGCGATGATACTAGGAGTTCAGACTCTAGTTCAAAAAATAAGTGGTAATGCGGTGAGTGGATTCACAACTGTAATACTTTTGTTATTGATTATAGGAAGTATACTTATGATTGCTATTGGAATTATAGGTGAGTATATTGCAAAAATATACGAAGAGATTAAGTCCAGGCCAAGATATATCATAAAGACAGTTTTTACGAATAAGAAATCACAATTAAATCAAGATGTAATGAATCATGAATATGAAACAATCTTATAAAACTTGGATATACACAGTAACTAAATATGCTTTAGTAGGCTTACTCGGTGCAGGTATTCATTTTTTTTCAGTAGTTGTATTAGTAGAAAAAATAAGGGTCAATCCGCTGATTTCATCAGTCATTGGTTTTGTTTTTTCACTAATATTTTCATTTTTCTTGAATTTCTTTTGGACTTTCAAAATAAAATCGAATAAAACAATGCTCTCTACTTCAATAAAATATACTATTGTAAGTTTGTCGGGTCTCATATTAAATTTATTAATAATGTATATCATGAATGATTTGTTGGGAATATGGTATATTTATGCTCAATTGACAAGTACAGTGCTGGTTCCTGTTAATAATTTTATACTTAATAGAGCATGGGCTTTTAAAAATAACTTAGAGAAGGAGAAACTATGAAAGGAATTATTTTAGCGGGTGGAACGGGCTCACGTTTATATCCCTTAACCAAAGTAACAAATAAACATTTATTGCCTGTAGGCAAATATCCTATGATATTTCATGCGGTGAATAAATTAAAGCAAGCTGAAATAGAAGATATCCTGATCGTAACCGGTAAAGAACATATGGGCGAAGTTGTAAATCTACTTGGCAGTGGAAGTGATATGGGAGTTTGCTTTACCTATAAGGTTCAAGACGAAGCAGGCGGTATTGCTCAAGCGCTTGACTTAGCTGAACAGTTCGTAGGGGAGGATCAAATGGTCGTCATCCTGGGCGATAATGTATTCGAAGATGATATCGCCCATTATGTAGACAATTTCCGGAAACAAAAGAAGGGTGCTAAAATACTCCTTCAACAGGTTCATGATCCGAAGCGTTATGGTGTGGCAGAGTTACAAGGTGACCATATTGTTTCTATTGAAGAGAAGCCTAAAGAGCCAAAAAGCGATTATGCAGTAACTGGAATCTACATGTTTGACCATACAGTATTTAATATTATTAAAACACTTAAGCCGTCTGGCCGTGGTGAACTTGAAATCACAGATGTTAATAATGCTTACATAAAGCGAAATGAACTTACATTTGATGTTCTTCAAGGCTGGTGGACAGATGCCGGTACTCATGCATCACTTGCACGAGCGAACGAACTTGCCAAAGATATTACGTTTGGTGAAGAGTTTGGTAAACTGAAGCTGTAAGGAGAGTTACACATGAGAGTAGAATGTCTTTCTCTATCAGGTGCACACATTATTGAACCGGTGATCCATGGGGATCACCGGGGCTTTTTTATGGAAAGCTATAATGAACAGAAGTTGAAGGAACAAGGGATTTCATTCAATTTCACTCAAGACAATCAATCCCTATCTGCTGAAGCAGGCGTAGTAAGAGGATTGCATTATCAGCTTAATCCCAAGGCGCAGACTAAGTTAATCAGAGTCATTTCTGGGGCGATATATGATGTGATAGTTGATATTCGCAAGAACTCACCAACATTTGGACAATGGGTTGGAGTAATTTTAAGTGAGCATAACCACCGTCAGCTTTTGGTGCCTAAGGGGTTTGCACATGGCTTCTGCACGCTAGTCCCCAACACGCAAGTATTATATAAAGTTGATGAATATTATTCACCTGAGCATGATCGAGGGATTCTGTGGAATGACCCAGCCTTGGGTATTGACTGGCCGACATCAAAGCCTATATTGTCTGATAAGGACAAGGTACATCCTATCCTCAAAGAAGCGGAAATAAATTTTGAATAGGAGATAGTCTAGTGAAATTACTCATTACTGGTGGAGCAGGATTCATCGGAAGTAACTTTATCATTTACATGCTTAACAAATATCCTGACTATAAAATCATTAACATAGATGCATTAACTTACGCTGGTAATCTTGAAAACTTGACTGATATTCAAGACAACCCAAACTATCGTTTTGTTAGAGCAGATATTGCAGACGTTCAAGCGATGGAGCAACTGTTTAGCGAAGGTGTCGACGTAGTTGTTAACTTTGCAGCAGAATCTCATGTGGATCGAAGCATTCTAGAACCTGAGATTTTCGTGAAAACCAACGTATTGGGAACTCAAGTGCTCCTGGATGCAGCTAAAAAACACGGAGTGACGAAGTTCGTCCAGGTATCTACAGACGAGGTTTACGGCACTCTAGGAGAAACGGGTTTATTCTCTGAAACGACTCCGCTAACGCCTAATAGCCCGTATTCGGCTAGTAAGGCAGGGGGAGATTTGCTGGTACGGGCGTATCATGAGACGTTTGGGCTACCAGTAAATATAACGCGTTGTTCTAATAACTATGGACCTTATCAGTTTCCTGAGAAGCTCATCCCATTAATGATTGCCAATGCTTTGAATGATATGCAGCTTCCGATTTATGGGGATGGACTTAACATTCGTGACTGGTTGTACGTTGAGGATCATTGCAGTGCAATCGATTTGGTTATTCATAAAGGCAGCAATGGTGAAATTTATAATGTAGGCGGTAATAATGAGCGGACGAACATCCACATTGTTAGAACGATTCTAGAGCAGCTTGGCAAGCCAGAATCATTAATCAAATATGTTGAAGACCGACTCGGACATGATCGTCGCTATGGAATTGACGCGACTAAGATTACGGCCGAACTCGGCTGGAAGCCTAAGCATACTTTTGAAACGGGGATTGAAGAAACAATTAGCTGGTACTTGAATAACCGGACATGGTGGGAGAGAATTCAGTCTGGAGCATACCAAGCTTATTATGAACAACAATATGGGAAACGGCTGGGGGAGTAAGAATGAACATACTCGTAACAGGCGCTAATGGGCAATTAGGGGCGGACGTAGTCCACCTCTTTTCTGAAAAAGGACATCATGTAGTTGGACTGGGTAGAGCACAATTAGACATTACGGACGAGATCATGTGCAACAATGTAATTGGTGAAATACAACCCGATGCAGTTATCCACTGTGCAGCCTATACAGCGGTGGACAATGCAGAAGCGGATCAAGATAATGCCTATTTAGTTAATGCCATTGGAACAAGAAACATCGCCGTTGCGGCAGAACGTGTGAAGGCCAAAATATGCTACATTAGTACGGACTATGTGTTTGACGGCACGTCCTCTAGTCCCTATTATGAGTATGACAATACGAATCCATTGACCGTGTACGGGAAATCGAAGCGGGCAGGAGAACAATTGGTACAATCCTTATGTTCTCGTTGGTTTATTGTAAGAACGTCCTGGGTGTACGGAGTTTCAGGTAACAACTTCGTGAAGACGATGTTGAAATTAGGCAGAGAACGAGAATCATTGCAGGTGGTAAATGATCAATGGGGATCGCCAACTTACACCTGTGATTTGTCATTATTTTTAGAGGAGCTTGTAGCGACTGAAAAGTATGGTATTTATCACGCCTCTAATACCGGAATATGCTCGTGGTATGAATTTGCCCAAGCCATTTTTGAAGAGGCAAAAATGCCTGTCAAGGTTGAACCTTGCACGACAGAACAATTTCCGCGTCCAGCGCCGCGTCCCCGGTATTCGGTTATGGAGCCAATGGCTATTCGAACAAATGGTTTAACACCAATTCGACATTGGCGAGAGGCGTTGCAAGATTATATCAATCATCGATAGAACTGGATGTGAATGAGAGTGGGAGCTCGTCGGGATAAAGTCCAAATTGTTATGTCGACCTTTAACGGGGAAAAATATTTGGCCGAACAGCTTAATAGTCTGATGGAGCAAACCCATTCTCATCGCTGCATTACGATTCGGGATGACGGTTCCTCAGACAGTACATCGACAATTATTAATGAATTTGTATTTAAATATCCAAGTGAATTTAAAGTCTTTTATAAAAAGAATATTGGTGTCATTGCGAGTTTTTTTGAGCTTTTGACGAACTATGTTCATGATGATACGGATTATGTATGCTTCTGTGATCAGGATGATGTGTGGAAGCCACATAAGTTAGAGAGAGGAATACGTTACTTAAATCAGTTTTCAGGGGATGAGCCTGTAATGTATTTTACTCCTACACTAATGGTGAATGAAACGTTGCAGCCAATTAACTCTTGGCCCCCTTCACCGCATCGGCGGACATCTTTCTTTAATGCGCTTGTCGAAAATGTGGCAGTTGGAGCTACGATTATGATTAATCGTCCAGCTATTGATCTGATAAAGGTTAAGCCCCCTCATCCTAAGAATATTGTCATGCATGATTGGTGGGTGTATTTGGTAGTCTCTGCATTTGGTAAAGTGGTATACGATAAGGAAGAGAGCATTTATTACCGACAACATCAAAATAATGTCGTTGGCGGGCAAAGCGGGATCGTTGATATGTGGGTACAAAAATGGAGAAATTATCAAAAGCATTGTGAAAGTAAAATCTACTGGAATCAAGCTAAGGAATTCGAACGATGCTGGGGAGAACATCTCCCTGCAAAGTTAAGAGCAGAACTGCACGAGTTTCTGCTTCCTGATAGAGGATTTTTGAAACGAACGAAATATGCTCTATCAACATCTCTATACCGCCAGTCTACGTTGGACAATCTTCTACTCCGTCTTATGATGATTCGAGGAGACATAATCAAATGAAGGACATATCCATTATCATCGTTAATTATAATACGAAGCAGTTAACCTTGAACTGTCTGAAGTCGGTTTTTCGATCGGTAACGGACTACCATTTTGATGTCATCTTAATCGACAACGCCTCACGCGACGATTCAGTACAAGTCATTGGAGAGCAATACCCTCAAGTAAAGCTTATCGCCAATGAACACAACCTGGGCTTTTCCAAAGCCAACAACCAAGGCATGCGTGTTGCGCAGGGGCGTTATGTTCTACTGCTCAACTCCGATACGGTTATTCAACCGGATACGCTCGATATCATGATACGCTTCATGGATGAACATCTTGAGGTGGGCGCTTCAGGGTGTAAGGTCGTCCTTCCTGACGGATCTCTAGACAAAGCCTGCCGACGCGGATTTCCAACACCATCTGCAACCTTCTTCTATGTGTCTCGATTATCGAAAATGTTCCCCAAAAATCCGCGAATCAATGCGTACCACCGTGAAGATTTAGACCCTGATGAGGCTTATCCGATTGATTGTCTAATTGGAGCATTCATGATGGTGAGACGTGAGGCGATAGAGCAGGTCGGGATGCTGGATGAAGACTTTTTTATGTATGGGGAAGATGTTGACTGGTGTTACCGCATAAAGCAGGCAGGCTGGGTCAACTATTACTATCCAAAGAGCAAAATTGTTCACTATAAGCGGGCAAGCAGCCGGAATAAACCTTTTAAAATCACGTATGAATTTCATAGAGCGATATATGTCCTTTACAATAAACATTTCAAACAGCAATATCCGTTTTGGGTGAACGCGCTAATGTATGCCGGTATGGGTGCAAAGTTGGCTGCAGCTTTGACATTGAACGCGATAGCGAAAGGCTTGGCCATTTTTCGGAGACCGCAAACAAATAAATAACAACCATTCCCTTACAGTATGAATCTCTAGTATAATGGTCTTAATCAAATACGGTAAAATGAGGTTCTTATACATGATTCGCAAAAATCAGAAGTTTTTGTCGAAAATATATATGATTTTCGATATTCTCGTCATCGCGATCGCATTCGGATTGGCTTGGTGGGTAAAATTCGATAGTGGCTGGTTGGATAACGATGGCTCATTGTCTTATAGGACTTATATGGGTTGGGGAGTGGTATACGCGGCAACCGTTATTGTTGTTGGCACCATGTCTTCGCTATATCATTTCCATCGGAAAAAGCGGTTCTCGGATCAGCTTGTTCGCATCATTCAAACGCATGCGATTAGCTTGTTCGTGTTGCTTAGTTTGTTGTTCTTTTTCAAACAAATCCATATATCCCGTGAATTCCTGGCGGTCTTCGTAGGGACTGCAACAATGGGAACTATCGTCTATCGATACACTGTCAAGATTATGTTGCGCTCCTTACGTCATAAAGGGTATAACAAGCAATTTATCATTATTCTAGGAGCAGGCACACTAGGGAAACGGTTTTATGAAAATTTGCGGAATTACCCGGAAATGGGTTATGAGGTTATCGGGTTTTTAGATGATCGGGCAGAGTGGGATTTCATTGAAGAGAAACGGTATGAACCAATTTTAGGAACTTTGAATGAATTAGAGCGAGTACTGAATGACAAGTTGATCGACGAAGTCATTGTTGCTCTCCCGTTAGACGCACATCATAAATTCCCAGACATTATCGAGACATGTGAAAAAGCGGGAGTGCGCACACTCATCATTCCGGACTTCTTCGACTATCTGCCTTCACGACCATACTTTGATAACTTTGCGGGTATGCCAATGATTAACGTGCGTGACATTCCGCTCGATGTACTGCGAAACAGAGTGCTCAAGCGAGCCTTTGATATTGCGTTTTCATTAGTGGCCATCATCATAACGCTGCCAGTTATGCTTGTTATTACGATAGGGCTAAAGTTAACCTCCCCGGGTCCAATCATATTTAGGCAGGAGCGGGTTGGATTGAACCGGCGTCACTTTATGATGTACAAGTTCCGTTCAATGAAGGTGAGTAAGCAGAATACATCAGACACGGTGTGGACAACGGAAAATGATCCGCGTCGTACGAAGTTTGGCTCTTTCTTGCGAAAGACCAGCTTGGATGAACTTCCTCAGTTCTTCAATGTGCTTTTCGGACATATGAGCGTAGTTGGTCCAAGACCGGAGCGTCCGTATTTTGTGGAGCAATTCAAAGAGGAAATTCCGAAATATATGGTGAAGCACCATGTCCGCCCGGGCATTACTGGCTGGGCTCAGAGCAACGGCTTACGCGGAGACACTTCAATTGAGGAACGGATTCGTTACGATATATTCTATATTGAAAACTGGTCTTTATTATTTGATATTAAAATTATTTGGAAGACAATTATGAACGGATTTATTAATAAAAATGCCTACTAAAAATACTTGTACGAAAAAGGTATAAATTAAACTTTTTTCTCCCCAAACTGTGAATACCATCACGCTTTGGGGAGTTGTTGTTTTATGGGCCAACATGAAAAAGATATGGAAACAGACCACACGGAAGTAGGACGCGGTTGGGTTATCGCGCTAATACTCGGTTCAGCCATGTGGATTGCTATTGCCGTCATTGTCGTCCGTGTACTCTAATCTTCAATCTATGCGGTCATTGCATCCTTCTGCATTGTGTATTTCAAATCGCAAACACAATGCGCTTCTCCATCATTTTCACCGTGACAACTCTTCACGTTTTTATTACAATAAGAACATACATTCTCTTTATAGTAGGCAACCTATATATTCATCCTTCTCTTCATTGACACCCCCTACGTGCACCCTTAGACTTAACTTTGGTACACTATATATACGAGCATAAATGAAGCGAACGCTCTTTGGCGGAGACATGCAATTTTGAACAGAATGCGGCTTTCGCGAATGCAGTAATCCTGCACGTGGCATGTGTGCTGCATGATGCGTAAAAGAGCGACGGACTTGGAGGAACACAACCTTGAATACGCCAGTTATACCTATAGACTCGTGGCGGCACGTGTTCAAATTGGACCCGGATAAAGAAATCGGTGATGAAGCACTGGACAGGATATGTATGTCCGGCTCGGATGCAATCGTAGTCGGCGGGTCGAGTGGGGTGACGTTTGGGAATACGGTGGATCTGTTGGCGCGCATTCGGCGATATGAGCTGCCGGTCGTGTTGGAGGTGTCCAACCTGGATGCCGTGGTGCCTGGATTCGACGCGTACCTTATTCCAATGGTGCTGAATACGCCGAATCCGAATTGGATAATCGGGCAGCATCAGCGTGCGATACAACAGTATGGTTACATGATTCCGTGGGATTTGCTAATACCAGAAGGCTACATTATATTGAATCCTGACGCGACGGCGGCCAAGATTACGGAAGCGGATGCGAGTATATCTGCCGCGGATACGATCGCGTATGCGCAAGTAGCGGACAAGCTAATGCGTCTCCCCATCGTGTACGTCGAATATAGCGGCATGTATGGCGATATGGAGCGGGTGAGCGAGGTTAAGCGTGCTCTTCGTCAGGCTCAGCTGTTCTACGGTGGCGGTATCCGCACGATGGAGCAAGCACGAGCAGCAGCCGCAGCGGCAGATACGGTCGTGGTGGGTAACATAGTATATGAAGATTTGGATGCGGCCTTAGCTACGGTAGACGCCGTGAAGGCAGCGCCATTAAAATAGGAAATATGATTGAACACAAGAATGAGACATCGGCATACCAGCCGAGAGGATAGATTTATTTTTGGATCAGCGATGAATCAGTCAGGTTATTTTTCATTGAACAAATCTATTGCTGATTCATCTAGCAGAATCGGCACATCCCTAGACACGGATTGATCATGCCTGTTCTACTTGTCCAACAGAAAGGAGATTGCGCACTTATGTTTGAATTTTTAGAATCAGGTGCACAGACGGGAGCTTCACGAGCAAGTATTGACATTCAGGATGCGATTAAGCGCCTTAACCCAGAGCAGCGCCGCGCGGTAGAGGCGACAGAAGGGCCGCTGCTTATTATGGCGGGAGCGGGATCAGGGAAGACGCGCGTGCTGACGCACCGTATCGCTTACCTTATCGCTACGCGCAAAGCTGCGCCATGGAGCATCCTGGCCATTACATTTACGAACAAAGCATCCCGTGAAATGCAGGATCGGGTAGCGAAGCTAGTCGGTCCGGAAGGACAGGACATTTGGGTATCTACGTTCCACTCGATGTGTGTGCGCATTCTGCGCCGAGATATCGAACGAATCGGTTATACGTCCAATTTCTCCATTCTCGATTCGGCGGACCAGTTGTCTGTCATTCGAGGCTGCATGAAGGAATTAAATTTTGATACGAAAAAGTTTGAACCCCGGGCAGTGCAAGCGGCCATCAGCAGTGCGAAAAATGAGCTTGTCTCCCCGGAACGGCTAGAGCAGAAGATTGGCGATTTTTTCGACGGTATCGTCGCGAAGGTGTACAAGCTGTACCAGAAGCGGCTGAAGAGCAACAACTCGCTCGACTTTGACGATCTGATCATGTCGACAATCCATCTGTTCAAGGAAGTGCCGGAAGTGCTCGACTTTTATCAGAAGAAGTTCAAATATATTCACGTTGACGAGTATCAGGATACGAACCGTGCGCAGTACATGCTGTGCCGCATGCTCGCAGATCAGCATCATAATATTTGCGTGGTGGGGGATAGTGATCAGTCCATCTACCGCTGGCGTGGGGCGGACATTACGAACATTCTGAACTTCGAGGAAGATTACCCGAAGGCAACCACAATATTCCTCGAACAGAACTATCGGTCTACCGCGAATATTTTGAATGCGGCGAATGAAGTCATTAAGCAGAATACGGGCCGTAAACCGAAGAAGTTGTGGACCGACTCCGGCGAGGGAAATAAGATTAAAGTCTATCAAGCGGATACGGAACATGATGAAGGCTATTTCGTGACGGCGGAAATTAAGAAGAACAAGATGACCGGCACATCGTACAGCAATCACGCGATTTTGTACCGAACGAATGCCCAGTCCCGGGTAATAGAGGAAATTCTCATCAAGTCCGAAATTCCATATCAGATCGTCGGCGGCATCAAGTTCTACGACCGCAAAGAGATTAAGGATTTGCTAGGATACTTGCGGTTAATATCTAACCCGAACGATGATATCAGCTTGGAGCGCATTATCAATGTGCCGAAGCGGGGCATTGGGGCGACGACGTTAGCCAAGCTGTCCGACGCGGCGTCGGCACGAGGCACGTCGGTCATGGAAGTCATAGCGAATATGGATGACTTGGACATCGCTCCGAAGACTAAGGGCACATTGCGTGAATTCCGGGCGATGATCGATGGCTTGCATCATATGGTCGAATATTTGTCTGTTACGGAATTGACGGAAAAAGTGCTGGAAATGTCAGAGTACAAGCTGGAGCTGCATCGGGAAAACACGCTGGAATCAAAGGCGCGGCTAGAGAACATCGAGGAGTTCCTGTCGGTAACGCAGGAGTTCGAGCAGCGCAATGACGACAAGTCGCTCGTGTCGTTCTTGACCGACCTGGCCCTTATTGCGGATATCGATTCGGTGAATGATACCGACGAAGAGGAAGAAGACGCGGTCATCCTCATGACGATGCACAGCGCCAAAGGATTGGAATTCCCTGTCGTCTTCATCATCGGTATGGAGGAGGGAGTCTTCCCACACAGCCGCGCCTTCAGCGACAACGAGGAGCTGGAAGAAGAGCGCCGTCTCGCATATGTAGGCATTACGCGCGCAGAGCAGCAGCTCTTCCTGACGTGTGCACGAACGCGCACACTGTTCGGCCGGACGAATGCGAACCCGCCGTCACGCTTCCTCAGGGAAGTGCCGGAAGAACTGATGGAAGACGCATCTTCGTCGGGCACGCGCTACGGCGGGGGCGACCGTTACGGCCGCAATGCATCCTCCGCCTCCTATGGCGGGCGCGGTCTCGGCTACGCCGGAGGCGCAGGAGCGAACCAAGCGTCCGGCACAGGCGCGTCAAGCCAGGCGCCGGGCGGATGGCGCACATCCACTCCAGGAAGCAAGGCACCGGCCGCCAGTGGCGTCACTGTCACGACTTCGCTCGACAAGGCGAAGCAGGATGGAGCGCAAGACGGCAGCATCCAAGCTGGCGACAAAGTGTCCCACGCCAAGTGGGGCGTCGGCGTCATCGTCTCCGTCAAAGGGACGGGTACCGATACGGAGCTGCAGATTGCCTTCCCGGCGCCTGTCGGTGTAAAGCGTCTCCTGGCGGCATTTGCGCCGGTTACGAAAGTATAAATGAACAGCAGGTAGAATATCCTGGTGATGACCTTGAAGTGACTTTGTGGATATGAGTAAGAAAGGGGCACCCTCCGTGTCGAATGCACATTCCCGTATGGAACAACTCGTGGCGGATCTGAACCGTTACAATTATCATTATTACACGCTCGACGAGCCTGTCATCTCGGATAAAGAGTATGACAAGCTATATGACGAGCTCGTCGCGTTGGAGCGAGAAACGGGGGTTGTATTGTCCGATTCACCGACGAGTCGGGTCGGAGGCGAGATCCTGAAGGGATTCGATCCGCACCGTCACTTGTCGCGGCTGTGGAGCTTGGACAAGGCGCAGAATGAAGACGATCTGTATGCGTGGCATCAACGGGTCCTGCGCCTTATTCAAGACTACAACACGAAAAATCCAGAGGCAGAGCCTCTTCCTGCGCCCGCTTATGTGGTGGAGTTGAAATATGACGGATTGACCGTCAATCTGACCTATACGGATGGCCAGTTGGTCCAGGCGTCGACGCGCGGGAACGGCGTCGTTGGCGAGGCGATTTTGCCGCAGGTGAAGACGATCCGCTCTGTCCCGCTGACGATTCCGTACAAGGACGGCACGATTGAAGTGCAGGGCGAAGGCATTATGAACCTGTCTGTGCTGGATGCCTATAATAAGACAGCGGCCGAGCCGCTTAAAAATGCGCGCAATGCGGCGGCGGGAGCGCTCCGCAACTTGAATCCGCAAGTAACGGCGCAGCGGAAGCTGAGTGCTTTTTTCTATAATGTTGGCTACTCCGATGACGTAACGTTCACCACCCATCAAGAAATGATGGCATTTCTGAAGTCGAACCAATTCAAGGTGAATCCGTACATTACGTACTTCGATACGATAGAAGAGGTGCGCGAGGAACTGCATCGCGTGCAGGAGCAGCGCCCATCCTTGGATTATTTGATCGATGGGGCAGTCGTGAAGATTACCGATATGCGCACGCGCGAGGTGCTCGGCTACACGGATAAATTCCCGCGCTGGGCCGTTGCCTTCAAGTTCGAGGCAGAAGAGACGACGACCGTGCTGGAGTCGGTCAATTGGGAAGTCGGACGTACGGGTAAAATCACGCCGGTCGCGCGTGTAGAAGCGGTTGAGCTGGCCGGGGTGACCGTGCAGAACTGCACCTTGAACAATGTCGGCGACATCGAGCGGAAGAACCTGAAGCATGCACTGGGCGCACGTGTTTTCATCCGCCGTTCGAATGATGTCATTCCCGAAATTCTCGGTCGCGTGCCAGATGAAGAGGATGGCGAAGAAATTGTGTATCCGACGGAGTGCCCAGCTTGCGGATACACGCTTGAAATGCGCGGCGCGCATTTGTTCTGCAACAACAAGCTGAACTGCAAGCCGCAAATTGTGAGCCGTTTGGCGCACTTTGCCTCGCGTGATGCGATGGACATCGAGACGTTCAGCGTCATGACTGCGGAGCAGCTGCATGATGAGCTGAACGTACATGAACCCTCTGACCTGTACGCGCTCGCCTTCGAACAACTGGTCGTTCTCAATCGGTTCGGAGAGAAGAAGGCGAACAACCTGTTGGAGGCGCTGAATAAAAGCAAGACGCGCGACCTGGCGGCTTTCTTGTTCGCGCTCGGCATTCCGAATACGGGCAAGTCGACGACGCGGGCGCTTGCCGATCACTTCGGGACGCTGGAGGGCGTCATGCAAGCCTCAGCCGAGGAGCTAATCACTATTCCGGATGTGGGTGACATCGTGGCTGACAGCATCGTAACTTACTTCGCCGATCCTGTGAACCGAGCGAGCATTGACCGGATGCTTGAGCTTGGCGTAGAGCCGCAAGCAGTAGAGAAGCCTGCACCGGTAAGCGAAGATTCGTTCTTCTATGGAAAAACGGTCGTGCTGACCGGAACGCTGCACCTGATGACGCGCGAGGAAGCGACAGAGAAGCTGGAAGCGTGCGGTGCGAAGGTGACAGGCAGCGTATCGAAGAAGACCGATCTTGTCGTCGCGGGGGAGAAGGCGGGCAGCAAGCTGGCCAAGGCCGAGCAATTGGGCATTCCCGTCATTACGGACGAGAACGAGCTCGTGCGGCTGTTGAATGAAGCGCTTGGCGCGAGCGGCTCTGAAGCATAAGCGAACACTAAACCACAATAACCCCCTCTCCATCAGGATGAGGGGGTTATTCGTAATATTCGGCTAAGGTTGCTTCATGACGAGTTTGGTCAACATGACTGCTTTTTAGACCACTAAAAAAGTTCCATGATGTACGTTCCGCATGGACGAGAGAATGACCAAAGAGCTTGCCATTGCCGCGCTCGAAATACCAGAGTCATCTTAAGAAATACGAGCTAAGCGATAGCATGAGCCGTAAGGGGAACCGCTACGATAACGCTTACATTGAATTCTTTCATATCGTGCTGAATAAGGAACTCGTCTATCTAGAAAAATCAAGACGAGAACGCAGGTGGTACGAACGTATATTCTTGTTTACAGCGTGATTCTCTCGGTTTTATGTATCCAATCTATTGACAGAGTCCATTACCCTTATTTTTAAACTGTATATCTTTACGATTATAATCTAATAAATTAGAATATGAAATAATAGGAATATGATGTAATCATATCCTGCATTCATTTTTAAAGTAAGCCAATATTGAAGTGAAGGTTGATTCCATTAAGGTTGAAGATAACAATAGGAATGCTAAAACCCATCCATTAGTTGGAGGACTTGCTATCAATAGTGATGTAGTAATGGTTATGTTGCGACATGTACTGGAGCATTTAGCGCCAAGCTTTGGGGCCCGACAAGTACACAAGATGTTCATTTCTATATAACTGCAGGACATTGTGGTGATATGCTATCGGAGTGGAAACAAGGTGGGAACACAATTGGATATATGACAAAAAGAAATTACGGGGGAAACTCAGATGTAGGAGCAATTGAAATATACTCATCAGATTCCTCATATAAGCTTTATGGATCTAATGGAAAATCATCTGATCTGGCATTTTCAAAATACCAATTTGCATCTGACGATGTGATTGGTGATAATGTTTGTATGTCAGGCAGAAACTCAGGAAATGTCTGTGGTAAAATTGTAAGCCGAAATTTAAGTTTTAAGCAAAATGATGTACTATTTACCAATATAAGAAGTGCTACTTTTTCTGGTATGCCTGGTGATAGTGGGGCTCCTGTATTTAACCAACAGAGTGATGATTCGGCTCATGAACGCACAATTTATGGATTATTCAAAGGTGATATAACTTATTCAGATGGACATAGTGAAAGAATTTATTCTCAAGTTCAGTATATCTTTTCTGATTTGAACATTAATCAGATTATTGTCAATTAATTTTTTAAAATTAAAGGGGTAAATGATGTGGAAAAAAAACATCACTTCATTATATTTTTTAATATTTTATTTTTGTCATTATTCATTTATGGATGCTCCAATGATGAACCAAAAGAGAGTAAAACGGTGAAAGAAAAACTTGATGGATTTGAAGTGAGCTTGGAAGCAACTTCGATAAGCAACAATCGGATTTCCATTCAAACAAAGTTGAAGTATATCGGTGAAGAAGAGATACGAATAGAGCACTCTAAACCTCTCGTATCGATCTCCACTTCTGAAGATGGTAATGAGCGTTCTGCAGCACATTTTTTTGATGATGTGGGGATTTCAAAAAAGCTGGTCAAGGATGAGGAATACACTTTTGATGAGCCGATTATTATGAGTCGGAAACAGAAAGGAAGACAGACGGTTACAGCATTAGCGAAGTTTAACGCAAATACAAAAAAATATAGTATTCCAATTACCTTGATATTAGCAGGGGAATAGTCAAAAAAAGTTGTAGAAGGCCGTGAATGAACTGTAACCTGTGGAAGACACTCGATGCACTGCTTAGCAAAAGACAGCCGCTGATCTATTCCTTTATTCACGATCATCGCTACAAACTCCGCGTTGCGAAGATGTGCGCTGTGTTTCAAACGTAGTTCTCTCTGTTTTAGTGTATCCAATCTATTGACAGAGGTCCAACTGGTTTACGCGCGGTTGCTGTATGATGAGTTTCCTCAACATGATGTTGAACAGTAAGAATATGTATGATACAATTTGCGTATAATAAAAAGAAGATCGTAGCGTCAACTACGACCTTCTTCCCACAATAACCGCATGAAGAGCGGTTGGCTTAATTAGGTGAGCAATCTAAAAAGTAGACCGCAGACCTTGGTGGGGGCGGTCTACTTTTTCTTTAAGTAAGTGAGCAAAGCTAGAATGAACATTCCGAAAAGGAACATTAGACTCAATGCTTCAAATACGCTCACTGGCATCACCTCCTTTGCAGGAGATTAGCCAACCGCCCAAAAGCCATTATTGTGTTCCTATGACTATATCATAATATTTCCAATTGAACTAGATAGTGTGCTCCTGCATTGCGTGCGAAGTGCGAACTACTGCTCCAATTTCAATATCCGCCAGCCCATACCCTCGACCTCAACCTGCAAGCCCTTGTGATTTCCCGTCAGCATTGATAATAGTGCAGCAGGCCGGTATCCTACCGCCTTTCATCCTACTCCATGCATTTGCGGAAGCCTGGTTCATGCTCCCTGTCCAATCTGACCTCGTCCATAATAAATGCATGGCGTGCCCAAGAACGTCAACTGGAACAGCGCGGCCAGCTTCATCGTGCGCTTGTCGTTGCCGCACAGCGTCAGCAGACGCGGCGTATCATGGCTGTCCAGCAGGTAATGTTCTCTCCTTTGGCTTATTTAGGTTGTTCGAAAAGTCCCCTTTTGAGCATGATGCATCCTAAGAGGCCATTCGACATCGAATAGCACTGCCCGGACAAATCGTCTCCGCGGCATTGATTTTAGGGTTGAGCCACTACTAATTTATAATCCGCATACAAGCGCGTGTTGCAGTATAATTATTTTGAGGTGATTATCATGAGGCGATTGAGAATTCGTTTACTGCTCCCTTTTATCATTTTATCCGGATGCTACCACAATCAAGCCTCTACTGAAACGAGCATCCATCAGCAACCAAATAACTATATGGAGTCAAACGAATCTGCACACAACATACCCGAAAAAGCGCTCCCCGAGACATGATGGGCTCACCTATGTGCTGTTCTCTGGAAAAGAGACGAATGGAACGACGTCCCCTCTCTATAGCAACGAGCAACTGCTGGAAATTGCAAATACGATAGAGTAAGTCCTGAATCCGTGAAAGATTTTCACGCGATAGACCACACCATTGAACAGTAAGAATATGTATGATACAATTTGCGTATAATAAAAAGAAGATCGTAGCGTCAACTACGACCTTCTTCCCACAATAACCGCATGAAGAGCGGTTGGCTTTTTACAAGGTGCGAAAGTAGACCGCAGACCTTTGAGACAGGGCGGTCTACTTTTTCTTTAAGTAAGTGAGCAAAGCAAGAATGAACATTCCGAAAAGGAACATTAGACTCAATGCTTCAAATACGCTCACTGGCATCACCTCCTTTGCAGGAGACTAGCCAACCGCCCAAAAGCCATTATTGTGTTCCTATGACTATATCATAATATTTCCAATTGAACTAGATAGAGTGCTCCTGCATTGCTTGCGGATACGGACTACTGCTTCAATTTCAATATCCGCCAGCCCATACCCTCGACCTCAACCTGCAAGCCCTTGTGATTTCCCGCCAGCATTTCGCCCGTATCGGACCTGTCATCGATACTGACACTCTGCCATACACCTTCACAAATCTGCAGACTTACCGTCTGGCTTTGCTCAGATCCGTTCAGCACGAAGAGCCAGCGCCCATTCGCATCTGCCCGCTCATACGCAATGACCCGGTCGTTCTCCTCTGCATGAACGAAGCGGAAGCTGCCCGTCCGCAGCGCGGAGTGCGCATGCCGCAGCGCGATCAGGCTGCGATAATAGTGCAGCAGGCCGGCATCCTGCCGCTTTTCGTCCCATTCCATGCATTTGCGGCAGCCTGGATCATGATCCCCGTCCAATCCGACCTCGTCGCCATAATAAATGCATGGCGTGCCCAAGAACGTCAGCTGGAACAGAGCAGCAAGCTTCATCTTGCGCTTGTCGTTGCCGCACAGCGTCAGCAGACGCGGCGTATCATGACTGTCCAGCAGGTTGAACATGACCTCGTTAGCCTGCAGCGGGTAGCTTGCCAGCTGATGCTGGATCGCTTGCGCGAATCCGATTCCGTCAATCGATTCCTGTGCAAAAAAGTCATGCATTGCATACGTGAACGGATAGTTCATCACCGCATCGAACTGATCGCCCTGCAGCCACATCATGCCCTCGTGGAACATCTCGCCCAAAATATAAGCGTCTGGGTTAACGGCTTTAACCGTTTGGCGGAATTCACGCCAGAACTGGTGGTCCACTTCATTGGCGACATCGAGCCGCCAGCCGTCGATGCCGACCTCTTCAATCCAGTAGCGCGCCACATCGAGCAAATAGGTCTTCACTTCCGGATGCTCCGTGTTCAACTTCGGCATCATCGGTGTGAACGCAAACGTGTCGAAGGTCGGCACGTCGTCAATCACCTCGAGCGGGAACTGACGGACATGGAACCAATCCTTGTAGGCGGATTGCTCGCCTTTTTCGAGCACGTCAACAAAAGGCGGGAACGTGTGGCCGCAATGATTGAATACCGCATCGAGCAGCACGCGAATGCCGCGGTCGTGACACACTTGCACCAATTCCTTCAGCTTTTCATTCGTGCCGAAGTGCGGGTCGACCTTCATGTAGTTTTTCGTATCGTACTTATGGTTCGTTGTCGCTTCAAATATAGGGGTGAAGTATATCGCCGTTACGCCGAGCTGTTCCAAATGATCGAGGTGGTTCAGAACCCCCTGCAGGTCGCCGCCAAAATAATTGTCCGGCTTCGGATCGCCGCCCCAAAGCAGCACATCCTCCGGATCGTTGCTTGCATCGCCATTGGCAAAGCGTTCCGGGAAAATTTGATAGAACACCGCATCCTTCACCCAAGCCGGCGGCGCAAAGATGTCCGCAGGGTTCAGGAACGGATACTCGAACCAGCTCTTCGTCGGCTCCGGCGTTTCCTGTTGGAAGCCGCGCTCGGTCATCCACACCGTGTCATGCGCATCCTCCAGCTTGAAGGCGTAGGCGAGACGGCGGAATGGAGGAATCGTCTCCGCTTGCCAATAATCGAACAGCTCATCCTGATACATGCGCGTCATCGGAACAGAGATGGTCTTCTCTATTCCCTCCCAGCTGTTGAACTTATCCCCGTAATAGACGGTGACACGATTCACGTCATTTTTCTTCGTGCGGATGCGAACGTGAATGGTTTTGTGGTCATAAGCATATGCCCAGTTCTGCTTAGGGCGATGGTAAATGGCTTCGAGCAGCATAATAATGTCCTCTCCTTTGGCTTATATCGAACTGCTTGCAGACTGACGAACGAACGATTGATGTTTACGCTTCGGAATCGGGAGACGTCACTGACCTTCGCCATATAAGCTGATGCGGAATGATGATGCGAGCCTGCTCGAACCCGTCGCCCTTAATACGCTGGATTAGAGCCTGAACTGTAGATTGGCCCATTTGATACATGCCGATATCGACGCTTGAAATCTGCGGCAAGCACATCTCAGCCAGCGATGTGTTGTTAAATCCGACGACACTGCAATCCTCCGGAACCCGGAGCCCGTTATTCCATAGCGAGCGGATGATGCCGAAGGCAACGACGTCATCGATTGCAATGATGGCGGTCGGGCGTTCTTCAAGCTTCAAAATCTGTTCGGTGACTTGCATCGCCGAGTCAGGCGTGAATGCGCCTTCAAAAACATAGTCGCACCGGAACGGAATGCCCCCATCGAGCAAGGCCTTGCTATATCCGTCCAACCGGTCTTTCGAGACCGTCAATTCGAATGGCCCGCTGACGAAGCCGATACGGCGGTGACCGAGTTCAATTAGATGGCGAGTTATCGCCTGAGCGGCTGCAATGTTGTCGTTATCCACGGAAGTGATATCGCTGTAATCCTCGCTGCGCCCAACGAGCACGAACGGAAACTTTTTCTCCCGCAAAAACGATATATTCGGATCCTCTCGTTGAGAGGCGAGCAAAATAATGCCGTCGACGTTGCGCCCCTGAACGAGCCGCTCTACCGCTTTCCATTCTTCTATTTCATTGGTGCTGGTGGTCATCAAAATATCATAACCGCTGGAAGCTGCCTTCGTCACGATGCCCCGAATAATTTCGGAGAAGAACTGATTCTGGAACAGTTCTTCTGCGGGGCGGGGGAGAACAATGCCGATATTGTGCGTTGTCCTCGTAACTAAGCTCTTGGCCATAAGGTTCGGGTGGTAACCAAGCTCTTCCATGACCTTGCGTACTTTGCGGCTTGTCTTCTGGCTGATACGCGAATCGTTCGAGATTACGCGCGACACCGTAGAAGGCGAGACGCCAGCCTTTTCGGCCACATTAATTATGGTTACTGCCATCGGGAAAAAACCTCACTTACTATAAATGTTCTCAAGTATGAATCACAGTATAAAATAAAATATTTTTTTGTGCAAACGGTTTACAAGATAAAAGTTGAATTGTATAATCAACATATACGCAACCGCTTACAAGGCCTTTGTGAGAAAGGGTTTATTTTTTTAATGTTCTATGCAAAGGTTTGCATAGATATAGGCACAATTTTGCACCATGGTACCTCAGCTTCAACTTTGCACGCTTTGAAATTAGCAAACTTGCACAATTGAAAGGGGATTCACACATGAAGAAATGGGTAGTAACGCTTTTGTCGGTCATGATGGTATTTACAATTACGGCTTGTTCCTCCGGCGGCGGCAATAATTCGACGAACGGGGCGGGAGCAACGACAGATGCTGCGGAGTCGACAGACACGGCGACGGACAGCGGAGCAGCGGAAAGCGATCAGTTGGTTCCCGAAGAAGGAGCAAGCTTGATCGTATGGGAGAGTAAAGAAAGTCGTCCTTTCATCGAGGCTATCGCCAAGGAATTCACAGAGAAGTACAAAGTTCCCGTCAAGTTCGAAGAAGTGGCGGCTCCTGACCAAGTCAATAAGCTGGTCAATGACGGTCCTGCCGGCATTGCAGCGGATATCGTAGTCTTCCCGCATGACAACCTGGGTAAAGCGGTAACGGCTGGTCTCGTGTTCCCGAACGATTTCCATGAGGCACAGACACGCGAAGCGAACTCCGAATTGGCAGTCAATGCAGCATCTTTTGATGGCGTGCTGTACGGATATCCGCGTTCTGTAGAAACGCTCATCATGTTCTATAACAAAGACTTGCTGCCAGAGGCACCTAAGACCATGGAAGAGGTTGTTGAACTATCCAAGAAAATGAACGACATACCTAACAAAAAGTACACGTACATGTGGGAAATTGGGAACTTCTATTATGACTACATGTATCTGGCAACAACAGGCGGCTACGTGTTCGGCAACAATGGCAGCGATAAAGCGGACATTGGCTTGAACAACGAAGGTGCGGTTAAAGGGGCGGCGTTCCTGCAGCAGTTTGCTAAGCAGGTGCTTCCATTGACGACATCCGATGTAACGGGCGATGTGAAAAAGGGCTTGTTCTCCAGCGGTCAATTGGCGATGAATATCGACGGACCATGGGCGATTCCGGACTTGAAGAAAGCAGGCATCAACCTCGGCGCAGCAGTAATTCCAAGCATCGATGGCCAGCCTTCCAAGACGTTCTCCGGCGTGAAAGCTTGGTATGTCAACTCTTACACGAAATATCCGAATGCGGCTAAGCTGTTCGCAGAATATGCATCGACGAAAGACGCTCAGCTGAAAGCCTTCGAATTGAATGGCGTTGTCCCTTCTAACAAAGAAGCGGCAGCTGATCCGACAGTAGCCAACGATCCGTTCACCGTTGCGGTATTGGAGCAGTTCAAGAACTCTTACCCAATGCCGGCTATTCCAGAGATGGGCAGTGTATGGAGCCCGATGGCGGCAGGTCTTGCAGACGTGCTGAACAAAGGAAAAGATCCGAAAGCAGCGCTTGATAACGCCGTACAGCAAATTAAAGACGCCAATAAATAAAAGTGCGTGTTCCAAAAAGGTCAACTTGACTCGCAATCAAAAGGAAGGCAGCTTTATTAACTTCCTCTAAATAAAGAGAGAAAAAAGCCCGGGGGAGCAATCGCTTGCCCGGGTCGTTTAAATTGGTCGGACGTCGTGAAATAACGATATTGGATATGGAGAAAGGAGAGTCCTTTATGAGCACTCGACAATCGGCTTCTTCGGGTGATGCGCAATCTGCACTTCATCAGACAGGGCCGACGCCAGGTGAGACACATACAAAATACGCGAGCAAAGCTGCTATGCTTTCTGGTGTGTTCTGGGGTCTAGGGCAACTATTTAACCGTCAGTATCTCAAAGGTATTCTGCTCATGCTGTGTGAAGCCTTGGGGCTTTACTATTTAATCAATCAATTGCCGCGTGCATTATGGGGATTATACACACTCGGCGAGACGCCTTCCCAAATGCAGAAGGTCGGCAAGCTTTACAAGATGGTGGCTGGCGATCATTCCATCCACCTCATTATTAGCAGCTTAATTACCCTGGTTGTCCTGTTTGTATTTATTTGGATGTACATTTTAGTTGTGAAGGACGCCTTTGCAGTCGGACGTCTGCGTGAACGGGGCGATACACCGAATCGTTTCCTGCAGAGCTTGGAATATGTGAAAGAGAACAAATTCGCCTATTTGTTTTTGGCTCTGCCGACAGCGGCTGTATTGTTCTTTACGATTATGCCGATCATCTTCATGATCTTGCTTGCCTTCACGAACTATTCGGCGCCTGAGCATATTCCGCCGGCGAAGCTTGTCGATTGGGTTGGCTTGCAGAACTTTAAAGATTTGCTGCAGCTTGGATCATGGAGTGACACGTTCTACGGCGTATTGACGTGGACGATCATTTGGGCCATCTTGGCTACCGTCACTTGTTATTTTGGCGGTATTCTAGTAGCGCTGCTGGTACAGCAGGCGGGAATTCGTTTCAAGACGATGTGGCGCACTATTTTTATTATTCCGTATGCGATTCCGCAAATGTTGTCGTTTCTCATTATGCGCAACATGTTTAACGGTGAATTCGGTCCAATCAACCAATACTTGAGCTATTTCGGGTTAGGCAAGCTGCCTTGGCTGTCCGATCCGTTCTGGGCCAAAGTAACTGTGCTTATGGTCAATATGTGGGTAGGTATTCCGGTTACGATGGTGCTTGTCATCGGCATATTGACTACGATTCCGAAAGATATGTACGAAGCTGCGGATGTTGACGGAGCAACGGCATGGCACAAATTCCGCTCCATCACGATGCCGATGATTCTGTACTCAACAGCACCTATTTTAATTGGGCAATTTGCAGGTAATATTAATAATTTTAACGTCATCTTCCTGATGACCAACGGGAACCCGCCTAACGGCGAATACCAATATGCGGGCAGCACTGACTTGCTTGTCACCTGGCTGTACAAGTTGACGCTGGATAACAACAAGTTCAATATGGCGGCAGCCATAGGCATCATTATCTTCATTATTGTGGCCTCGCTATCGATATGGAGCTATCGCCGTACACGTTCATTCCGAGAGGAGGATCTCATCCAATGAGTGTGGGGAAAAAGAAAAATTCAAAGCTGCGTCTCACATTTAGCTACCTGCTGTTAATCATCATTGCAATAAGCGTCTTTTATCCGACCATTTGGATTTTGATGTCCTCCATCCGGCCGGGAACGTCTATTTATAGCGAAACGTTAATTCCGAAAAACCCGACGTTTGAGCATTACATTAGCTTATTCACATCGGACCAATACCAGTATGGCCGCTGGTATTTGAACACATTAAAGATAGCGACCTTTAACATGATTTTCGGTGTTATTCTGGTCGTCATGACCGCTTATGCCTTGTCGCGCTTCCGTTTCTACGGACGCAAAAATTTGATGTCGGGGATGCTGGTGCTCGGCATGTTCCCTGGATTTATGAGCATGATCGCCATATACATCCTGCTGATGCAGCTTAATTTGCTGGATACGCATATGGCCTTGATTTTGGTGTACTCGGCGGGAGCTCCGTTAGGAGCGTTTGTCGTGAAAGGTTTCTTCGATACCATTCCGAAGAGTCTGGAGGAATCGGCTCGCATTGATGGAGCCTCCCATTGGACCGTATTTCGTAAAATTATGCTGCCACTTTCCAAGCCGATGATCACATACGTTGGTCTTACCACTTTCGCCGGCGCGTGGGGTGACTTCATCTTTGCCCGCCTCGTATTGCGGACGAAGGAGAAGTGGACGCTTGCCATCGGACTTTGGGATATGGTTAACAACGCATCGACCAACTTTACGATGTTCGCGGCCGGTGCCGTGTTGATAGCCATTCCGATTGCACTTTTGTACTTATTCCTGCAGCGCTTCCTCGTGGAAGGACTTACAGCCGGGGCGAGTAAAGGATAATGGGAGCTGGAATGGGATTAAATTAGAAAGAAGTAGGAGCAGGAGGGATTACGATGCTAGACACAAGTGCAGCGATACACCCAGAGAATGCAAGCCAGCATACAGAGAGAAGCACGGGCGTGCAGCTTGGGATGATTACACAGATTACAGAACAGAATAATGCGCTTCTGCTTATGGGAGAGCATTTTAATCTGGCCATAACATCGGTAGACGGCGGTTCGATTCGCATCAAGTCATTCCGCGGACAGCAGCCGAATTGGAAGACGACTCCGGCGATTATAGCGTCGGAGACCCGTACTCAAGAGCCGCTGAAGTGGACGGCTGATGAAGAGCGGGTGTCAGTTGTTAGCGGAAGCACAACAGTTGAAATGAATCGGAAGACAGGTTCCTTGTCCATCCGCAACGGAGAACAACAGGTGAACATCCTCAGTGTGCAGCGAAATCGGGAGTCTCTAGGCGACTATACGGCATTTATTTCGCTGAGTGAAGATGACCATATTTATGGCCTCGGGGAAAAGACAGGATTTCTGGATAAGCGCGGCGAGCGCTATACGATGTGGAATACCGACGTGTACGCCCCTCATGTGCCGGAAATGGAAGCCTTATATCAATCCATTCCTTTCCTGACGGTGTTGAATAACGGCAACGGTTATGGATTGTTCTTGGACAATCCGGGCAAGACCGTATTTGATATGCGTACTTATGCGGACATGGCGATGATTCAATCTTGGACGGGTGAGCTTGATTTATATTGGATTGAGGGACCGACCATGAAGGAAGTTATCGTCCGCTACAGTGAGCTGACCGGACGCATGCCGCTGCCGCCGAAGTGGGCGCTCGGATATCACCAATCACGTTACAGCTATATGGATGAAAAAGAAGTGATGGATCTGGCGCATACGTTCCGCGACAAGGAGATCCCTTGCGATGTCATCCATCTCGACATTCATTATATGAACGGCTATCGCGTCTTTACGTTTGATGAGAGCCGCTTCCCGAATCCGGAGCAGATGATGGCGCGGCTGCGCGAGCTCGGCTTCCATATCGTTCCGATCGTGGATCCGGGTGTGAAGAAGGATCCGATGTATGCCGTCTATATGGAAGGTGTCGACGAGAACTTCTTCTGCAAAACGGCCGAGGGAGACATATATACCGGTCCGGTCTGGCCGGGAGAGAGCGCATTCCCGGACTTCACTGAATCGCGCGTTCGCGATTGGTGGACGGAGAAGCAGCGCTTCTATACGGACTTGGGCATCGACGGCATCTGGAACGACATGAACGAGCCGGCCATCTTCAATGAGACGAAGACGATGGACGTCAATGTCATGCACGGCAACGAAGGCGACCGCAAGACCCACGGCGAACTGCACAATCTGTACGGCATGTGCATGTCCCAGGCGAGCTATGAAGGACTGAAGGCACTGCTCGACGGCAAGCGTCCATTCGTATTGACGCGTGCAGGCTACAGCGGTATTCAACGCTATGCAGCCGTATGGACAGGAGACAACCGCAGCTTCTGGGAGCATATGTCGATGGCGATGCCAATGGTGCTCAACCTGGGGATGTCCGGCGTTCCGTTCGCGGGACCGGATATCGGCGGCTTCGCCCATCATACAAGCGGCGAGCTGCTGGCACGGTGGATGCAGATGGGTGTCTTCTTCCCGTACTGCCGCAATCATAGTGCCATTGATACGCTCCGTCAGGAGCCTTGGTCGTTCGGCGAAGAGATCGAGCGCATCTGCCGGCAATACATTTCATTGCGCTACCAATGGATGCCTTACCTGTATCATTGGTTCTATGAAGCCTCCAAAACGGGGCTTCCGGTTATGCGTCCGCTTGTGCTCGAATATCCGAACGATCCACAAGTATATAATTTGTGCGACCAATTCCTTGTGGGCGATTCGGTTATCGTTGCTCCGGTATACCGCCCGAATACGGAATGGCGATCTGTGTATTTGCCAGAAGGCGAGTGGGTGGATTACTGGAGCGGGGAGCGCTATGCGGGCCAGCAGCACATTCATGTGCATGCGCCGCTTGCGAAGCTGCCGATCTTTATCCGCGCAGGCGCTATTCTGTTGGAAGGTCCGGTTCGCCAGTATGCGGATGAGGCGGTTGCGGATGAGTTCGTGACGGCATCCATCTATCTGCAGGGCAGAAGCGGGACGAGCAGTCTGGAATGGTACGAAGATGACGGCTTGACATTTGCCTATGAAGACGGGGAATGGAATAAGATGCTTATCGAAGCGACAGAGTCCGAGCAAGCACTGAACGTGACGGCGAAATATACAACTCGCGGTTACGATTCGCAGCGGGCAAGCATCCAATTCCGCATCATCGGCCTTGCGGCCGCTCCGAAGGGTGTTGCTGGATCGGGTGAGCAGGTTCAGGCTGCGCAGCTGGCACAGCAAGCTTCGGGCTGGGCTTATGAAGCCGAGCGCGGTGAGCTGTGGTTGAAGTTGCCTAACACTACGGATGGAATTGAAATGAATATCACATTGTAAAAGTAGAATGAACTGAAAAAGCGATGGAGCATTCGGCTGTGAGGCCGGGATGTCCCATCGCTTTTTTTATTGATAACTTTTCCCGCCAAACATTTCTATTTCACCAAAAATAATTGATTAATCGCTCAACTTAACATGAACACGGGTCATCGCCCTTGCTTACGAATCCGAATTGAACGCTATTACCGAGTCGCGCCATATGAGCTGATGTGGAATAATGATCCGAGCTTGCTCAAAGCCATCGCCCTTAATACGCTGGATGAGCGCTTGGACCGCCGAACTGCCCATCTGATAAATACCGATATCGATACTAGCGATCGGAGGCAGGCACATTTCAGACAACAACGTATTATTGAAGCCAACCACACTGCAGTCTTCCGGTACGCGCAAGCCGTTGCTTCGCAATGAACGAATGATGCCGAATGCGACAACATCATCGATCGCAACAATGGCCGTCGGACGTTCCTCTAGCTTTAAGATTCGCTCCGTCATCTGTGCCGACGATTCCTGGCTGAATTCGCCTTCCAATATGTACTCTTCACGAGATGGGATTCCCGCCTCCATCAATGCTTTGCTGAATCCATCCAGCCGATCCTTCGATACCGTCAAATTGAATGGACCGCTCACAAAGGCAATATTGCGGTGACCCAACTGGATCAACCTGCGTGTAGTGTCATACGATGCAGCAATATTATCGTTATCCACCGAAATGATATCCAAATACTGATCACTGCGGCCGACCAGCACGAATGGGAACTGTTTGTCCCGTAAAAAGGAAATAATCTGATCGTCTCTGCGAGAGGACAATAAAATGATGCCATCCACATTTCGGCCATGCACTAACCGTTCGACCGCCTTCTCTTCTTCCATCTGACTTGTTCCGGCAGTCATGAGCACATCATAGCGGCTGGAAGCTGCCTTCGTAACGATGCCGCGAATAATTTCGGAGAAAAATTGATTCTGAAACACCTCATCCGCAGGGCGAGGCAGGACGATGCCCAAATTGTTCGTTGTCTTCGTGACCAGACTCTTCGCAAGCATATTTGGGTGATACCCCAGCTCTTCCATTGCTTTGCGCACCTTGCGGCTCGTCTTCTGGCTAATACGCGAATCATTCGAGATGACACGTGATACGGTAGATGGAGACACGCCTGCTTTTTCAGCTACATGAATAATCGTTACTGCCATCGGATTGTCCTCGCTTTGCAAAATAGTACCCAGAGTATAAGTCATAACCGGAGCGGGTGCAAAGCATTTGCAACAATATATGAAGACTCCGCTGAACAATCCATTTCATTCATTTGTAATCTGTCGTTCATATTCGGTTCAGTTCTCTTTCTACAATATAAAAGTCCGAAGCGACATCCTGATATGCTCAAAGGACATTATCGTTGTGGGAATAGATAGATTGGAGTGGATGAATCATGTTTTTGGCTATCCGTGAGTTGAAGCGTGCGAAATCAAGATTCGTGCTCATCGGACTCATTATGGTGCTGGTCGCATGCTTGACGCTAATTGTGTCGGGACTGGCGAATGGACTATCGGGGGGACAATGCATCTGCGATACAAAATATGAACGCGGACTACATTATATATCAATCCGACACCGATTATAAATTATCCCGTTCCGCCTTGTCATGGGGCAAGCTTGATGAAATCAAGCAGTAGGACGGGGTGAACGATGCCGCGCCGCTCATTCAGACGATGCTGACCGTAACTCAGGAGCATACGGCGCAGAAATCGGACGTTTCCTTGTTCGCTATTGAACAGAACAGCGTGCTGATGCCAAAAATTATCGAAGGCAAATCACTGTCCGGAAGCGGGAGGCATGAAGTTGTAGTCGACGCTTCGCTAAAAGAAGACGGAGTGAAGCTTGGTGACGTGCTGACGATTAAAGATACGACCGCTGCGATGAGTGTCGTTGCAGGTGGAAGAGGGAGAATTCGTTGTCGTTGTGGGCCCTTCTGGCTCGGGGAAAAGCACCTTTTTATCGATTGCAGGGGTATTGCCCACGCCGTCAAGCGGACGCATTATAATTAATGGGACGGATATTGCGGGAATTACAACGATACGATTGCGCGTGCGTTAATGAACGATCCTGAGGTTATATTGGCCGATGAGCCTACTGCGAGCTTAGATTCCAAGCGAGGACGGTCGGTCGTGGAAATGCTTGCTTCTGAAGTAAAGGCCAGGCGCAAGGCTGCGGTCATGGTTACACATGACGAACGTGTATTGGATTTATGTGATCGGATCGTCACTATTAAGGATGGCGCGCTTGTGGAAGAGCAAGCGCAGAAGCGAAGTCATACGGTTTAGGCGAAACAATAAGAAATAGCGCGCAGCTGACTCGTGTGATTAGTTCCTTCTCTTTTGAATTAGGTTTCTCGACAAAATGGGATGCAGCTTGACACCGCATCCCCAAATATCATTTGTAATTTATTTCTTGTTGCATCGAATAAAGCAAATATGGTACATTATTTCTTGTCGATTCGACGCGAAACTTGCTGAAACACAATGAAATAAAAAAGTGTTGACAACAAAATGTCGATTTGATATAGTAGTTAAGCGCTGACGCCGAAAGGCATCGACGCACGAAAGTTAAATAAGAAATATGAGTTCCTTGAAAACTGAACAAATGACAAAGCAAGAGAATGAAAATTCTCGTCAGCAATACAATGAGCAAGTCAAACTAACTTTAACGGAGAGTTTGATCCTGGCTCAGGACGAACGCTGGCGGCGTGCCTAATACATGCAAGTCGAGCGGAGCTGATGGAGTGCTTGCACTCCTGATGCTTAGCGGCGGACGGGTGAGTAACACGTAGGTAACCTGCCTGTGAGACTGGGATAACTACCGGAAACGGTAGCTAATACCGGATAGACATCTTCCTCGCCTGAGGGAGATGGGAAAGACGGAGCAATCTGTCACTTGCAGATGGACCTGCGGCGCATTAGCTAGTTGGTGGGGTAACGGCTCACCAAGGCGACGATGCGTAGCCGACCTGAGAGGGTG
>NZ_JAMAWB010000060.1:0-486 GCF_023713585.1 Paenibacillus sp. MER TA 81-3
GTTGTCGCCGGTCCGGTAGTAGCCGCCCGCGATCGCCGGCGTGTCCTGCTGCCAGTAGCCGCGGAACCACAGCAGCGGCGAGCGCGCGATGTCGATCGCGAGGTTGCCGGGCTCGCCGGGGCCAAGCTCGCGGCCGGCTTCGTCGAGCACCGCGACACGGTAGCCCGGCATCGCGAGGCCGGCCGAACCGGCATGGATGACGTGCGTGAGGCCGTGATGATTGTTGACGACCATCCCGAGTTCGGTCTGGCCGTAGTGGTCATGGATCGGCGCGCCGAGCGCCGCGTGGAACCAGCGCACGACTTCGGGATTCAGCGGCTCGCCGGCACTGCTGACCACGCGCAGCTGGCCTTTCAGCCGTGCGGCCGCTTCGTTGCCGGCCGCCATCAGCATCCGGTACGCGGTCGGTGAACCGGCGAGGCTCGTGATGCCGAGTCGCTCGATCACGTCATAGGTGCTGTCGACCGTGAAGCTGCCCTCGTACAG
>NZ_JAMAWB010000061.1:0-484 GCF_023713585.1 Paenibacillus sp. MER TA 81-3
GTGCGCGCGATGTACTTCACCGGCGACATGATCGACGCGGCCGAAGCGTACCGGCTCGGCGCGCTCGAGCAGGTGGTGACGCGCGACGCGCTGCGCGACGCGGCGCTCGCGATCGCCCGCAAGATCGCCGCGAAGAGCCCGGCGATGGTGCGGCTCGCGAAGGAGGCGCTGAACGGCGTCGAGGACGGCGATCTCGAAGACAAGTACCGCTGGGAGCAGGGCTTCACGCTGCAGGCATACATGACGAACGATTCGACGGAAGCGCGCGCCGCGTTCGTCGAGAAGCGCGACGCGCATTTCGACGCACGCGCCAGCGCCGCGGAGGCACGCGCATGAACCTGACCTATACGCCGCAACAGCAGGCGTTTCGCGCGGAAATCCGCGCATGGCTCGCCGCGCACGTGCCGCGCGAGCGGCTGCCGAGCTTCGACACCGAGGCAGGCTTCGCCGCGCACCGCCAATGGGAGCGCACGCTGCACTCGGG
>NZ_JAMAWB010000062.1:0-482 GCF_023713585.1 Paenibacillus sp. MER TA 81-3
GCGCTGCCGACCGTGCTGATCTACGGCCACGGCGATGTCGTGCGCGGCTACGACGCGCAGTGGCGCGCGCCGCTGTCGCCGTGGACGCTGACGGCCGACGGCGACCGCTGGTACGGCCGCGGCAGCGCCGACAACAAGGGCCAGCACACGATCAACCTGGCCGCGCTGGCGAGCGTGCTCGACGCGCGCGGCGGCCGGCTCGGCTTCAACGCGAAGCTGCTGATCGAGATGGGCGAGGAAACCGGATCGCCGGGCCTCGACGCGCTGTGCCGCCAGGAGCGCGACGCGCTCGCGGCCGACGTGCTGATCGCCTCCGACGGCCCGCGCATCGCCGCCGCGCGCCCGACGGTATTCCTCGGCTCGCGCGGCTCGGTCAACTTCACGCTGAGCCTGCGCGCCCGCGACGGTGCGCATCACTCCGGCAACTGGGGCGGACTGCTGCGCAACCCGGCGATCGTGCTCGCGCATGCGCTCGCGAGCCT
>NZ_JAMAWB010000063.1:0-481 GCF_023713585.1 Paenibacillus sp. MER TA 81-3
TCGCTATTCGGGCTGCACACGCGATGACTTCGCGTCGAAGAATGCCGCAGCGCGGGCAGCGCTGGAGAAGTATGGCGAACTGCCGCAGGACGTGCTGGAAGGCACGCGCCGGTCGAAGTTTGCGCCGCCCATCGTGCGCCGTGGCCTGAAGCAGCGCGGCGACGGTCCTGCCGAAGCATCACTGCTCGGCGATGAAACCACCACCGCAGAGTCGCCCGAAGCCGCAGCCGGCGAGGACGAGCCGGCATGAGCGATCCGAACCCACCGACCCGCTACTTCCGAGGCCTGCAACAGGGTGCCTTCATGCGGCTGGAACACGCGGCCTATCTAAAAGGCCTTTTAAAGCCTTTTAAGGGTAAAGGGGACTTCGAGGCCTGGGCCAGCCAGTGCTTCGCCATGCGCGACGAGTTGATTGCCCTGGCACAGCGACAGGTACTGGAGCAGGCATGCGGGCACCCCTTCCACCTGCTGCCCATCGAAC
>NZ_JAMAWB010000064.1:0-481 GCF_023713585.1 Paenibacillus sp. MER TA 81-3
GCGTACGTCGCGGCGGGTCGCGCCGACGGCGTACGGCGATGCGCTGCTCGAATGCATCGGCCGCGTGCTGACCGACATGCGCGGCGTCGCGCCCGCGTTCGACGCGTTGCGCACCGGCGCAGGCCGCCCGGTGTCGATCGGCCTGCTGCCGAACATGGCGCCGCAACTGATTCCGGGCGCGCTCGCGTGGCTGCGGGAAGCCGGCCGCCCCGTGCAGCTCAACGTGCGGGAAGACACGCTCGACCGGATGCTCGCGCAGGCGCAGCGCCACGAGCTCGACCTGCTCGTGTGCCGGCTCGACGCGTCGGCGTTGAGCGCGGGGCTCGCCGTCGCGCCGCTGTACCGCGACGACATGATCGTCGTGTGCGGGCCGCGCCATCCGTTGCTCGGGCGCGCACGGATCGGCTGGCGCGACGCGGCCGCGTTTCCGTGGATCGCGCCGCCGTCGGGTTCGCCCGCGCGCACGGCGCTCGACGCCGAG
>NZ_JAMAWB010000065.1:0-479 GCF_023713585.1 Paenibacillus sp. MER TA 81-3
TTTCCAGTTCATTATGCTTATCCATGGCGTTCCCCCACTTTGTCCGTTTCTTTATCTGTTTCTTATTCGACAAATAGTTCATTTTTCCTTGCCAAGGGTTGCTAAGAACTTTGATTCAACTTATATACTGTACATGCCAATAATCGATACAAGAATTTGTAAATTCAAAAAAGCTGTTAGGATCCCTAAGCAGCTCGAAGCTGCGTTTTGATCTGAGCGAGGGTTACTCCGCGTTGGGCTTGTTTATAGATATACTCAATCCAGTGTTGTTTCTTCTGTCGACGATATTGATGTAATCCATCCAAAAGACTGCCTTGTCCACTGTATATGCAGCACATCGAAGTAAACGAGAGCAGTGCCCAGTAACGATCAATGGATTTCGTAGATCGAACTTGATATCGATCCATGCCAAAATGCACTTTTGCAGCTCGAAAGTAGGTTTCAATCGACCACCGCTTGCTGTAGTAATTCAAAATTTG
>NZ_JAMAWB010000066.1:0-470 GCF_023713585.1 Paenibacillus sp. MER TA 81-3
GTTGTCGAGGTAGTCGCCGATGTTGTCGTAATTCGCCGACGTGTCGTCGACGTACTGGACGTGGCCCTTGCTGTCGGTGACCTTGAAGAGCGCGCTCGTTACCATCCCGGCCGTCTTGTCCGAGTAGATCAGCGGCAGGATGTTGACCTGCGTGCCGCTGCCGCCGCCGAGCTCGAGGATTTCGCCGCGCACCTTGTTGATCGTGTCGAGCTTTTCGTTGTCGGTGTAGCGCACCGAGTCGTCGTTGACCGGCGCGGTGGGCGTGCCCGTGTCCGCCGACGGCTGCACGTCGGGCGGGAGGCCGATCGCGGTGCCGATCAGGTTGCGCTGCTCGTTGTCGGTCAGCTTGCCGAAATCGATCGTCGCGGCCTTGTTCGTGCTCGCGCCCGCCTGGTCGAGCAGCGATTGCGACAGCTCGCCCTGGTGCGCGCGGAAGAAGCCGTCGAGCGCCTTCGAATAGGCATCCTTGT
>NZ_JAMAWB010000067.1:0-468 GCF_023713585.1 Paenibacillus sp. MER TA 81-3
TCCCTGAAGTTCAAGATGATCGTTTCGTGCATCGTTCGATGCCGGCGCCGAACCTGTGTCGCGACGGGCCGGAATATCGCGATTGCGGTGGCGATTCTGGAAAGCGTTCGGATCGTGACGGTGAGGGACAAATGAGAAAAATGTCATCGCAATGTCATGCGCGCTGAAACGTGCGGTGAATTTCATTCGCACTGCGATGTGAAAGATGCGTGAACGATGACGAAACCGTCATCAGGCGATCACGGATCCGCACCGCCGCGGGATCAAAGTGAAGGCTCCAGTCACGGCATTCCAGCAAGGAGCCCCAACATGAACATCCCGCGTCCGATGATCGTCATTGCCGCCGCCGCGCTGTCGATTGCAGCGTTCTCCCAAGCCGTGGCCGCGCAGCCGAAGAGCCGTCAGGAAGTGATTCAGGAACTGGTGCGCGCGCGTCACGACGGCGTGATTCCGAGCCCGAATCACGAC
>NZ_JAMAWB010000068.1:0-467 GCF_023713585.1 Paenibacillus sp. MER TA 81-3
GGCTTTGACGCCGTGCTCGTTGCCGTGAAGCACGTGTTTGCTTCGCTGTTTAACGATCGCGCAATCTCCTACCGCGTGCATCAGGGTTACGATCACCGCGGCGTGGCGCTCTCCGCCGGGGTGCAGAGGATGGTCCGCTCCGATCTGGCCTCCTCCGGCGTCATGTTCTCCATCGATACCGAATCCGGCTTTGACCAGGTGGTGTTTATCACCTCTGCATGGGGTTTGGGCGAGATGGTGGTGCAGGGCGCGGTGAACCCGGACGAATTCTACGTCCACAAACCGACGCTGGCCGCTGGCCGTCCGGCGATCGTGCGCCGCACCATGGGGTCGAAAAAGATCCGTATGGTTTACGCGCCGACCCAGGAGCACGGTAAACAGGTGCGTATCGAAGATGTGCCGCAGGCGCAGCGCGATATTTTCTCGTTAAGCAACGAGGAAGTGCAGGAGCTGGCGAAGCAGGCGGT
>NZ_JAMAWB010000069.1:0-467 GCF_023713585.1 Paenibacillus sp. MER TA 81-3
GTTCAGCAGGTCGCCGATGTTCTTGCCGGTCATCATCGCCTGGTCGGTCGGGCTCGAACACACGTCGAAGCCCGGGTCGACGTCGTTGATCATCGTGAAGCCGCCCTGGCCGTCATTGATGTAGTACGAGCTGGCGGCGAGCGTCGACGGCTGCTTCGACGTCTTGACGATCTGCATCCCGTTGGTCTGCCCCGACACGACGTTCAGCGCGCCCGGCGTCGACGGGCCGTACGACGTCGTGAACGTGTTGTCGCTCATCGCGAAGCGCTGCGCGTAGTTCCACAGCGCGGTCACCGTGTTGCCGTCGAAGTAGCCCATCACCTGGCCCTTCGTGCCGAACGCGCCGGCGCCGCCGGACGAGCCCTTGCCCGTGTACTTCGGGAACAGGTCCGCCAGACCGTTGTCCTCGGCCTGCTCTTCGGCCGTGTACGCGTGGTTCTGGTCGGCGGTCGCGGCCTGCGTGCGGT